>DGVM01000196.1 GCA_002395925.1 Bacteroidales bacterium UBA4284
CTCGTGACCCCGTTCAGCCAGTACGTCAAGAATACGGCGCTCATGAACCTGTTCGCACAGGCCCAGGGCAAGCCCCGTTTCAGCAGCATCGACAAAGACACATGGGGCATGATACTCGGCAAGATGGGCAGGCTCCCCGGTCCTCTGGCACCCGAAATAATCGCACTCGCAAAGGAAAAGGGCCTCGAATTCTACACCGGCAACCCTCAGGACGAATATCCCGACGAGCTTCCCAAGTTCCGCCGCATGATGGCGGACGAAGGCTGGGACTGCGGCCCCGACGACGAGGAACTCTTCGAACTTGCCATGCACGAAAGGCAGTACCGAGACTACCGCAGCGGTGTCGCACGTGAGCGCTTCCAGCATGACCTTGAGGAACTTAAGGCCAAGGCCGGAGCCCCCATAACGGTCAAACGCCCCGTGGTTGAGGTGCCTGCTTTCGACATCGAAGAGTATCAGAAAAAGTTCCCTCTTGCCACCCCCATACAGGCTCCGGCAGGGGGGCGCATGCTTTGGCAGATCGACGTCGAAGAGGCTTCCACGGCGCCTGTTGCCGGTACTCCGGTCGAGGCCGGCAAAGCCTGCGGATACGTACAGACGCGTTACGGCATGGAGGAGATAATTCCTGCCAGGAGCGGCCGCATCGTTGCGGTTACTGCAGCTCAGGGCAAGGAAGTGGTTAAAGGAGAAATAGTTGCGTTTGCCCAATGAACGGAGCTAATGACTTTTCGCGGCTCGAACTGAGCCTGCCTGCGGCTCGCAGGAACTACCGCTATTTCCGCGGACTGCTGCGCCCTTCGACCAAACTTCTGGTGCTCGTAAAGGCCAATGCCTACGGGCATGGAGCAACCCAGTTCGCCTCCATGATGCAGGCCGAAGGTGCAGATTATTTTGCAGTTGCGCTTCCTGTCGAGGGCGTCGAACTGCGCCGCTCGGGTATTTCGCTGCCGATCCTGGTGCTTACCGCAGGAACCGACTTCTTCCCGGAAATAATAGACTACCGGCTCGAGCCCGGCATACCCAACCTCTACACCCTCAGCGCTTTATGCGAGCAGTTGGAGGAACGCGGCATCGTCGGCTTCCCCATACACATCAAGCTCGATACGGGCATGCACCGGCTTGGTTTCGTGCCCGAAGAACTGCCGGCGCTGTTTGAATTCCTGGCCTCTCACCCGCAGGTCAAAGTGCGGTCGGTCTATTCCCATCTCGCCGTTGCCGAAGACCCGTCCCAGGATGAGTTCACCCTTGGTCAGATACGTCTCTTCGAGCAAGGCGCCCAGGCCCTCACCGACTCCCTCGGATATCGTCCCATGTGGCATGTACTCAATTCTGCCGGTATCGAGCGTTTCCCTCAGTATCAGCATGATATGGTCAGGCTCGGAATAGGCATCTACGGCGTGAGCGCGCTGCCGCAAGTCAGTCTTGCTCCGGTCGCAAGCCTCAAGGTCAAGATACTGCAGATAAAGAATCTGACCGACGGTACCGTGGGCTACGGACGCCACGGGCACGTTTCTCCGGAAGGCACGCGCATCGCCACCATTCCGGTGGGCTACGCCGACGGCATCAACAGGCACCTCGGTTGCGGAAGGGCTTCGTTCTCCATCGCGGGCAAACGGGCTCCGACCATTGGCAACATCTGCATGGACATGACCATGCTCGACGTTACCGGCATCCCTTGCAACCCGGGAGACACTGTGACCATATTCGGCGAAGACCCTACGGTAAGCGAACTCGCCGGCCTGCTTGATACCATCCCTTACGAAATATTAACCTCGGTGCCACGCCGCATCGAAAGAATAATTGTCAGAAAATGAAACGTTTAATTGCTATTGCGCTGGCGCTTCTGCCGCTGGCGTCCTTTGCGCAGGAAGGCGGCATCACGCCTGAAATGCTATCCCGCATCGCGCAGGGCTGGAAGTCTGACGCTTCCGACAAGGCCCTCCGCAACGCCATTGGTCAGACGCCGCTCAACACATTGGCAATCAACGCGGAAGCTGCGGCTATGATAGACACCCGCTTCAGCGACCGGGTGCCCACAAAGGGCATCACCGACCAGAAGCAGAGCGGGCGCTGCTGGCTCTTTACGGGGCTTAACGTGCTCCGTGCGGCGGCAATCCAGAAGTACGATCTTGGCGACTTCCAGTTCAGCCAGAACTACTGCTTCTTCTGGGACCAGCTGGAGAAGGCCAATCTGTTCCTGCAGGCAATCATCGACACACGCGCCCAGGAGCTGGATTCCCGCGAGGTTGACTGGTTGATGAGCAATCCGATAGGAGACGGCGGAACCTTTACCGGCGTCGCCAATCTGGTGACCAAGTATGGTCTCGTACCTGCCGACGTCATGCCGGAGACCCTGGCGTCGAACAGCACTTCGCAGATGTCGGGCCACCTGCGTACCCTTCTTCGTCAGTACGGGCTCGAGCTTCGCGGAATGTACGACGAATCCGGCATCGCACTGCTTCGCGGCGCCCGTGCCAAGAAGGCTGCGGCCCAACTGGACGCCAGCATGCAGGAGCGCAAGACGCAGATGCTTGCCGACGTGTATCACATTCTCTCATTGTGCCTTGGTGTGCCTCCTGCAGAATTCGAATGGGAGGGGCGCACCGTAACTCCCGTGCAATTCTATCGCGAACTTCTGGGCTACGACCTCGAGGGAGGATATGTGATGCTCATGAACGATCCTTCCCGCGAGTACGGAAAGGTTTACGAGATTCAGTACGACAGGCATGTGTATGACGGCCAGAATTGGCTGTACGTCAATCTGCCGGTCGCACGCATAAAGGAGATGGCCGTCGCTTCCATCAAGGCCGGCGTGGCGATGTATTTCAGCTGCGACGTGGGCAAGTTCCTGGACAGGAAGAGGGGAGTTGCCGACCTTAAGAATTTCGATTACGAGTCTTTGCTCGGTGTGGATTTCACTATGGATAAGAAGCAGCGCATACAGACGCATGCCAGCGGCTCCAGTCATGCTATGACGCTGATTGCCGTGGATTTGAAGGACGGGAAGCCCGGCAAGTGGATGGTGGAGAACAGTTGGGGCGCTTCCAGCGGCTACAAGGGTAATATCATCATGACCGACGAGTGGTTCGACGAGTATATGTTCCGCCTTGTGGTGGAGCGCCGTTTTGTGCCTGCCGACGTGCTCGAGATGCTTAAGCAGGAGCCTGTTATGCTGCCGGCATGGGATCCTATGTTCGGGCCGGAGGAGTAGCCTTCGCGTTCGTCAATAAAAAAAGCTACGGCCTTGGGACCGTAGCTTTTTTTTATCAGAAGTTTTCTGCTGTGATTTCGAAGTAGGCTTTTGGATGGGCGCAGACCGGGCAGATTTCGGGTGCTTTGGTGCCGACTACGATGTGTCCGCAGTTGCGGCATTCCCATACTTTCACTTCGCTCTTTTCGAAGACCTGCTGTGCTTCGATGTTCTTGAGAAGTGCCCTGTAGCGCTCTTCGTGTCTCTTTTCGATGGCTGCGACCATGCGGAATTTGGCGGCGAGGGCTTTGAAGCCTTCTTCTTCTGCAGTCTTGGCGAAGCTTTCGTACATGTCAGTCCATTCGTAGTTCTCGCCTGCGGCCGCCGCTGCGAGGTTCTCTGCCGTGTTGCCTATGCCTTCGAGTTCTTTGAACCAGAGTTTGGCGTGTTCTTTTTCGTTGTCTGCGGTCTGCAGGAAGATGGCTGCCATTTGCTCGAAGCCTTCTTTTTTTGCTACTGATGCAAAGTAGGTGTATTTGTTTCTCGCCTGAGATTCGCCGGCGAACGCTGCTTCCAGGTTTTTCTCGGTCTGGGTGCCCGCATACTTGTTGGCCATATTCTTTTAATTAATTTATGTGTGTCGTAGTTTCCAAAGATAGTTATTATTTTTGATAATTCGAGCTTGCTCTGTCATTCATTACCGCTCCTGCGAACGAAGTGCCTCCAAAGACAGTTCGTAAGGGCCAATGCCTTTGGAAGCACTTCGTCCTCCGTCGCTTTTCAAGAATGATATTCAATAACAATCAGATATATAGAGTATTGCTCTGTCATTCCGAGCTTGTCGAGGAATCTCCTTGCAGTCAGAAGTGTTTGAATCCTTGGAAGGATCGGTCGGTGCCAAGCCAGCGGAGGCCGGGTTCGGCTTCGATTGTGCCTATTGCCGTGCAGCCTTGGGGCAGTGGGGTTCCGGGTGCTGCCGTGAAGAGCAACTGGTAATCTTCTCCGCCGTCAAGGGCAAGGGTGAGGGGGGGCCAGCCGTGGCTTTTGCAAATCGCTTTAAGCTCTTGTGATACAGGAATTTTTGTGGTATCTACGGAGGCTCCGCAACGGGACTCTTCGAGTATGTGAGGGAGGTCTGCCGCCACTCCGTCGGAGATGTCCATCATTGCGTGAATACCCGGCGTTGCGGCCAGAAGCTGTCCAAGTTCTACACGTGGTTCGGGGCGGTAATGACGGCTTGTCAGTACTGGGGATTCTGCCCCTTTTCCTTCGAGGATAAGCTTCAGGCCTGCGGCTGAATCTCCCAGGGGGCCGCTTACGAAGATGATGTCGCCGGGTACGGCTCCGGAGCGTTTAAGTGCCTTGCCGTGAGGGCATTGTCCAAGCAGGGTCACGTTGATGAAGACCTTGTCGTCGGACGCCGATGTGTCGCCTCCCAGCAATGAAACGCCATAAGCCGAGCACGCTTCTTTGAAGCCTGCTGCGAATCGGTCTGCCCATTTGCCGGTAAGATGAGAGGGCAAGGCAATGGAGAGGAATGCCGCAAGCGGTCGTCCGCCCATTGCTGCTATGTCGCTGATATTCACCGCGGCGCTCTTCCAGCCCAGGTCTTCTGGGTTTGCGTCTTCGAGCAGGAAGTGACGGCCTTCGACCAGCAGGTCGGCGGTAACCAGTGTATCGAGCCCTTGCTGCTGGGGAATTATGGCGCAGTCGTCGCCAATTCCGGTTATGCCTGCGGGGACCTTGATGCCGTTCTTTATGCGTTCTATCAGTTCGAATTCTGCATTCATGACGTTCAGATTCTGTGGACTCTTAATATTGACGCTCCGTTGCGCACTGCGAGTGCGTTGGCGATGTCGGTTCCGTCGGCGTCCGTTTCGGGGGCGGGCTCCAGTTCGCGAGGGACCCACTGGGGGACGCTGCGGGTGAAGCGTTTGTCGGCGGCTCCAATGAGGACAGGACGATCGAAGACGAGCAGTTCCTTGAGGCGGGAGAGGATTTCCCAGCATTGCCGGGGCGTCTTTGCGAAGCCTAGTCCCGGGTCGAGTATCCAGTCGCTGAGTCCGGCCCTTGCGGCGCGCGCCTCGAAGTCCCCGAAGTAGCGTATCAGTTCCGCCATCACGCCGTCGTGATAGTCTGTGAGCGAATCCATTGTCGCCGGCTTTCCGCGTTTGTGCATCGCTACGAATGTCAGTCCAAGAGCGGCGGCGGTGGGAAGCATTTCGGGGTCGTCTTCTCCGGACGAGATGTCGTTTACTATCAGCTTGTCAATCAATATGCTGGCCCGGCGGATGATCTCCGCCCTCGTGGTGTCTATCGAGACTCTCAGGCCGAGCTGCTGCAGAAGATTCGAGCCGGCAAGAGCTTCGAGCACCGGAGAGAGGCG
Source organism: Bacteroidales bacterium UBA4284 (assembly GCA_002395925.1). The sequence continues at coordinate 5,577 of DGVM01000196.1, forward strand.
TCTCCATTCTTCGTCCAGCGTCACTTCCGGGGCGCCGGGGCGGGTAGAGACCGCACCCAGGTCGATAATGCTTGCACCTGCGGCGGCGAATTCCCGTATGCGGGCGATTGCCGCTGCAACATTGGCTCCTCCGTCCTCCCACGCCCTGCTCGGAGCATGGAAAGAATCGGGGGAGATGTTGATGACTGCCATCAGGTGTACCATGCTCACAAAGATGGCAAATTATTTCTAAACGAAGGAAATATTTCGCACCTTTGCAAAGGGGATGACGAACCGGCGTGCGAACCGAGTATCAGGGGAGTGCCATCCGTATCCCGCGCGAACCATGTTAAGAGAAGACACTGTATTCGGCCCAATCCACAGCCGCCGCCTGGGTAACTCCCTGGGAATCAACCTGCTGCCTACCAAAGGCAAGATTTGTAACTTCGACTGCATCTATTGCGAATGTGGCTGGAATGCCGACGGACGCGGCGATTCCGAGCTGCCTGATGCGGCCCGTGTGCGCAGTGCCCTTGAGGACAAGCTGACGGCGCTGCTGCTGGAAGGCACACGCATCGATTCCATAACCTTCAGCGGTGACGGCGAACCTACGCTTAACCCTGATTTCCCGCAGATTATCGATGACACGCTGCGCCTGCGCGACGCCTTCTGTCCGTCGGCTAAAGTGTCGGTGCTTTCCAACGCCACTCGGGCGCATGTGGACAGCGTATTCGAGGCGCTGCGAAAAGTTGACAATCCTATTATGAAAATAGATGCGCCCACCGACGCCCTTGCCTCGCTGATCAACCGTCCTGCGCCGGGTTACAGCGTGGAGCGGACGGTGGAGGCTCTGGAACGCTTCAACGGGGACTTCATCCTGCAGACAATGTTCCTTCGAGCCCAAAAACGTGCTTCCGGCGACCCAAATGCAACGATGGAATACTGGTTCGATTCCTCATCTCCCGAGGTGCTGCTGCCGTGGATGGGTATAGTGAGGCGCCTGCGTCCTCGCCTCGTGCAGGTTTATTCCATCGACCGGCCCACTCCGGCTTTGGGCCTGGAGAAGATTAGCACCGGGGAGCTTTCGCGTCTCGTGAGTCCGCTCGCCGACGAAGGATTCGAGATACAAATTCGTTGACCATCAGCCGAAAATATTTTGTTTTATTCCTCATAATGCTTAGATTAGCAGGTGATTTGAAAGTGCAATTCATTTTTTAACCTTCAGTATAATGGCAACACAAAATCTTCAAATCGTCCCTACCATAAAGGAAGGCATCCTTTATGGCCTCAAGAACATCCCGTCCCTTCTTGTGATGGTCATCCTTTATGTGCTCACCGTCTGGATTCCTTATCTCAACGTCGGTACTACCATCGGCCTGCAGAAGGCTATTATCAAGATAGGCCGCGGCGAAGTAATCAACCCTCTGGACATCTTCAACGCCGAGAACCGCAAGAACCTCGGTGATTACTTCCTCCTTATGGGCCTTATGACCATGGGTATCACCGCCGCAATGGCCTTCATGTTCATTCCCGGACTTGTAGTCAGTATCGCATGGGGATTTGCGATGTACTTCTTCCTCGACAAGGGCCTTTCTCCCACCAAGTGCCTCAAGGTCAGCTGGAAAGCCACTGACGGAGAGAAGTGGACCATTTTCTGGATCATCATTGTCGTAAGCCTTCTCTTCGGCATCGTCGTCGGTATCCTGAGTGCTATATCAAGCGCAATCAACGTGAGTTTTATAAGCGTCCTTTTCGGCATCCTCATCGTTGCCGTAGACCTGCTTATGTTTGCCGCTCTCGTTGCCATTGAGGGCATCATGTACAAGCACTTCTCCGACAAGGCAGACGAGATTTTCGCAGACAAGATTGCCGCCAAGGCAGCCTGTGGATGCCCCGCTCCCGAGGCTCCCGCAGCACCCGAAGCCCCTGCAGCACCTGAGGCTCCTGCCGCTCCTGAAGAGTAGTTCTCTGTACCCGATTTTTCCCCTTTCGCGGCGCAATCGAAACAAAGCCGAAACGCTTTTTTCCCCGCCGCGGAAGGGGATAACCGCGTCTATGCATGCGCCACATGGTTGTTTGCCTGAAAACTATTAGGTTCATTTGTTTCCGGGCCCTTTATATATTATTCGTAAAACCGATTATTATTGCTATATTTGCCTGAATTTCCGACCTGTTCGGAAAGGAAGGGGTCAGTGATACCGCTCTCGGATGGGAGCACGGACCTTCCGGGAGGTGTCAGCTCCCGATGACCCGGCCTCGTCGGCTTCAGCACACGCTGGTGGCCGAGGAGGGGAAGGTATACCCTTCAGCCGACAGAATCAGCAAAACCACTTCACTTGAAAACAATCATATTGGCCGCAGGCTACGCAACCCGCCTCTACCCGCTGACGGAGAATTTCCCCAAACCTCTCCTCGAAATCGGAGGCAACACCATCCTCGGACGTCTCCTCGACGACCTGGACGGCATCGACTCAATAGACTCGCACATCGTAGTTACCAACCACCGTTTCGCCCCGCTGTTCCAGCGCTGGGCGGACGAGAGGCTGTCTTCAGACTGCCCCGGGGTCCGTTCCCGCAAGAGCGTTTCGATACTCGACGACGGCACTTCCACCAACGAAACCCGCCTTGGCGCCGTGAGGGACCTCCTGCTTGCAATCGAACGCTACGGCATCGACGAGGACATTTTCGTCCTTGCCGCCGACAACATCCTCGACTTCAGCCTGAGCGGTTTCGTTGAAGCGGCCGCACTCAAGGGCACGTCGATGATAATGTGCCATGCCGAACCTTCGGTCGAAAAGCTGCGCCGCACGGGCGTAGTGACGCTCGATGCCGACGGCAAGGTGCTCCTGATGCAGGAAAAGCCGCAGGAACCCGCCTCCCACTGGGCAGTCCCTCCCTTCTACATCTACTGCAAGTCGGACCTCCCCCTTATCCGCGAGTGCCTGGAGCACGGCTGCGGTTTCGACGCCCCCGGCAACCTTGCCCGCTATCTTGCGGACGTCTCCGTGCTGCATGCATGGGAGATGCCTGCCGGACGTTTCGACATCGGCAGCCTCGATACCTACGAACAAGCAAAAATCAAGTACGCAAAATGAAGATACTCGTTACCGGAGCCGCCGGCTTCATAGGCTCCCGCCTCATGTACGAACTCGCCCGCAGGGGCGATGAGGTCGTCGGACTCGACAGCATCAACGACTACTACGACGTCCGGCTCAAGTACGGGCGCCTGTCCGAATGCGGATTCGATGCGGCCGCAATACAGTCCGCCGCACGCCGTGAAACCTGCCCCGCCCTGCAGTCTGCAGGCATGTTCCGCTCCTCGCTCCTATCGGGCTGCCGCTTCGTGAAGTCCGACCTCGCCGACAAGCGGGCCGTCGACGAACTCTTTGCCTCGGAGCGTTTCGACAAGGTGGTCAACCTTGCCGCCCAGGCGGGAGTGCGCTACAGCATCACCAACCCCTACGCATACCTGCAGAGCAACCTCACAGGCTTCCTCAACATACTCGAGGCCTGCCGCAACAACGGCGTCGGGCATCTGGTTTATGCCTCTTCCAGCAGCGTGTACGGACTCAACACCGAGGTGCCGTATTCCGAGTCTCACAAGACCGACGCCCCCGTGAGCCTGTACGCCGCCACCAAGAAAAGCAACGAACTCATGGCGCACGCGTACTGCAAGCTCTACGGCATTGCCATGACCGGCTTGCGTTTTTTTACGGTGTACGGTCCCTGGGGCCGTCCCGACATGGCTCCGATGCTCTTTGCGAGCGCAATCAGCAAGGGTGAGCCCATCAAGGTCTTCAACGGCGGCGACATGATACGCGACTTCACATACATCGACGACATCGTGGAGGGCACCATAGGATGCGTGGACCGCATTCCCGGGCCTGACGCGCACGGCCTGCCTTTCAGGGTGTACAACATCGGCTGCTCGCATCCCGTCAAGCTTATGGACTTCATCTCCGAACTCGAGAAAGCCATGGGGCGCGAGGCGCAGAAGGTGTTCCTCCCCATGCAGCAGGGCGATGTCTATCAGACCAATGCCGACACATCCCTTCTGGAAGCCGAAATCGGTTACAAGCCCCATGTGCGCCTGCCCGAGGGCATTGCCAAGTTCGCGCAGTGGTACAAGTCGGACAATAATCCGTTGAAATAATGCAGTATCACATTTTCAGTCCTTACCGTGTGTGCCCCCTTGGTGCGCATGTCGATCACCAGAAAGGACTGGTGACCGGATTCGCGATTGACAAAGGCGTCGATCTGTGGTTCGACGTTGTCAGCGGCAGTGCCGTCACTCTACGCAGCGAGACTTTCACCGGCGACGTCGCCTTCGACATCGCAACCCCCACCCTCGTACGCCAGGGAGACTGGGGCGACTATGCACGCGGTGCCAAGTTCGCCCTGCAGAAACGCTTCCGGCTTAGTACCGGCATCAACGGCGTCATCCGCGGATCGCTTCCGGTAGGCGGCTTGAGCAGCAGCGCGGCGGTGCTTATTGCGTACGTGATGGCTTTTGCCAGGGCCAACAACATCACCCTCGAACCTTTCGAGGTCATGAAGATAGCTTCCGAGGCCGAACGCGAGTACATCGGGCTCAACAACGGCCTGCTCGACCAGGCTTGCATAGCCCTGGGCCGCAAGGACCACCTGCTGATGCTCGACTGCGAGAGCAACGAGTACCGCCTCATTCCGCGTAACCCTGTGATGCCCGATTTCGAACTCGGTATCTTCTTCAGCGGCCTTACCAGGAGCCTTGTGAGCAGCGACTACAACCTTAGGGTGACCGAATGTAAGACGGCCGCCTGGATAGTCCAGGCCTATGAAAACGTGCCGCTCAAGACCCACGACAAGACTTTCCTTCGCGACGTGCCAGAAAGCATGTTCAAGCGTCACCGCGACGAAATGCCGCCGCGCTTTGCCCGCAGGGCCGAGCATTTCTACGGCGAGCACAAGCGCGTCCGAGAGGGTATAACCGCCTGGGAGACAGGTAATATCGAGTGGCTGGGGAGTCTCAGCAAGGCTTCCTGCGAGAGCAGCATCCACTGCTACGAGTGCGGAAGTCCCGAGCTCATCGCCATCTACGAAGCCATGC
>DGVM01000112.1 GCA_002395925.1 Bacteroidales bacterium UBA4284
GAATCGCAGACGGCGTACTCAAGATGAGCGACCGCATCCGGCTGGTTCCGCAGCGCTTTGACATTCAGGAAAAGGCCTTGGACACCGGTCTCATCGAGAACTACAACGTGTTTCTTCTCGGTCCTTCCGGTTCCGGTAAATCCTTCTTTATGAACAAGTACCTGCGCAGCTGCTATGTGGCCGGGCAGCACTGCTTTCTGATCGATGTGGGTGACTCTTATAGGGCCCTTTGCCATATCATCAAGGAGGAATCCGGCGGTAAGGATGGCACCTACTACACCTTCGAGAAGGGAAAACCGATATCGTTTAACCCCTTCCGCAATGTCAAGCGATTCAGCCAGGCAGACAGCGAGGCGATGAACTTCCTGTTCACCCTTATGGTGACGCTATGGAAGAACGGCAAGGTGGAAATCAGCAGCTCTGCCGAGAAGTATGTCAGGGAGAGCATCAGCCAGTTCCTGCGCCAGTGGCCGGAGGGCGACGACCCCGTTTTCAACGACTATTTTGAGTACGTGCGCGACGTTTTCGGGGACCTTCTCAAAGCCGAAGAGGCCGGGAAGGAATACTTTGACTTGAAGGATTACCTCATCTCCCTGGAGCAGTTCTACAAGGGAGGGCCTTATGACTACCTGCTGAACTCCAGCGAGAGCGTGAACATTCTGGAGGACCGTTTTGTGGTGTTCGAAATTGACCATATCAAGGGCGACCCTGTCATCTATCCCATCACTACGCTGGTCATCATGGACGCCTTCATGGAGAAGATGTCCAGCAACAATGACTTCAAGGTGATGTGTATCGAGGAGGCTTGGAAGGCCATCATGGGCACCCAGATGGCCACCTACATGCTGGAACTCTGGAAGACGGCCCGAAAGCACCGCACGGCGGCCATGGTCGTTACCCAGGAGTTGAAAGACATCATTTCTTCGCCCATCATTAAGGACTCCATTGTGGAGAACTCGGGTGTGAAGATTCTGCTGGACCAGACCAAATACATCAACAAGTTCGATGAACTGGCGGCCCAGCTGTCCCTGTCCGAAGATGACAAGGGAATGGTGCTTTCCCTGAACCGCCTGCGCGTACCGGGAACTTCCGGCCGCGAGGTGTTCTTCAACCTTGGCAATAAGAAGTCCTTCGTGATGCGGCTGGAGGTTTCTCCGGAAGAGCAGATTGCTTTTTCATCGGCCAAGAAAGACAAGATTCGCCTCGCCGCGGCCGTGGAGAAATCCGGCGGCAGCTACATCAAGGCGATACGTAAACTGACGAAAAAAGATTAAGGAGGATGCAAAATGAGAAGATTGATTTACGTGACGGGGCTCTGCATTGCCCTGATATTCAGCACTTCGCAGCGGGCATCGGCCCAATTTGCCACCTTCGACGCATCGAACCTGGCACAGTCCATCCTGGGCTTCCTGCAGGACGGCGACAATATGGTCATCAACACGGAACAGTTCCTCCAAAATCTCGGCGTTGCCAAGGAGCAGCTGGAGTTTCTGGAGGAGATGAACAAGCGTTACAAGGAGGTCCGGGGCGACATCTTCAAGGCCCAGTCGGTCATCCAGATGGCCAAGAACTATGAGCAGATGGCCTCCATGTTCGTCAAGTACGTGGACCGTGTCCGGGACCTGAACGGGAAGCAGATTTCCTATGCCCAGGGGCGCTCGATGGTGAACGAGGGATTCCAATACTTGCTCTACGCTTCTCGCGAAGTCAAACGCGCCCGGGAGTATCTGGACAGCAAGTCCCAGGTGAGCGAAGAGGAGCGCATGGCCCAGCTGGCCGAGTGCAACCGGCAGATCAGCAAGGCCAACGCCGCCATGTACAACCACATCCGGGTCTCCTACGAGGACATCGACCGCGGAATGCGGTTGGCCGAAGCCTACGACTCCTTGGAGGACGCCTTCAAAATCAACTGGTAGCGCCATGGCATCGATAAAACTGAACTATCCGGATATGCTGCAGCAAATCAAGCTGAGCATCTTCACCGGCGACCATAGCGCCATCTATAGTATGGCCTGCGCCGTGGCGTGCATCGCCGCGAGCTTCTCACTGATTACCTGGTACAACAAGATGCTGAACGACCCGTACGGGCGCCTGGATATGCGGGCGGTGGTACGGACGCTCATCGTCCTGTTCCTGACCTGCAACTTCTACTCGTTCGTTCTGGTGCCCTTCGACAGCATCACCCACACCGTCACCAAGGCCATATCGGCCAGCGTCGATAAGGACCCTTCCGGCCTCTGGGGTAAGGTGAATGACGTTTATTCCTCCATCGAGGATAAGACCAAGGAGGAAACGCTGGTGGGCCAGTTCGATGCGGAGATGGAAAACAACAAGTCCAACACCACCGTGGACGCCCTTTCCTATGAGACGTCGGCCGTGGCGGAATCCCTGGCCGAAGCCACCATTCAGGAAGGAAAGAAGCCGGGCTTCTTCAAACGGCTCTGGGCCGGCGTGAAAGGATTCGTGAGTGGCAAGGTGGGGATGGTGATGAACAATGTGGGGAATATCATTTCCGCACTGATTTCCGTCATTGTCAAACTGGTGCAGTACATCCTGCTGGCGGTGAGCAACATCTATCTCATCATACTCGGGCTCATCGGCCCGTTTGTCTTTGCCCTGTCGCTGATGCCGGGTTTCGGGAACAACATCAGCGTATGGATTGCCCGCTACATCCAGATTTCGTTCTGGTGCCCTATGGCGGCGCTCATCGACTTTGTGAACTTCAAGCTCAAGGATGCGATGCTTGCGGCATACTGGAGCGCACCGAACCTCTCGCAGCTGGGATTCCCGCTGCACCTTATCGTGATGGACCTGGTGACGCTGATTTGCCTGCTGGCCGTGCCGCAGATGGCCTCCTGGATTATCTCCGGCAGCGGTGCGAGCGACGTCAACCGCGGCATTGCCACCACCGCGCAGAAGGGCGCGATGCTTCTTGGAAAATTCAAATAAAACGCATTGACTATGAATAAGATTCTATCCATGACGAAGGACATCGAGAAGTCCTTCAAAAGCCAGAACCGCCTGACAGTCGTGGCGGTTGCGGGCTCCCTGCTCTTCGCCCTTGTAGTGGGCGTGTATGCCCTGACTTTCGCCGAAAAGCAGCGCGAGAAAATCTATGTGCTGGACCAGGGCAAAAGCCTCCTTCTGGCGCTTCAGACGGATGCCATCCTTTCGAAAGATGTGGAGATTCGTGACCATGTGACCCGCTTCCACGAACTGATGTTCACCCTGTCTCCACAGAAGCAAACCATCCAGGAGAATCTGGACCGGGCTTTCAATCTGGCCGACCGGAGTGCCTATGAGTATTCGCAGGACTTGGCCGAGAAGGGATATTATGCCCGTCTGGTATCGGCCAATATCTCCCAGCAGATGATTGTGGACTCGGTGAAGTTCGTCTCGACGGCATACCCTTATCAGGTGCGCACTTACGCGAGGCAGTATGTGGTGCGCGAGAGCACCGTCAGCCAGTATTCGTTTGTGAGTACCTGCCAGCTGATTAACGCCGGGCGCTCGGATGTGAACCCCCACGGGCTGATTATCGAGAAATTCAAGGTGGTGGAGAATAACCTCGTAGAAACCCGCAAACGATGAAAGAACTGAGGAATGATTCGCGCATCGTACGTATCGGTGCCTACGTGTGCATCGCCCTTTCCGTAATTGGGGCCATCTGGTATATCTATCGTGCAATCACTTTAATCCATTGAAACCATGCAACTTGACAAAAAGAAAATGGCCTTGCTCTTTGGCGCCATCTGCGTGATGGTGATTGGCTTTCTGATATTTGTTTTTATCTCCCAGTTCGGAGGCGGCAGTAAGGCTCCGGCAGAGGAAAGCGTGACGGCGACCATCCCAGACGGCGAGGTCCAGAAGATGTCGGATTCCAAGTCAGAAGCCTTCCGTGGACGCGTATCCACGGAGGATTACTTTGCCGAACTTGGGAAACTGACCGATGATGAAGAAATCTCTCTGGTCTCTTCTGATGGTAGGCCAACGCCCCGGACCGACAGTTCCCCCGCCATGACTCAGGAGCAAAGCGACGAAGCGGCCGTGGCAAGGACCTTCGGAACGCCTCCTCCTTCATCCGCATCCTCGTCTGCGACCCCATCCCGGCGCTCTTCCGGAGGTGGCAGCTCTGCTTCCCGCCCGATGACCGAGCAGGAGCGTCTGGATTATGACCGCCGCCGGGCGGAAATGGTGCGGGATGTGCTGACCGGCGGGACATCTGAGACAGCACCAACTGAGGAACCCAAGGCAGAACCCCAGTCTATAGACCTCTCTGCTGTGGGCTCGTCCGACGGCATTATCTCGTCCCTGGACGATGAGTTTGAGGATGCAGCCGTGCAGTACGAAGGCGTCAAACGGCCCTTCAAATGCATGTTCGTCCGGGACCAGAAGATAACCAGCGGCCAGCGTGTTACTTTGCGCCTGCTGGAAGATTACAACATGGACGGCGTGCGCATCCCGGCGAATACCCACCTTGCCGCCATCTGCAAAATCGGCGACCGGCTGGAGCTGCAGGTCCGTTCGCTGGAGATGAACGGCCGCATCATCCCGCTGGCGCTGGATGCCTACGACACCGACGGTCTGCAGGGCATCTACTGCCCGGAAACGTCGTCCCAAAAGAACAGCCGCACCGCCACCAATGACGCCATCTCCACCGCCGGGACCACCTTCGGCGGACTGGTCGGGGATATCGCTTCCACGGTCATCCGCACCGGCGCCACCATCGCCAAAAGTGCCTCCGGAGAGGTCTCCGTCTCGGTCGTGAGCGGCTATGAGTTTTACCTTGTAAAAGCAGAAAGACGATGAGAACAAAACTTCTGATTGCCATCCTCGCGATTGGGTGGCTATGCTCCGGAATCGCCCTTGCACAGGCCCCGGACACGCTTTTTATCTCCACCACTCAGGTGGTACACATCCGCTTCGGCTCCGAGCTCAAGTACGTCAACCTCGGCAACAAAGCTATCGTTGCCAAGATTGTTGACGGCAGCAAAGACTACGTGGCCGTCAAAGCCCGCGAGCCCTTCGACATCTGCACTTCGATGTCCTGTCTGGAGAGCACCGGTGCCATGCACACCTTCCTGGTCGCATACCGGGAACACCCGCAGCGGCTGGACATTGACACACGCATCCCCGTCCGTCCCTCCGGCACTGCCGGTCCCTCGGAGGCACGCCCTTCCGCGCCGGACTCGACTTTTTCTTTTTCAGCGCATTCCTTTCAAACCATTTCCGAAATGCCCAAAGAACTCTACCACATCGGTGCAAAAGACTATGGAATCGAGGTCTTCTGCGACAACCTTCTGGTGAGGGACGATGTCCTTTTTATCGTATTCTCCATCAAGAACGGCTCTTCCGTGAGCTACGACCTCTCCAATCCTCGCTTTGCCATCGAGAGCAAGCGCAAGACCAAACGCGGCCTGCAATATGAGAAAGCTATCTTCCCCAGGCAGTCCTACGGTCTGGGCGTAACGGCCCCAGACGGCACTTCCCGCCCTGTTTTCACCTTCGACAAGGTGACGCTCACTCGCGGTCAGGTCCTTCGCGTCTATTTCTACGAACGCGGCGGCTCTCGCAATTTCTGCATAACCCTTTCCCCAAACGACATCAATAAAGCACGCCGGCTATAAACCATGTCTTAGATATGCTGGAGGAGTTGATGGTGAAGGTCGAACAACACGAGATTACCTTCATCATCTTCTCCGTTATAGCCTTGCTCTACCTCGGAGCCGTCCTATACCTGATCCACTGCGTACAAATCACTCGTCATGACCTCCATACTGCGGAGGAACGCCTCACCGATGGGCACAATAAACTGGCCGCCCGTCTGCTGGAGCTGGAACAGGCCCAGAATAAACTCCGCCGCACCGCCATCAACAACTTCCGCCTTACCTGCAAGGTGGGCATTGAAGCCGGTGTGCTGCCGAAGAACGCCGTCAATGAGGCGCTGGAGGGGGTGGAAGAGTAATACTTCTTTTTTTCGGTGAATCAAGTGACGCATTTCAGGAAAAGATCCGTTTATATGGCAGAACAAGAAAACCGATGGATATGAAGGCTATTGACAGAATTGCTATTGTTGCGTTTGGATTCCTGTGCATGACGATTGCTGCATGCACAAAAGTAGAAACAGATTCCTATTCAGACTATGCCTGGACGGGCGAATACCCCATCAAAACGCAGAACGGGACCACCGGAGAGATGGAGGACCATACCGGGGTTATTATGCTGCAATTCCTGAATAACGGCATTGAGTGCACCATCTATACGGGCATCTCCGGGATGATTGGCACAAATTGCAGGAGGTTTGAGGCGCGGTGGTCCGGGAAGGATAGTTTTGCCCTGTATCGCACATCCGGCCACCAGTCTCTGCTGGAATACTCAGGAACCATCACCGGCGATAAAATGACCTTGCAGGCACTTAACTGCGACAGCGTTGCTGCCACATACGAACTGTCCAGGATATCGCTCCTGGAATGAGACGAAAGGCCTTTTGCGTAAATCTGTGTAACTTTGTAAGTTCAGACAAAGACGTGAGTGTATAAAGAACTGGACGAGCAGACACTGGCCAGGTACTGCTCTCAGAAGGACAGAAAGGCGGAGGATGAACTGTATAGGAGATATGCAGTAAGGGTGAATGCACTCTGCAGGCGATACCTGGGAGATGAGGAAGAAGCAAAGGACCTTATGCTTGAAACGCTCAACCAGGCGCTTGACAGGATTGATAACTACAAGTTTACCGGAAATGGCTCCCTGTATGGATGGATAAGCCGGATTGCCATCAACAAGGCCATTGACCAGATCAGGAAACAGCGTTGGC
>DGVM01000007.1:0-26988 GCA_002395925.1 Bacteroidales bacterium UBA4284
ACCTTGTTGTCGCCCATTTCGCCTTCAATCTCTGCCTTGGGGGTGAGGGCCGCTACGGAGTCGATGACAACAATGTCCACTGCGCCGCTGCGGATGAGGTTGTCTGCGATTTCGAGAGCCTGCTCGCCGTTGTCGGGCTGACTGATGAGGAGGGTTTCCAGATTTACGCCGAGAGCCTGCGCGTAGGTGCGGTCGAAGGCATGCTCCGCGTCGATCATGGCTGCAATTCCGCCGGCCTTCTGGGCCTCTGCGATGGCGTGTATTGCAAGCGTGGTTTTGCCGCTGGACTCGGGACCGTAAATCTCGATGATGCGGCCGCGCGGGTAACCACCGATTCCAAGTGCGTGGTCGAGTGCGACGGAGCCGCTCGGAATCACCTGGACATCCCATTGTGGCTGATCTCCCAGCTTCATAATCGTGCCCTTTCCGAAATCTTTTTCAATCTTGTCGATTGTGGCCTGCAGCGCCTTGAGTTTGGCGGCGTTCACATCTGCGGCCTGAGTTTCAATTTCTTTAGCCATAACGTGTGGTTTTAAAGTTTACCTTACAAATATACGAGAAAAATCGTTACTTTTGTAAGGTGAAAACAAAGTTGCTCGGAAAAAATACGCAGGAACTCGAGCAGATTGCCGCCGGCCTCGGACTCAAGCCGTTCGTGGGCCGTCAGCTATCCGACTGGATGTATGCCAAGCGCGTAGTGGATTGGGACCGCATGACCAATATTTCCAAGGATTCCAAGGCCCGCCTTCAGGAGTCCTGCGAGATAGGGGCTTCCGCTCCCATAGGTTCCGCACTGTCGTCCGACGGCACGGCTAAGTACCTGTTCCGCGTCGGGGAGCACGATGCCGTGGAGGCGGTGATGATTCCCGACGAAGACCGGAAGACCCTCTGCGTAAGCTCCCAGGCCGGCTGCCGTATGGGCTGCAGATTCTGCATGACCGGCAGGCAGGGCTGGCACGGCAACCTCGACGCCGCCGACATTCTCAACCAGTTCCTCAGCATCCCCGACCCGCAGTCGCTTACGAATGCGGTGTTCATGGGAATGGGGGAACCTCTCGACAATTACGACGCCGTCAGCAAGGCCCTCGAAATACTGACCTCGGAAAAAGGCTTCGGCTGGAGCCCCAAGCGCATAACGCTCAGTACGATAGGCGTGCTTCCGGTGCTGCGGCGCTATCTCGATGAGCAGCGCTGCCACCTTGCAGTGAGCCTTCACAATCCCTTTCCAGAGGAGCGTCTGGAGCTGATGCCCGTACAGAAGGCATGGCCTCTGGAAGATGTCGTCGAGCTGCTTGGACACTACGATTTCTCCGGGCAGAGGAGGGTGAGCTTCGAGTACACCATGTTCGCCGGCTGGAACGACACCAAGCGCCATGCAGATGCCCTGATCCGCCTGCTTTCGGGCCTCGAGTGCAGGGTGAACCTTATCCGCTTCCACGAGATTCCGGATTTCCCCTACAAGTGCTCTCCGTCCGTCCGCATGGAAGAATTTAAGACAAGACTCAACAATCACGGAATAGTATGTACCATCAGAGCTTCCAGAGGAGAAGATATACTTGCCGCCTGCGGAATGCTTGCAGGACGGCATTCGCAGCAGTAGCGGCCGCTCTTCTCGCACTGCCTGCGCTGGCGCAGGAGTATCCCAACGGACTGTCCACGGCAAGCGTGGATGCGGCAGCCGACGCCGCGGCGATTTCCCGCATGCGCGCCAGAATGGACTCCATCCACCGCACCCAGCATCGTCCCACCGTCGGGCTGGTCCTCAGCGGCGGCGGCGCAAAGGGCGCTGCGCACGTGGGAGTCATCAGGTATCTGGAGGAGCTGGAGATACCGGTCGATATGATATGCGGCACCAGCATGGGCGGTCTCGTTGGCGGCATAGCCTCGCTCGGTTACGATTCTCATTATATGGATTCGCTGCTGCGCGTCCAGGACTGGGACATCATGCTGTCGGACCGCATCGATCCCAGGTACTTCTCTTACCAGAAAAAGATATACCGCGAAACCTATCAGGTCGCAATCCCGTTCTACTACGCCAAGAAGGACTTCCAGGAGCGCATCGACGAGCAGCTCCGCTATTTCGACGACGGCAGCAAGCTCCAGATAGGGGAGAATACGCTCATGAGCTCCCTGCCCAGCGGCTACGTTTACGGCTTCAACGTCAACAATCTGTTTTCCAGTCTGTCCGTCGGCTATCAGGACAAAATGGATTTCACCACCCTTCCCATTCCCTTCTTCTGCGTAGCCGCAGACATGGTGAGCCTGAATTCCAAGAACTGGTCGTACGGCTCCATCAAGGACGCCATGCGTTCCACCATGAGCATCCCGGGCCTGTTCCGTCCCGTCCGCACCGAAGGTATGATATTGGTTGACGGTGGCGTACGCAACAATTTCCCCGTCGATCTTGCGCGTGCCATGGGAGTCGATATCGTAATAGGCGTAACCCTTTCCGACAAAGACCCGAGCTACTCCCAGGTGAACAGCCTGGTGGACATGATAATGCAGTTCGTCACCATGCTCGGACGCGACTCCTACGAGCAGAACGTCAAGAAGACAGATGTCTATATCCAGCCCGATACGCGCGGATACAACATGTTGAGCTTCAATCCGACGGCCATCGACACCCTGATACACAGGGGATATGCCGCCGCCAGGTCGCAGGAGGCCGGTCTGCGGGAGATAAAGGAGCTCGTGGGAGATGCCTCAATCTCGTACCAGGCGCCCAGGGCAATCGATATCGCCTCTACTCCCGTTCGTATATATTCCGTTGAGTTCAAAGGCCTTACGAACTCCGAATCGCGTTTCCTCCAACGCAAGATAGGCTTCAAGGCCGGGTCGTATGTCAATGCTTCCGACATGCAGGACATGATGTCCCGCATCGAGGCCACCGGGTGCTTCTCGTCCGTCACCTACAGCATCCTCGGCACCGGGGAACCTTACAAGCTGCTGTTCGACTGCCGCAAAGGCCCCCGTCACCAGTTCGGAGCGAGCGTGCGTTTCGACACCGAGGAGTGGGCCTCATTCCTCTTCAACGTCGGACTTAACGCCCACAAGCTCAGCGGCCTCAAGCTTGACCTCGACGCCCGCATCGGACGCAACCAGATGGCATCCGTGCGCGGCGCCCTCGACCTGAGCTGGCTTCCGACGCTCAATCTCGACGCCCGTATCGACAACGTATCTTCGTCGATCTATCCCTCACTCCTGGGAGCGGGCTCCGAATGTCGCTGGTGGGGTCACCGGGAGAGGCTCTACCTGTCCAACATCCGCTGGACCAACGTGGACTTCAACATCGGTGCGCAGTACCGCTACTATAATCTCTCCACCCGGAGCCAGTACGGCATGGATGTCGCGTCCACATCGGGCGATCTGCTTTCCGGCGGTTATCTGGGCCTGTTTGCCAACGGCACGCTCTACACCTTCGACCGCTATTATTACCCTTCGAGGGGTGTCAAGCTCAACTTCGGATACGAGTACGACTTCATAAAGACAGGCGTAAGCGGTTTCTCGCCGCTGCATGCCATTCACATGGACCTTACGCCCGTATTTCCGATAGGGGAACGCTTTGCCGTCATCCCCGACCTGCATGTGCGTGCCCTGATAGGTGATTCGGCCGGTTCCCTTTCCCATCGCAATTATGTGGGAGGAATGGTAGGCGGACGCTACATCGCCCACCAGATGCCTTTCATCGGCATGGGCAACGTATATGGTGCCGGGCCGTACGCGGCCGTCGCCCATCTTGGCCTGCGGTTCAACGCCGGCAAGAACTTCTACTTCACCGCTACCGGCGGATGGCTCCGGGAAGGCGACAGCATCAAGGATTTCGCCTCGTCCGTCCTTCCTACCATGTGGGGAGCCGGACTGGAAGCGGCCTACCGCACGCCTGCGGGCCCCTTCCGTATAGTCGGTACCTGGGGCAACAGGATGAACGACCTCAACCAGGACCTGGGGCTGTACGTGAGTTTCGGCTTCGATTTTTAAGACAGCGATGGACGAAATCCAGAAAAAGGTGTTGGACAGGCTGCAGGCCCAGTGCTCTAAAAGGGAGTACTGCAGCGCAGACGTGCTCCGCAAGGCGGCTGCCGCACTTGACGGCGACGCTCAGCGTGCCCGCGAAGTCGTGGACAGTCTGGTTGCCGACCGCTTCGTGTCCGACCTTCGCTACGCCAGTGCCTTCGCAAGGGAGAAGGCGCAGCTTACCGGCTGGGGCCCTGTCAAGATACGCTATGCCCTTGCCGGCAAAGGCATATCCCGGGAACTGATTTCCCAGGCGCTGGAGGAGGTCGATGCAAACTCCGCCTCGGACAGGCTTTCCAGGCTTCTTGCGGCCAAGGCCAAGACCCTCGAAGGAGACCCCAACGGGCGGCTTAAGCTCATAAAATATGCTCTTTCCAGGGGCTACAACTACGACGAGATTCAGCAGTACCTATGAATCAACGCCCTGTCATACAGCTTTATACCGACGGAGCCGCCAGCGGCAATCCGGGTCCCGGCGGATGGGGAGCCGTGCTCAAATGCGGCGCCCTGCGCAAAGAACTCAGCGGCGGTTTTGCCCTCACCACCAACAACCGCATGGAACTGCTGGCCGTCATCGAAGGTCTCAGAGCCATCAAGTGGCAGGATGCGAACGTGGAGATATGGAGCGATTCGAAGTATGTGGTCAATACCCTTACCCAGGGCTGGAAACGCAAGAAGAACATCGACCTGTGGGACCGTTACGATGCGGCTGCCGCAGGATTCAATATCACTTTCCACTGGCTCAAGGGGCACGCAGGCCACCCGGAGAACGAGAGGTGCGACGCCCTGGCGGTACAAGCCTACCACATGGCCGGTCTGCCCGCCGACGAGGGCTACGAACAAATCAACGAAAACAAACTGTTTTGATATATGAAAGCAAGAAAACCCATAGTAGGCATTACTCAAGGCGACTCCAACGGAATCGGCTATGAGGTGATTATCAAGGCTATATCCGACTCCAGGGCCCTGGATTTCTTTACCCCGGTGGTCTATGGCTCCTCCAAACTCTTCGGATTTTACCGCAAGACCATTCCCGAAATCGAGCAGCTCGAGACCAATGTCATCACCGATGCCAGGGATGCCAAGCCCAAGAAGATTAATATTCTCAACTGCCTCCCCGACAATGTATTCGCCGATCCGGGACATCCCACTCCCGAATCCGCCCACGAAGCCATAATCTCCCTCGACCGTGCCGTGGAGGACATCAAGGCCGGGCTCATCGACACCCTCGTGACCGGTCCCATCAACAAGAAGGCCATGTCGGGCCAGGGTTTCGGTTTCCCCGGACATACCGAGTATCTTCAGAACAAGTTCGGAGTCAGCGATGTAGCCATGGTGATGACCAGTCACCGCCTGCGCCTCGGCGTCGTTACCGGGCACATTCCACTCAAGGACGTCCCGACTTCGGTGAACGAAGACAAAATCGTCAGCAAGCTGCATCTGCTTTCCGATTCGCTTCGTCAGGACTTCTGTATCGACAAGCCCCGCATCGCCGTGCTCAGCCTCAATCCCCACAGCGGCGACGGCGGACTGCTCGGCTCCGAGGAACAGGATATCATAATCCCGGCCATTGCTCGTGCCAACGATGAAGGCCTGATGGTATTCGGCCCCTTCTCGCCCGACGGATTCTTCGGCCTGGGCCATTACCAGCGTTTTGACGCCACTCTTGCGATGTACCACGACCAGGGGCTTGCACCGTTCAAGGCCCTTTCGTTCGAGGACGGTGTGAACTTTACCGCCGGACTCCCGATAGTCCGCACTTCGCCCGACCACGGAACCGCTTACGACATGGCCGGCAAGGACGAGGCAGACCCCCAGTCCATGCGCTCCGCAATCTTTACATCCATCGATATCCTTAACACCCGTGCCGCATATAACGCCCTGCTTGAGGGCCGCATGCCCGAACGCCACCCCGATGAGACTTCCCGCCGCGAACGTCCGGGACGCCCTCAGATCGCTTGATGCGCGGTGCTTGTAATTCCGGGATTTTTTGGCTAAATTTGCGCGCTTTTACAGTATATGCGACATGAATAAGAAATTACTTGCAGTATTGGCAGTTGCGGCAGGGCTCCTGGCTTCCTGCGCAGCTCCTAAAAACATCGTCTATTTCCAGGATACGACGGACAGGGAAATCGCGACCAACGTCAATCCCGTGCAGATACGTCTCCGTCCGGAAGACAAGATAAGCATCATCGTAAACTGCCCGAGCATCGAACTGATGAACCAGTTCAACCTGCCCTATGTGACCAGGCATATCGGCTCGCAGACAGAAACTTACGGCACCGGCAACACCGGTCTCAGCGGCTATATCATCGACTCCGAGGGAAATATCGATTTCCCGGTCGTAGGCAAGCTGCACATTGCCGGCCTTACCCGTCCCGAGGTAGCTACCCTCGTCAAGAACGAACTTCAAGGACGCAACCTCGTCAAGGATCCGGTCGTGACCGTTGACTACATGAACCTCTACATTTCCGTGCTCGGAGAGGTGGCAAGGCCCGGACGTTATGCCATTTCGCGCGACCACTTCACAGTGCTCGACGCCCTTGCGATGGCGGGCGACCTCACCATCACCGGCCGCCGCGAGAACATCCGCGTCATCAGGGAAGAGAAGGGAGTTCAGAAGACCTATCTTCTCGACCTGCGTTCCGCAGAAGATGTCAGCAAGTCTCCGGCATATTATCTCAATCAGAATGATATCATCTACGTGGAGCCCAACCCCATGAAGACCCGCCAGTCCACTGTCAACGGCAACACCGTCGTCAGTTCTTCTTTCTGGATTTCCATCGCCTCGCTGGCCGCCACGCTGGTATCTACGATAACCGTAGTCGCTATGCGGATGCAAAACTTGTAGAATTATGGCAGAAAACATCAACAATACAGAGACCTTCAACTTCCGCGCATTCCTGGGCCGGTGCCTCTCCAAGTGGTACTGGTTCGTGATTTCCGTGGTCGTTTGCCTTGGCATTGCAGCTTTCTACATTGTCAAGACTCCCAAGATTTACACCCGCAGCGCCACCGTCCTCATCAAGGAGACCGGCCTTCGCCGTTCCAGCGAACTCGAGAACGTCCTTTCCGCCGGCGGTATGACTCAGCAGAGTTCCAAGCTTGCCAACGAAATCATCGCCATCCAGTCTCCCGACCTCATGAGGGAGGTGGTAATCCGTATGGGCTTGGATTACAATTACTTTGTTGCTGGCAGGGCCCGCAGGCACGTCATTTACGGCGCCTCCCTCCCCATCAAGGCCCGCTTCCTCGATCCCGTCGGGGCCGCCAATTTCGACGTGACTCCCGTGTCCGGCGACAACTTCAAGATCCGCATGAGCGTGCCCGATTCCCGCGACCAGCAGGCTTATTCCGGCAAGTTCGGCGATACCCTCAGCACACTTCACGGTCCGCTCGTGATCACCCGTTCCGAGGGAGCTACCGTGCCTTTCGACCAGACTATTTACGTAAACCACGTCAGCATCCAGGCCGCCACCAATTCCTACAACCGGCGCCTCGACACTTCCGCTCTCAACGCCAAGAACTTCGCCGACGTGCTTGAGCTCAAGATCACCGACCAGAGCCCCCGCAGGGCCGAAGACGTCCTGGACATGGTCATCAACGTGTACAACGAGAACTGGGTTGACGACCGCAACAAGATGGCCGTAAGCACCAGCCTCTTCATCAACGACCGTCTGGAGGCCATCGAGAAAGAGCTCGGCAGCGTCGATACCGACATATCCAACTACAAGTCGCGCTACGCAATACCCGACGTTGCGGCAGCTTCTTCCATGTACATGAGCCAGTCCCAGGAGGCGGCACGCAAGCTCCAGGAACTCGACAACCAGCTCTACACGGCACGCTACATACGCAACAACATGAGCACTACCCAGGATCTTTCCAAGATGCTCCCTTCTCCCGCCAGCCTCAACAACAGCAATATCGCGGGCCAGATAGGTAAGTACAACGACATAGTGCTCCAGCGCAACAACATAGTGGCCAACTCCTCCGACCGCAACCCTATAGTCGTGGAGATGGACAACAACCTCCGTGCAATGCACGCCACCATCCTGGAGTCCATCGACGACCTCATCAATGCCCTGCAGGTCCAGATGTCCTCCTTCCAGCGTGCCGAGCAGACTGCTACCGCCCGCCTTTCCGAGAACCCCAAGCAGTCCAAGTACATTCTCGACATCGAGCGCCAGCAGAAAGTCAAGGAGTCCCTCTATCTCTTCCTTCTCCAGAAGCGCGAGGAGAACGAGCTCTCCCAGGCGTTCACCGCCTATAACACCAGGGTCATCACCAATCCTACCGGCCCTTCCGCTCCTACTTCTCCCAATACCAAGCAGATAATCCTCGTGGCTTTCCTGATAGGCCTGCTCATTCCTCTCGGAATCATATATCTCATTGCCGTCACCGACACCAAGGTACGCGGCAAGAAAGACATCGAGGATCTTACCGCTCCTTTCATCGGCGAGATTCCCCAGACCGGCAAGAGGCCTGGGTTTGGCAAGAAGGCTTCCTCGGAAAGTTCCTTCATCGTCAAGCACAACAAGCGCGACGCTGCCAACGAGGCATTCCGCGTGTGCCGCACCAACCTCGAATTCGTAACCCGCGGCACCACTTCCCGGGTCATAATCGTCACTTCCTTCAACCCCGGATCCGGCAAGACCTACGTTTCCGCCAATCTTGCGGCCGCCCTGTCCATCAAGGGCTCCAAGGTCCTTCTGATTGACGGTGACCTTCGTCATGCCTCGCTTTCCGCCATGGTTGGCAATCCCAAGAAGGGCCTCTCCAATTACCTCTCCGGAGAAGCCATCTCCTTGGATTCCATCATGGTCAAGCCCGAGGATTACGACAACCTTACCGTCCTTCCTGTCGGTACCATCCCTCCCAACCCCAGCGAGCTCGTAGGCAGCGCCAAGTTCGCCTCCGTGGTCGAGGAAATGAAGGGCAAGTACGATTACATATTCATCGACTGTCCTCCCCACAACGTTGTCGCCGACACCCAGATCATTTCCGAACTTGCCGACCGCACTATCTTCATCGTGCGTGCAGGCCTGTTCGAGAAGGTCATGCTCCAGGAGCTCGAAGACATATATAACAAGGGAACGCTAAAGAATGTCACAGTGCTGCTCAACGGCACCGAGATGACTGCAGGCAAGGGTGGCTACCGTTACGGATACGGCTATGGCTACCACACCTACGACTACTATTCCCAGAAAGACCAAGCTTAATTGCCTCAGACAACACAAGAGCAACGCCACTGGTACGTGGCCAAGGTCGCCAGTTGTCAGGAAAAGAAAGTAGCCGGATGGCTTGCAGCGGGCGGAGTGGAGTACTATCTGCCCATGCGCAGGGAGGTAAGGCGATGGAGCGACCGCCGCAAGGTAGTCGATGTCCTCGTCTTGCCTCGCTTCGTGTTTATTCGCTGTACCAATCGCCGGCGGCTCGAACTGCTGTCGTCCGATCCGCGGATCCGAGGCTTCCTGTCGCTTGCCGGCGAGCCTTCGGTGGTTCGCGACTGCGAGATGCAGACTTTTATGAGCATGGTCGAAAAGGGGAGCGGCGTGAGCGTATCGCAGGCCCCTCTCGCTCCCGGCGACAGGGTACGGGTGACTGACGGACCGCTGGCCGGAGTGGAGTGTGAACTGGTGAGCACCGGAAACGGAAAGTGCCTTGCCGTAAGGCTCGGACTTCTGGGAACAGCCACCATGGAAATTGATTCTCAAATGGTAGAAAAGATATGAACATTCTTGTTACAGGTGCTGATGGTCAGCTGGGAAGGGAGCTAAGAATAGTAGCTGCCAAGTCCCGCGACAGATATATCTTCACCGATGTGGCGGAGCTTGACATTACCGACCGTGAGGCTGTATCCGACATGGTCCGCAAGGAATCTGTTGATGCTATAGTCAACTGTGCAGCATATACCAACGTAGATGCGGCCGAAGACAACCCCGAACTTGCCCGTCGCCTCAATGCCGATGCCGTCCGCAATCTTGCCGACGCCATGGCTGCGGTTGGCGGCCTTCTGGTCCACATAAGCACCGACTATGTTTTCGGCGGGCAGAATTACAATACCCCCATAAGCGAGGACGCGCTACCCAATCCTACGGGAGTGTATGGCCTCACAAAGCTTCAGGGCGAGCAGGCCGTACAGGAATCCGCTTGCCGCAGCATCATCATCCGCACGGCATGGCTCTACAGCGAGTTCGGCAAGAACTTCCTTCTTACCATGCTGCGCCTCACCTCTGAACGTCCCGAAATAAGTGTGGTCTTTGACCAGGCCGGCACTCCCACCTACGCCCTCGACCTCGCACGCTCGATCTTCCATATACTCGAGAACCGTCTGGCGGAGGGCAGGGAAGGAGTGTATCACTTTTCTTCCGAAGGAGTGTGCAGCTGGTACGATTTCGCCCGGCAGATTGCCCGGCAGTCGGGACACGATTCCTGCAAGGTGCTCCCTTGCCACTCCGATGAATATCCGTCCAAGGTCACCAGACCTGCGTATTCCGTACTCGACAAAACAAAAATCAAACAGACTTTCGGCGTGACCGTCCCTCATTGGACGGAAAGCCTCGACGAATGTCTGTCCAACATTCTCTAATATGAAAGGAATAGTTCTGGCCGGCGGTTCCGGCACCCGTCTTTATCCCATCACCAAGGGTGTGAGCAAGCAGTTGCTCCCGATATACGACAAGCCCATGATCTACTATCCTCTGAGCGTGCTGATGCTCGCCGGAATCAGGGACATCCTCGTCATATCGACTCCCACCGACCTTCCTGCATTCCGCAGGCTGCTGGGCGACGGTTCCGATTTCGGAATACGCCTCCAGTATGCTGAGCAGCCGTCTCCCGACGGTCTTGCGCAGGCATTCATAATCGGAAAGGAGTTCATAGGTGACGACTGTGCCGCCCTGGTGCTGGGCGACAACATTTTCTACGGAGAATCTTTCACCCGCAAGCTCCAGGAGGCCGTGCGCGCCGCCGAAGAGGATTCCATGGCCACCGTCTTCGGTTACTGGGTAAAGGATCCCGAGAGGTACGGCGTGGCCGAATTCGACTCTGCCGGCAAATGCCTCGGAATAGAGGAGAAGCCCGCAAATCCAAAGTCGAACTATGCTGTCGTGGGACTGTATTTTTATCCCAACAAGGTTGTGGACGTCGCCGCGACCATCAAACCGTCGGCGCGCGGAGAGTTGGAGATCACGACCGTCAACCAGGAGTTCCTCAAATCGGAACAGCTCCTTGTGCAGCCGCTCGGACGCGGATTCGCATGGCTGGATACGGGAACCTTCGATTCCCTTAGCGATGCGAGCACCTTTGTGGAGGTCATAGAGAAGCGCCAGGGACTCAAGCTTGCGTGCCTCGAGGGCATTGCGTTCGACAAAGGCTGGATAGATGCAGAGCGTCTGCGTGCAGCCGCCGCTCCCATGGCCAAGAACGAGTACGGCCAGTACCTGCTCAGGCTGGCCTCCCGCTAGCGGTTAAATACCAAGCAGTTTCTTGCGGGCCAGCAGGCAGTCGCCAAGGCAGATTGCCTTGCGCCCCAAAGTCGAGAGGCGTATCTTCGTATCGGCCGTAACGCGGGCCATCGAAAGCCTGTTGACTGCGGTACGGATGGGCAGCAGCAGGTGCTCGCGGCCTACGATGAGGCGTCCGCCGATGATTACCAGTCCCGGGTTGAAGATGTTGATAACACCCGCGATGCCGCGTCCCAGCGTGGCGCCGACCTCGCCTATACATTCGATGGCGAGCACGTCGCCGTCCTGCACGGCGGAGAGGATGTCAGAAAGCTCTATGTTGCCTGTCTCTCGGTAAAGCTTCGAGAGGGAGGACCTGCGTCCTTCCTTGAGTTTCTCGACGATCATGCGGTGGAGGGCGGAACCCGATGCGCCGGTCTCCAGGCAGCCGATTTTTCCGCAGCGGCACATTACGTTGTTGTCGAGCAGGGGGAAATGGCCTATCTCGCCGGAGAAACCAGATTTGCCGTAATACAGGCGGCCGTCCATGATCATGCCCATGCCCAGACCCCAGCTGAGGTTGACGGCTATCATGTTGCGGTCGGCCTCGTTGCCAAGATACATGAATTCGCCGTACGTAAGCGCACGGGAATCGTTCTCGATGCTTACCGGTACGTTGAGTTCCCTCTGGAACAGTTCTTTAAGAGGCAGGTCGTCGCTTACGAAATAGGTGAGGGAATAGCCCTGCTCGGGGTTCACACGTCCCGACAGGCTCACGCCCACCGAAAGCACCTTTATCCAGGGTATGCCTGCGGCGACGACATGGTCCTTGACCATGCGGCACATCTGCCGGAAAGAGGCTCCGGACGATTCCAGCACGAACTCTATGTCTTCTATGTATTTGAGAAGGCTGCCCTTGAAGTCGCAGATGGCGATGTGGAAATGGTGGCGGGCCACGTCGATTCCCACGAAGAAGCCGGCGTTGGGATTCAGTCCGTAGATGCTGGGCCTCCGGCCTCCGGTGGTGCCCATCTTGCCCTCATCGAGCAAAAAGCCGTCGCTTATCAGCTCGCCTATCAGCTTGGTTATGGTGGGTACGCTGATTCCCAGCGTTTTGCTGAAATAGGAAATGCTGGAGTCTTCGTGCTCTATGCACAGGCGGAGTATCTGTCGCTTGATGTGGGCGTTTTTTCCGGAGTCGCTTAGGAAACTGTTGGTCATTGCGTGGGCGTTATTATGCAAAAATACCAATAAATTCCTATATTTGTAAAGATTTTGTAAAAAAATTTAAAATGAAATTGTCACTTAAGGCAAAACTTACACTGAGTCTGAGTGCCATAGCGGCCATTTTGCTTGTCTCCGCCACCATTTCGGTGCTGGAGTACGCCAAGATGAGCACCTATGTATCCGACCTCATAGCCGATGACATCAAAAGCCTCAATACCGCGCACAAACTCTCCGACCTGTGCAACAAATACAACCTTGACATCCTTACTGTCATTGGTGACGATTTCTATGCCGAGCTGCCCGAATTCGACCAGCAATACTTCCTGTCGCACTGCGACTCACTGCGTACGTCGTTGGAGTCCAATGTGATACAGCCTCTTACCGATTCCGTGGTGTATTCCTGTTCGGCCTATATCCTTACGTCACTGGAACTCGAGAACGTCCTGGATTCCTATTTCATCGATTCCCGCAGCTGGTACTTCAACCGGCTCCAGCCCAGCTTCGAAATACTCACGTCCGACATCGACGCCCTCGAAAAGGCGATTTACAGGGACCTGGAAAAGAATTCCCTCACCTTCGAGCGCGGCTTCTACAGGAGCATCATTCCCGGCATCGTGGCTGTAGGAGTGGGCCTGCTCCTGGTCCTGATGCTGCTCTTCTTCATGATGGCCTATTACGTCAATCCCCTGTACAAGATGCTTGAGGGGATGGATGCATACCGTTCATACGGCAAGCGTTACACCTATGTCTTCGACGGAGACGACGAACTCGTGCGTCTCAATGACGGCATAGACGAACTGACCCAGGAGAACCTGCAGCTTCGCAAACGCCTCAAGGACCTCAAATCCCGCGAATCAAATGAATTGGAAAGCGATAAGCCGTAACGTCGGAGCGGCCTTGCTGGTGAGTTCGCTGTTCATGCTGTTATCGGTCCTGATATCCATGTTCAGCGGCAACGACAGTGCCCTTGTGGCGCTGTTCATCAGCTTCATCATCACTTTCCTGGTGGGTGCGTTTCCTTTCATCTTCGTACGCCGGCCCGGTGCCATCACCCTCAAGGAAGGATATGTGACGATAGTCCTGTCGTGGCTCCTTTCCTTCGTATTCGGCATGCTGCCTTATGCCCTTTGGGGCGGACCCTTCTCGCTGCAGAACGCCTGGTTCGAGAGCGTATCGGGCTTTACCACCACTGGCGCAACCATACTCGACAATGTCGAGGCGCTTCCCAACAGCCTGCTGTTCTGGCGCAGCGCCACGCATTTCATCGGCGGTTTGGGAGTCGTAGTATTCCTTCTGCTTGTCATTCCCGACTCCAGTCCTGTCAAACTCAGGCTCGTGCACATGGAGATCAGCAGCATGTCCCGTTCTTCCTACGGGGGCAGCACCAACAAAAGGGTATATACTTTCGCCAGCATCTATTTCGGTATCTTCCTGCTTGCGCTTGTGCTCTATATGGTCGGTGGAATGAAGTTCATTGATGCCGTATGCCATGCCATGAGCGTCACGGCAACCGGCGGCTTCAGCACTCGCAACGCATCCATCGGAGCTTTCGGCTCCCGTTGGATAGAGGGCGCCACCATGCTGTGCATGTACCTGTCGTCCATACACTTCGGTCTGCTGTACCTGTCTGTGATCAATCGTTCGCTTAGGCCTCTCAACAATCCGATAGTCAAGTATTATACCGTATCGGTACTGGTCTTCTCCCTGCTTCTGGGCATCAACCTCAAGGCTGGCGGATACTGCGACAGCTGGGGCTCCTCGCTGTGGAACGGACTGTTCGAGGTTATGTGCATCTCGACCACTACCGGATTCGCCACCATCGACAACAGCACCTGGTCCGGACTGATGTGCGCGCTCATACTGATTCCGGCTGCTGTTTGCGCCTGCGCCGGTTCCACTTCCGGCGGTCTCAAGATAGACAGGGTGATACTGCTTTTCAAGTCGATAGGCAGACAGATCAACCGCATCCTGCATCCGTCTTCCATTAACGAAGTCCGTCTGGGCGGCAAGATACTCAAAGACGACGATGTTACCCCGCAGCTCCTGTACATCGTGCTCTATGTGCTCCTGCTCGCCCTGTCAATGACCCTATGCCTCTGGCTGGGAGTAGGCTGGCAGAACTCCCTCGCGGCGTCGATTACCAGCATAAGCAACGTAGGTCCCGCCCTTGGCGAAATGGGGTCGATGGGCTCCTTCAATTCGGCCCCCGAACTTGCCAAGCTGGTGTTTACCGCCGACATGTTCCTTGGGCGTATAGAGATTTATCCCATCCTTGCGGTCGTGGCCATGATTTTCGACCGCCGCAACCGCTGATGGACGAGAATTCCCTGCATTCCGGTTTTCTTCGGCTGCTCGGCATGGAACCCACGGGCTGCCAGGATGCCATGTTTCGCGGCCTGGCGCATTTCCTCACTGCCGACGACGGCGACATTTTCGTAGTCAACGGTTACGCCGGCACCGGCAAAACTACGGCCATGGCTGCCGTAATCGCTTATCTTAAGCGCTTGGGAATCAACTCGGTACTGCTTGCGCCTACGGGGCGCGCTGCGAAGGTGCTCTCCGGCATGGCAGGATTTCCCGCATCTACCATTCACAAGCATATCTATCGTCAGAAATCTGTCGGCGCCGACGGCTACGGCAGCTTCTCGCTGGCCCCCAACAAATCCAAGCACACGCTGTTCGTTGTCGATGAGGTATCGCTGATAGGGATTGACGCAGGCGGACAGCAAAACCCTTCCGTCTTCGGGAGCGGCAACCTGCTGGAAGACCTTGTGACTTTCGTGCGTTCGGGTAACGACTGCCGCCTTGTGCTGATGGGCGATGACGCACAGCTGCCTCCGGTGGGCCTCGATGCGTCGCCGGCCCTTACCCGCGAGTTCATGGACGGCTTTGGCGGGGTGCAGTACGCCACTCTTTCGACCGTCGTTCGGCAGGCTGCCCAATCGGGCATACTGAGCAACGCGACGGCCCTCCGCAAACGCATTGCCGAAACCGGTCCCGACGAGGCAAGCGAAGATGCCGTGCTCGACGTACGCGGGCGTGACGATATAGTCCGCATCGGCGGGGGAGAGCTGCTGGAGGCGATTTCCGATGCATACGACCGATATTCCTACGATTCGACGGTTGTCCTGACCCGCTCGAACAAGCGGGCCATACGCTACAATCTCGGCATACGGGCCAAGGTCCTCTACAAGGAAGAAGAACTTGCCCGCGGCGACAAGTTCATGATAGTTAAGAACTGCTACCAGTTTGTGGAAGACGTGGAGCAGCTGGATTACATAGCCAACGGCGATGTGGCGGTGCTGCAGAAAATCTGGAACTTCGAAGATAGATACGGCCTGCGTTTTGCCGACGCCCTGCTGGAGTTTCCCGACTACGGCTGCGAGCTTCAGGCAAAAGTTTGCCTGGATACTCTCACAAGCGAGTCGGCCTCGCTCACTTACGAGCAGCAGAATGCCCTGTATGCAGGCGTGAGCGCCGATTATGCCGACCGCGGATCCAAAAAACGCATCTGGGAGGCCGTACGCGAAGACCCGTACTTCAATGCACTCCAGCTCAAATATGCCGACGCCATAACCTGTCACAAGGCGCAGGGCGGACAGTGGGACTGCGTTTTCATCGACAATCCTTTCTGGCAGCCGTTCCAGACGGCCGAGGACCTCAAGTGGCTCTACACCGCGCTCACGAGGGCCGTCCACAAGGTGTATCTGGTCAATTTCCCCGACTCCTTGTTCCTATGAAAGGGAGCTTCGCCGACATACTCAAGGGACTCGAAGAATCGGGACGCTGCAAGCTCGACGCCAAGGTGCCATCGTGGCGCGGCGCCGATATACGCGTTCCCGGCTCCATAAACTTCCAGCAGTCTTCGAGCGAGGCGACTGCGGCCGTCAAGGCATCCTTCATCCCGGAGGGCGCAAGGGTGGCGGATCTCACCGGAGGTCTGGGTGTGGACAGTTGGGCTTTCAGCAAAAGGGCCTCCCGTCTGCTGTATAACGAAAGGGACGCCGTGCTGCTTGATGCCGTGCGGCACAATTTCGCCGTCCTGGGTTTGTCGAATGTCGTTTTTAGCGGCTTCGACATAGTTCCCGGAGCTGCCGCCTGGGCTGATGCGTTGCGTGAATTCGCCCCCGACGTCATCTACCTCGATCCGGCGCGGCGCGACGAAGCGGGCCGCAAGCTGTTCCTTCCCGAGGAATGCAGTCCTGATGCCGTGGCGCTCATGCCGCAGCTGCTTGAATTGGCAAAGCTTCAGGTGATGGTCAAATTCTCTCCCATGGCCGACATGACGATGCTCCGGCGTCGCTTTGGCGACTGCCTGGAACGCATAGCCGTGCTGGGCTCGGAAGGGGAGTGCAAGGAACTGCTCTGCATCTGCCGGGCCGGGGCCGTTTGGGAGGGGGTATCCCTGTGGGAAGACGGACTGCGCTACGACCCTTCGCAGCCTGCAGCCGCCGGCTCACTTTTGTTCGTGCCTTCTGCCGCAATGGTAAAATCGGGCCTGGATGCGCCTCAGGGCGCGATTGTGCTCGATGGCCGTACCGGATACTGCCGCTGCGGATGGACTGAGGGCCTGAGCCGTTTCGGGAAGTTCTATACCATACTCGAAGACCTTCCGCTTGCGTCTTCGGTATTCAAAGGCCTTGGGGCCAAATACCCGCAGGCCGAAATCACCGCCAGGCAGGTCCCGCTGACTTCTGAGCAGCTTAGGAAAAAGACAAGGACGAAGCCCGGAGGCCCCGTCCATATCTTTGCCTGCCCCGTGGAAGGGGAGAGGCGCATATTAGTCTGCCAGAAGGTGACGGCTCCAGAACAGCCTGTCTGAGGCCTTGTCGTGCTCGTGCTGCTTGCCGCGGTACCCGTGCATGCCGTCGGGATAAATCATCAGATCGAACTGGATGCCCGCTTTCTGCAGGGCGTCAATAAGCTGCAAGGTGTTTTGGAAGTGGACGTTGTCGTCGCCGGTGCCATGGGTGAGCTTGAGTGCGGGCGTGCCTTTGTGCAGGCCGCCTGACTGCCGCAGGGCGCAGTCTTCGACCCAGCTCAGGACGCTTGCCTCTTTGTAACCTTCGGGGTTGGCCTGAGGCGTATCCATGTAACGCTCCGTATAGTGGGAATCGTAAAGGGTCCAGTCGTAAACTCCGCCGCCGGCGACGCCGCAGCAGAAATACTCGGGGTAACGCAGTACCAGCATGGCTGTGGTGGTGCCTCCGAACGAGAATCCTTCTACGCCGATGCGGCTCCCGTCAACATAGGGAAGGCTCTGGAGCCAGCGGGCCCAGGCGATGTAGTCCTGCAGTTCGATTACCGTCATGCGGCGGAAAGCCTGGTCCATGCCCTTGCGCCCGTTTTCTCCTGAGGAGCGGGGATCGACGACGATGTAGATGATTCCGTTTTCCCAGCACCAGAGGTCCTGTGAGTCGCGGCTCTTCCAGAAGTCGCGTACGTACGGGGTGCCTGGGCCTCCGTACAGTTGCATGACGACAGGATACTTGAGCGAGGGGTCGAAGTCCTTGGGCACCGACATGAGTCCGTACAGATCGAAACCGTCGTTGGAAATGGTTACGAGTTCGGGGCGGGGAGCTTCATCGTCGCTTTCGGCCGTCTGCTGGAATTTGCAGGCTTTCCTGGCGTTGCCGCTCAGTTCGACCCAGGGCGTGCGGACATTGGACGCCATGGCTTTGAAAGTCTTGAAATCGTCGCTGACAGAGGCGCTTGCGACGTTGAGGGCGGGATTGGTAAGGGCGATGATACGTCCTTTGCGGTCGAGCTTGTAAAGTGTGGAATGTATCCTGGAATCCCGTTTGGCAAGGAACCAGACGTCACCCTTGCGGGGGTCTGCCTTGATTAGGCGTATATCCCAGTTCTGTCCGTCCGACAGGCGAGCAAGGGAGCCGTCATAGCCCAGGAAATATATCTGCTCCCAGCCGGTTTCGAAGTTGCGGGCCATGTACAGTCCCTTGTCGGTGAACAGCATGCCTTCTATCCATGTGACCCAGGTGGGATACTCTTCTTTGTAAACGCTGCGGGGGGAACCGTCGGAGGCATTTACGGCGAATACCTCAAGTAGGTTCTGCCTGCGGGGCATGCGGCTTACGAAGAGCTCCTGCGAACCGGGGCCCCAGAAGGGAGTCCCGAAATACTGTTCGGAGTCTTCGCTGAACGACGCCCAGGTGATGCCGCCGCTGTCGAGGTCGGCGATGCCTATGCGTACGCCGGGATTCTGCTCACCGGCCTTGGGATAGCGGGTAAGGTTGAGCGAACCGTCCTGGCCGAAGGGGGAGTAGATGGGAAAAACCGGCACTTCGGTATTGTCGAAGCGGTAGAAAGCCAGCTTGCGGGAATCGGGACTCCACCAGAAAGCGCGGTACTGCGAAGAGCGCCCGAAGATTTCTTCGTAATAGACCCAGGAGGCGTATCCGTTGAGGATGGAAGGGGAGCCGTCGGATGTTATGCGATGCTCTTTACCGGAGAGTAAATCCCTTATCCATAGGTCGTTGTCACGTGTGAAGGCGACTTTCGCCGAATCGGGCGAAAAAGTGGTGTTGACGTCCTGAGCCCTGACGCTGAGGGCGGACAGAATCAAAAAAAGTATTGCAAGGCGTTTCATCGAGGCAAAAATAGTTAAAAACCCGCGAAAAATGCCTATATTTGAAGATTAAAACACAAATTGCACAATGTCGATAATCGAAAGCAAAGAAGTCTGCAAAAGCTTCGGTGAAAAAGTGGCCCTCGACCACGTGAGCATCGAAGTCCCGCAGGGACAGATTTTTGGATTGCTGGGCCCCAACGGAGCAGGCAAGACCACCCTTATCAGAATCATAAACCGCATCACCATCCCGGAGTCAGGCGAGGTGCTGTTCAACGGCAGCCCCATAACCCAGCGGGACGTGGAAAAGATAGGATATATGCCCGAGGAACGCGGCCTTTACCGCAAAATGAAGGTCGGAGACCAAGCCATGTACCTCGCCCGTCTCAAGGGCATGAGCGCGGCGGACGCCCGTGCCGCCCTCAAAGACTGGTTTGTGCGTTTCGGCATCCAGGACTGGTGGGACAAGAAGGTGGAGGAACTCTCAAAGGGCATGGCCCAGAAGCTCCAGTTCATTACCACCGTCGTCCACCGTCCCTCCCTCATGATTCTCGACGAGCCTTTCTCGGGATTCGACCCCGTCAACGCCGAGATCATCCGTAAGGAAATCCTCCGCCTCAAGGAGGAAGGCGCGACCATCATCCTGTCCACCCACAATATGGAATCCGTCGAGGAGCTTTGCGACAACATAGCCCTCATCAACAAATCCCGCCTGGTAATCACCGGCGGAGTCGATCATATACGCCGCGAGTACGGCAACAACAACGTCGAGCTGGTTTACACCGACGCCGACGGCCGTCACACGGAGGTCCTGCCACGGGAGACCGACGGCACTTCCACCCTCCAGGCATATCTCGCCAAAGGCGTCACCATCAATTCCTACAAGGAGCTCATGCCCCGCATGAACGACATTTTCATCAAATTAGTCACCGAGAAGCAATGAATCTGCATACCACCGGAATCATCATCAGCAGGGAATACCTCAACAAGGT
The DNA here is from genome assembly GCA_002395925.1 of Bacteroidales bacterium UBA4284. The sequence continues at coordinate 20,265 of DGVM01000007.1, forward strand.
AAAGAAGAAGAGTTTCCTCATCACCACCTTCGTCGTTCCCATCCTGTTCGCAGCAATGTGCATGCTGCCCTCACTCATCATGCTCGGCACCAAGGAGAGTTCCAAGAGCATCGCCGTGCTCGACCGCTCCGGCATTGTGGCTCCCTCGCTCGAAAGCGGCGAGTCCGCCCAGTACACCATACTCACGGAGGGCGATCCCGAGCAGATAAAGACCTCCCTGGCATCCCTCGGCTACGACGCACTCCTGGTCGTCAGCGAGCTCGACGCCGAGCAGCGCACCGTAAATGCCGACATCTATTCCGTCAAGCCCCTTGGAGTGGACCTCAGCGAAAACCTCAATTCCAGGATAGACGACGCCGTGGAGAACTGGCGCATCGAGCAGACCGGAGTTGACAACCTGCGCGAGCTCATGCACGACGTCAAGGCTCACGTCAAGCTCAAGTCCTATACCGTCGATGAAGAAGGCAAGGAGCAGATATCCGAATCCGGCGTCTATATGGCCGTATCTATGATACTGGGCATGATAATCTACATGTTCATCACCCTCTTCGGAGGCATGGTGATGTCTTCCGTCATAGAAGAAAAGGCCAGCCGCGTAGTTGAGGTCCTGGTGAGCTCCGTAAAGGCTACCGAGCTGATGTTCGGCAAGATAATAGGCGTCGCCCTGGTCGCCCTCACCCAGTTCCTGCTGTGGATAGTGCTCACGGCCGCAATTGTAGGAATTGTCGGAGCGATAGCCGGCCCCGGCCTGCTGGGAGGCTCCGATCCCACCGAGCTCGTGAGCAGCATGAGCGGCGTAGGCACTGAGCAGATAGAGGCCGCCACCGCAGCGGTATCCGAGTCCGACGGTCTCTCCGTCATTCTCTCCACCGTACGCAACCTGCCCTTCGGCACCATCATCGTATGCTTCATCCTCTTCTTCGTATTCGGCTACCTGCTGTACGCCTCCATGTTCGCGGCAATCGGTTCCGCAGTCGAGAACGAAGGCGATTCCACCCAGCTCCAGTTGCCTCTTACCATCCCTCTGCTGCTTGGTTTCTTCATAGCCATCTATGCATTCAAGGCTCCCGACAGCGCAATAGTATTCTGGGGATCGATGATTCCTTTCACCTCTCCCATCGTAATGCTTGCGAGGCTTCCTTTCGGCGTGCCGTTCTGGGAAATCGCCGTTTCGGTTCTCGCCCTCGTGGCGACAGCAGTGGCCTGCGCCTGGGCGTCTGCCAAGGTTTACAAGGTCGGCATACTGATGTTCGGCAAGAAATCCACCTGGAAAGACCTTTGGAACTGGTTCAAACAGAAATAAAACGAAGAACGCATCTATGAACAGACAATTCCTCGTGCTCACCGCTGCTCTGTGCATTCTGGCCGGCTGCAAGCAGGGCTTCACCTGGCAGAAGTATGCGATGGACGGCCATCGTACAGGCGTAAGCGCCCCGTCTGCCGACAACGTTCCCCAGGCCCTCGGTACAATCGAAGCCGACGGCAGTTACGTTTCTCCGTCCGGCAAAGTGTTCAAGGACGGAGCCACTCCGGCCGTCGCTGCGGCCCTTATAGGCGCGCAGCCTGCAATGGCCCGCGTCAAGGAAGTGGTTGCATTCTCCACCCGCTTCATGAAGAAAGCCGCCCCCGAGTCGGAACTCAGCAACTTCGTGGTCGATCTGCTCCGCGAGCAGACGGAACGTCTCACCGGCATGCATACCGAGGTGGCGGTGGCCAACTTCGGCGGCATCAGGGTCGATATGCCAGAGGGAGACGTGCTGCTTGACGACATCCGCTCCATGTTCCCGTTCAACAACAAGGTCGTGTGGGTGGAGCTTAACGGAGAGGCGCTTCTGAGGCTTATGAACGAAATCGCAGAATTCGGCCCGCAGTGCATCAGCGGCGCCAGGATGGTGATTTCGGGCGGCAAGCTGGAGAGCGTCGAGGTCGGCGGCAAGCCTATCGACCCCAAGAAGAAATACGGCGTCGGTACGGTTGATTTCCTGCTCGACGGCGGAGACAACCTGCATGTAGGCCAGGGGGCCTCAAAAGTTATCGATACCGGTGTCATAATCGGCGATGTAGTAGAAAATTACGTACGTTCACTTACCGCCGCGGGCAAGGCCATAGAATACCAGACCGACGGGAGGGTCATAGTCAAGCAGTGATGAAAAAGATATTCGCAATCCTGGCGGCAGGCGCCGCCCTGTGTGCATGCGGGCCCCGTCTCGTCATCCTGCACACCAACGATACCCATTCCCACTTCGACCCTCTGCGCGACGGCCGCGGCGGCATCATCGAGCGTGCCGCGTTCGTGGATTCCGTACGCAAGGCGGAAGGTGCAGACAAGGTGCTGCTCCTGCATGCAGGCGACTTCAACCAGGGCAGTTCCTATTATACCGAGCTGCACGGACGCCTGGAGGTTGACATGATAAACGCCATGGGCTACGACGCCGTAGCTTTGGGCAACCATGAGTTCGATGACGGAATAGAAGACCTTACGTCTCGTGTCAAAGACATTAAGTGCCCTGTCGTATGCGCCAACCTCGACCTTCGGAGCTTCGAGCTTGGAGAATACGTAAAACCTTATGCTATAGTGAATAAAGGCGGCATGAAGATAGGCATAATAGGCCTCGAGGCCGACATATCGACCTGTGTCGCCAAAACCATATCTTCCCGAATCCCGCAGCTCGACCCCGTGCGCGAGGCAAACCGCTGGGCAGAGCATCTGCGCAGCAATGAGAAGTGCGACCTGGTCATCCTGCTGTCGCACCAGGGTTACGAAGAAGACCATGCCAACGCCGCCCTCATCAAGGGTGTCGATCTGGTGGTAGGCGGGCACTCCCACACTTTCGTGGAAGGCCTCAGCTATGTGGCAGACCCTGCCGGTTACAATACCCCCATCATCACCGACGGCTGCTGGGGACTGGAAATGGGAGAAATCAAATTGTGGTAGAATGATACAGTCAATGACAGGATACGGCAGGGCGGAAGCCTTGTTGGAGGACGGCAAGCTCATAGTGGAAATCCGTTCCGTGAACGGCAAGAATGCAGAAATCAGCATAAAGTCCTCGCTCCTCCCGAAGGACAAGGAAATGCCTCTGCGCAAGCAGCTTGCAGACCGTCTTCAGAGGGGAACTATAGACGTGTTCCTCACATGGGAACCCAATTCGGGCGGCGCGAGCAGGATGATCAACCGCGAGCTGGCCCTCGATTATTACCGTCAGCTGCAGGAACTGGGGGCCGAGATAGGAGCGGTCAATCTTCATCTTCATGAACCTAACTACCTGCTGGCGACCTTGCTCCGCATGCCCGACGTGCTCGATTCCACCCGCCGCGACGTCATTACTCCCGACAACTGGCCGCTGGTCGAGAAAGCCTTCGGAGAGGCTCTCGACGCCATCGTGGCCTACCGTTTCCATGAGGGAGAGGCTCTCAGAGACGACGTCTGCTCCAGGGTCGGCATCATCCTGGAACTGGAAAACGAGGTGGAGAGCTACGAGGCGGAACGCATCAGCGCTGCGCGCGACCGCATAGTCAAGACTGCGGAAGACCTGCGGCTGCGGCTGGATCCCGAGCGTCTTGAGCAGGAAATGGTCTATTACCTCGAAAAATACGACATCAACGAAGAAAAGGTGCGCCTCCGTCAGCACTGCAGGTACTTCCTCGACACCATTGAGACGGAAGCTTATCCCGGCAAGAAGCTCGGTTTCATCATCCAGGAGATGGGACGCGAAATCAACACCACCGGCTCCAAGGCCAACCACTCCGGCATCCAGAAGGCCGTGGTGCGCATGAAAGACGAGCTCGAAAAGATTCGTGAGCAATCGATGAACATATTATGAGAAAGCCTGTTGCGATATTGCTTGCCCTGCATCTTGCATTCCTGGCCGGAGCTCAGGTTTCTGCCGGCAGCGAGTCGGAGCGCCGTGACACCCTCTCGGCTTCGGTTTTTACCGGTGAGGGTGCTTCCGGTACGCTTTCGAGGGGACGCGATATCCGCACAGAGGTCATTTCTTCCGCAGGTCTTAGAAAGATGGCCTGCTGCACCCTTGCCGACAGTTTTGAGAATTCGGCCTCGGTATCCGTAGGCTACAGCGACGCCGTCACCGGGGCGCGCCAGATCAGGCTCCTCGGGCAGAGCGGCATCTATGTCCAGATGCTCGACGAGAACCGTCCCGTCATGCGCGGAGTCGCTGCGCCCTGGGGCTTGAATTACATCCCGTCGCAGTGGCTGGAGAGCATCCAGGTGGCCAAAGGTGTGACTTCCGTAATAAACGGCGTGGAATCCATGACCGGCCAGATAAACGTCGAGCACCGCAAGCCTACGGACGAGATCCCTCTCTTCCTGCAGGCCTCTCTGATGAGTGACACCCGTGCCGACCTCAACCTTGCGAGCGCTCATCAGCTGGATTCCGACGGCAAGTGGAGCACTATCCTGCTTGCCCATGCCAGCGGCAACTTCATGAAGATGGACAATAACCACGATGGCTTCCTCGACGATCCGAGGGGCGGAATGGTGGCACTGTCCAACCGCTGGCTGTATTACGCTCCGAGCGGTGTGCAACTCCGTTTCGGGGTACATGGCCTGTATGACCGCAAGCTCGGAGGGCAGTTTTCCGGCTCCCACCCCTGGCAGAGCGATGTGGCCAATACCGACGGCGGAGCGTATGCCAAACTCGGAATTCCCCTCGATTCCGGCAATACCCGCAATATCGCTGCCGTCCTGGATTACAATTACCATAATATCGACGCCGGCTTCGGCGGGAACCCGTATCTCGCAGAGCAGCATTCCGCCTTTTTCAACCTTTTGTATCAGGACCATAGCTCCGATGTGCATCATCTCACGCTCGGAGTCGGAGGCACAGGGGATTTTTTGTACCAGCATCTGGTCCGTTCCTTGGCTGAAGAAGGGTCCCGCTTGGAGGGCGATATATCCATGCGGCATGTCAATGCCGGGGCTTTTGCCGAATATACATTCACTCCCGGTGACAATTTCTCTGCCATCGCCGCCCTGCGTGGCGACTGGTTCAATGGCTACGGATTCTTCGCTTCGCCGCGTCTTACCCTCAAATGGGCGCCCTGGGAAAGCCTTGTCCTGAGAGGCAACGGCGGACGCGGTCTCCGTTACAGTCTGCCGCTCACCGACAATATCGGAGTGCTTTCCACGGGTAAATCCTTCGATGGCGGATTCGCCGGCGATTATCTCGAGGATGCCTGGACCTTCGGCGGCAACGTAACGTGGTATCTGCCCTGGGACGGCAGCGGGAAGACTTACCTCAGTTTTGATTATTTCGGAACGCGCTTCGCCAGCCAGATGTTCGTAGATTATACGATGGACGCTATTTATTTCTACGGGATGCCCGACGGAGGCTATTCGCGGACCGACAGTTTCCAGCTCGATTTCTCAAGCGAACCATTCCGCGGCTTTACCGTGAATCTGACAGGACGCTATACCGACGCCCGCCAGAGCCTGCTGCACCAGCGTTCAGACGTCAAACCCATGACGAGCCGTTACAAGGCCGTACTTAACTTGCAGTACGCAACGCGTCTGCGTAAGTGGATATTCGATTTTACCGCAAGCCTCAACGGTCCCTGCAAGGTGTGGGAGTTTATGGAGAAAGACTACGCCGGCGGCTATTCTCCAGCCTGTCCTCTTCTGTACGCTCAGGTTACCAGGAGGTTCAAGGGCTTTGAAGTGTATATGGGAGGAGAGAATCTTACGGGATTCACGCAGCGTGCACCCATTATCTGTGCAGATGCTCCCTGGAGCCGGAATTTCGATGCCAGCTGCATCTGGGGCCCCCTTATGGGCGCAAGGGTATATGCCGGAATCCGTATGACGATTTGGAAAAAATACGATAATATATGAACAAGCATCTGATGATTGTGCTTGCACTCGTGCAAGTGGTCTTCCTTACGAATCTTCACTGCGGCAATTGCGCCCGCAAGATAGAAGACAACGTAGGTTTCGAAAAGGGTGTGAAGGACCTTTCCGTCAACGTCTCCGACAAGACGGTCACAATCGCCTTCAACCCTGCCAAGACGGATACAGTCTCCCTGCGCAAAGCTATCAATGCTCTGGGATACAAGGCAAAAGTTGTTGAATACAAAAAAATCAAATAAAAGTGGAAGAAGAACGCAAACTCAATTTTCTCGAAGAAATAATCGAGAACGACCTCAAGACCGGAAAAGTCGAAAGCATCCTCACCCGTTTCCCTCCGGAGCCCAACGGTTACCTTCATCTCGGACATGCCAAGAGCCTTTGTATCAACTTTGGCCTTGCGCAGAAGTACGGCGGCAAGACCAATCTCCGCTACGACGACACCAATCCCACAAAAGAAGACACCGAATATGTGGATTCCATAAAGGAAGACATTACCTGGCTTGGATTCAAATGGGAGAAGGAACTCTATGCCTCCGACTATTTCGACCAGCTCTACGAGTGGGCCGAACAGCTGGTACAGAGAGGCCTGGCATATGTTGACGACCAGAGTCAGGAAGAGATTTCCCGCGGCCGCGGCACTGTGGAGACCCCCGGTACCCCCAGCCCCTGGAGAGATCGCAGCGTCGAGGAGAACCTGCGCCTCCTGCGTGAGATGAAGGCAGGCAAGTACGCCGACGGCGAGAAGGTCCTTCGCGCCAAGATAGACATGTCGCACCCCAACATGTTCTTCCGCGACCCCATCCTGTACCGCATCAAGCATGCCCATCACCACCGTACCGGCGACAAGTGGTGCATCTA
>DGVM01000007.1:27078-27684 GCA_002395925.1 Bacteroidales bacterium UBA4284
ACGGCCAGTGCGACTCCATCGAGCATATCACCCATTCCATCTGCACCCTGGAGTTCGACGTGCACCGTCCGCTGTACGACTGGTTCATCGAGACCCTGGGCATCTATCCCAGCCATCAGTACGAATTCGCGAGGCTCAACCTCACCTATACCCTCATGAGTAAGCGAAAGCTGCTGGAACTGGTCCAGAAGGGCCTTGTTAGCGGATGGGACGATCCCCGTATGCCGACGCTCTGCGGTGTACGCCGTCGCGGATACACCCCCGAGGGCCTCAAACTTTTCTGCGACAAGATCGGTGTCAGCAAGCGCGACCAGCTCATGGATATCCAGCTTCTCGAGTGGTGCGTGCGCCAGGACCTCAACACCCGTTCCAACCGCTATATGGTAGTCCAGGACCCCGTCAAGCTTACCATCACCAATTACCCCGAGGGACAGGTGGAGTGGTTCGACTGCCCGCTCAATCCTGCGGAACCCGAAGGTGCAAGCCGCAAGGTGCCCTTCACCCGTGAGCTTTTCATAGAAAGGGCCGACTTCATGGAAGACGCTCCCAAGAAGTTCTTCCGCCTCAAACCCGGCGGGGAAGTGCGCCTCAAGTACACCTATATCA
>DGVM01000203.1:0-1581 GCA_002395925.1 Bacteroidales bacterium UBA4284
CATCGGCTACGGCTCCGTCAACCACAACCGCAACCGCTGCCTCGACTGCGGCTACGAAGACTCTACAGAAGGTCTTACCGAATGCCCTCACTGCCACGGACACCACATCGACACGCTCCAGCGTATCACAGGTTACCTGGTCGGCACCACCAACAGGTGGAACAGCGCCAAGCTTGCGGAGCTCAAAGACCGCGTGGTCCACGAATAGTGAAGCTCAGCATTCTTAAAATACTGCATCAGACGATGGCCGACGGACCCGGATTCCGTACGGCCATCTACTGTGCAGGGTGCAACCACGCCTGCAAGGGTTGCCACAACCCCCAGTCGTGGAACATAGACAACGGCACATGGATGGAGGTAGACGAGATTCTCGAAATAGTCAAGGCCGATTCCATGTCCAATGTCTCCTTTTCCGGAGGAGACCCTTTCTGTCAGGTGGACGGTTTTACTGAACTTGCCCGCCGGATCAAGGAAGAAACCGGCAAGAATATATGGTGCTGGACCGGATACACCATCGAAGAAATCCAGGCGGATCCCCATCTCGCCCAGATGCTCCCCTATATCGACACTCTTGTCGACGGTCCCTTCATTCTGGAGCAGAGGGACACCCAGCTCCTGTTCAGGGGCAGCCCCAACCAAAGAATCATACATCTCACTCCTGTGGAGGAAGATGTATGTCCTGGTGCTGTTGAGCTGGTTAAGCTCAGATAGTTATCTGCTGATAGGTTAGAAATTGAATCTGAGTCCGGCCTCAAGGCTGAACATCAGCGGCTTGTCCGTCCTGATGCTCTTGGGCTGGTTACCGGGGAACCAGTACCTCACGCTGGGGTCGGCGTAGAGACCGAGAAGGTCCGTGAGTTTGAACTCGACTCCGATGCCTCCGAACACTCCGAACTGGGGCGCCTTGACAGACTCGGAATAAAGAGGAGAAGTACTGTCGGCATAGATGAAGTACTTGCTCGAAACTGCCTTCTCGGCGCTTCCGCCGGCATAGCAGTAGAAGGCAAGAGTCTTGCTGTCCACAAGGTCGTAAGAGACGGAAAGCGGAATACCGACGTACTGCATGGTGTGGGTGATGTCACCCTCGGCCGTCTTGTACTTGCCTGCAAATGTCCTGGTGAGGAGCGACCAGTTGAATCCGGCGCTAACGGCGAGCTTTTCTGTAAGGTGGAACCTGCCGCTGACACCGGCGGAAACCGGTATGCCGTAGACGGAGACGCTGGTCTCTGTAACTCCCGTATACGGGCCGCCTGCGGAATAGGCCGGATGGGCGAGGCCCGTGAAGTGGGCGTCGTTGCCGCCGACGGTACCGCCGACCTTCAAAGCCGCCCTTTGGGCAGGCTTTTTGGTTTTGGCTGCCGCCTCTTCGGCTTCGAGCTTTGCAAAATAGTCTTCGGCCGAGACTTCAGGCTGAGACTTTTCAGAAGAATTGTCGCTGGGAGAATCCTGAGCGACAACCTGCTCCTCCTTTACTGGCGCAGCTGCCTTTTGATTCTCTACAGGAAGGACGGCAATCTGGTCGGGAGACTGGATCTCCTTGGGGACGAATCCGGCGCGAGAGGACTGACTGACGGGCTTCAC
>DGVM01000203.1:1716-3580 GCA_002395925.1 Bacteroidales bacterium UBA4284
GGCCGACGGCTGAGGCTCGGCCGCCTCCGCCACAGGGGCTGCCGGTACCTCAGCGATGATAGATTCGCCGGCTTTTATGATAGTTTTTTCTGTTGTGCCTACGAAGAAGACTGCCGCGATGGCAGCAGCCGCAAATGCAAACGCAGGCGCACCCCAAAGTAGCCATGACCGTTTAGGGGTGGCTGCAGCGGCCGGAGCCGCACCTGCGAGACGCGCGGACACAGCCTTCCAGGCGCCACGGGGTGCCTTCACCCTGGCGTCTTCAAGACCCTCCTTGAAGAGGAGGTCGAGATCTGATTGTGTGTCGTTACGCATCTTAATAATTAAGGTCTTTGATCTTGCGCTGCAGCGCTGTCCTCGCTCTCTGAAGCTGGGAGCGGGATGTGACTTCGGAAATGCCGAGCTCGTCGCCTATCTCTTTGTGGGAGTAGCCTTCGATCACGTACATATTGAAGACTGTCCTCAGGCCCGGAGGCAGGGAGGCTACCAACTTGAGAAGCTCCTTGTAACCAATCTGGGCCGTAGCGGAAGGGGTCTCAGCCGCAATACTGCGGGCTTCCTCCACATCTTCGCTCTGCTTGAGCACGTCGTGCCTGCGCAGGGACATCAGCGCCGTGTTTACAAAGATCTTGCGGGCCCAGCCCTCGAAGGAGCCTTCGCCCAGGAAGGTGTCAAGCTTGCTGAAGAGGGTCACGAAACCGTCTTGGAGCACATCCTGCGCCTTGTCGCGCTCACCCATGTAGCGCAGACAAACGGCGAACATTTTGTCCGCCAGGGCGTCGTAGATGGCCTTTTGGGCCCGCCTGTCGCCGGCCTTGGCATCTTCCAACCACTTATCAAGATGCGGTTTGCCTCCAAAAAGTTGCATACGCATCGAAATAACTTCAATACAAAAATAGTATTTTTGTGGGAAATGAGACTCAAAGCCATTGTTACGGCCATACTGACGCTCACGCTGGGCGCAGAACTCCGGGCGCAGGAAATCCTTGACGCGCCGGGGCCCTATGTGCCTCTGAAGACCGACATCACCGATGTGTCCGCTCTGATAGCCGAAGGCAACTACGCCGAAGCGCTCGACTCACTCGAGCTGATGATTGCAGCCGACTCGCTCGACGACGCGCTGTGGTACTACAGCGGAATATGCAAGCTGGATCTCGGGCGTTTCAGGGATGCCGCCTCCGACTTCTCCCGCGCAATTGAGCTCGACCCGTCGAACAGCAGCTACTACGAGCAGCTGTATTCCGCATATGAATATATCGGTGACAGTCAGGCGCGCAGTGCCGCCGACTCGCTGTGCGTAGTGATGGGGGAGCGCTTCCCCGGCAAATTCCGCACGCCCTTCATCCTCACGAAGATGGCCGACGATGCCCTTGCCGGGCACAAGGATTCGCTGGCGCTGCGCTACTACGACGAAGCGCTCGCGCTCGACGACAGCTATGCCCCCGCGCTGCTGGGTAAGGCGGAAGCATTCCGGCTGTCGGGCAACGACGTGGGGTACTTTTCGTCCCTCGTGAAATTCGCACGTCTGGACAATATCCCGCCCAAGCCGAAGAGCGACTACATCAACCGCTATCTGGAGATCATCGACGGCCCGACCTACCGCGTCTGGCACAAACAAATCGATGCAATAGTCGATGCTGTCGCAGAAACCCACCCAAAAGACTCGAGCGCGCTGGTGCTTGCCGGCCGTTGGTTCTATTCGACCGGGCAGAAGGACAAGGGCATGGGGTATTTCAGGCAATGGCGAGACACCAATCCCGGCAACTTCAACGCCGAGTCGCTCTGCATCTCCCTGATTATGCAGGAGGGTACCGACAAGGAGGTGATAGCCGCCTGCGACAATGCGCTCAAGCGTTTCTCCGAC
>DGVM01000041.1 GCA_002395925.1 Bacteroidales bacterium UBA4284
TTCCTCGAGATGTCGAACGAGCTTCTTTACAACGACAACAACACCGCAGGATTCTTCCAGCTCTACACCGCCGACCAGATCAAGAACTGGGTGAAGTACAATGAAACCGACCCCAACCACTATCCCATCACGGACTGGAGGGGCCTGATGATGAAGGATTATGCACCCCGCACCACACATCAGGTTTCTGTTTCGGGCGGCAACGAGCTCGTGCGCACCAAGGTTTCCCTCTCCTACGATCAGGTGGATGGCCTTTATGACGGCCGCGGATTCCAGCGCTATATGCTCCGCACCAACAACGACTTCACCATCATCAAGGACAAACTGAACGCGTCCCTCGACATCAACATCCGTCGCGGAAAGAGCCGCAGCACCGTCTACGGCCCCTTCAGCGATATGCGCAAGACCCCTGCAGTCTATGCGGCGATGTGGGATGACGGCCGCATTGCGGAAGGCAAGTCCGGTGCTAACCCATATGGGTTGCTGCTGAACGGCGGCCGCTCCACTTCCTGGAGCACCCAGATCGGCGGTAAAGGCTCCCTCGAATACAAGCCGATCAAGGACCTCAGCATTCAGGGTGTCATTTCTCCCTTCATCAACTACACCAAGACCAAGCAGTTCAAGAAGGCGGCTTTCTACACCCTTATGGACAACCCCGATGCATTCGGCGGCTGGCTTGAGGGCGGCGGCACCACCTATGCTACCAACAAACTCAGCGAGACCCGCAACGACAACTATAACGTGACCACCCAGGTGCTTGTGAATTACAGGCACACCTTCGGAGAGAAGCATAACTTCAGCGCGATGGGCGGTTTCGAAAACTATGTGATGAAGAGCGAATCCCTCACCGCGGCCCGCGACCAGTATGAACTCACCCAGTATCCTTACCTCAACATCGGTCCCGAGGATTTCATGGAGAACTCCGGCAGCGGCAGCGAATACACTTCCAATTCCTTCTTCGGCCGAGTGATGTACGACTACGACGGCCGCTATCTCCTGCAGGCCAACGTGCGTCGTGATGCATCTTCCCGCTTTGCGAGAGATTACCGCTGGGGCACCTTCCCATCCGTATCCGCAGGTTGGGTCATCAGCGAGGAAGACTTTATGCAGGGTATGAAGCCCGTGCTCTCCTTCCTCAAGTTCCGCGCAAGCTGGGGTATGCTCGGTAACGAGCGCATCGGAAGCAACTACTTCCCCTATCTCGCCCTCATAAACTTCGGCGACGCTCTCTTCTACAAGGATGGTGAGGTATCTTCTTCCAAGACCGCTTCTCAGCGCGCCCTTGCGGTTGAGGATATCACTTGGGAAACCACCACATCCCTGGACTTCGGCTTAGACGCAACCCTTCTTGACAGCCGCCTGTCCGTGGGATTCGACTGGTACACCAAGAAGACCGACGGCATGCTCCTCTCCATCGAGATCCCCTGGGCCATGGGTTACAACAACCCCAGCACCAATGCCGGTAAGATGAGCACCCGCGGATGGGATCTCGAACTCGGCTGGCACGACCGCAAAGGCGACTTCATCTACAGCGTGAGCGTCAACGTGTCCGACTTCCTTTCCAGGATCGACTACCTGAACGATGCCGACATCATCGGCAGCAGCACCATCCAGCGTGCGGGTGAGTACTACAACGCCTACTACGGATACGTTTCCGAGGGTCTCTTCCTCACCCAGGAAGATGTGGACAACTCCGCCACGCTCAACAACTCCGTGGCAGTCGGTGATATCAAGTACAAGGATATCTCCGGTCCCGACGGAGTTCCGGACGGAAAGATCTCCCCTGAATACGACCGCGTGGTTCTGGGCAACCAGTTCCCCCGCTTCCAGTTCGGCGGCAACATCAACCTCGCCTACAAGGGATTCGACTTCTCGATGGCCTTCCAGGGCATAGGCAAGAAGAACTCCTACTTGGGCTCTGCCATGGTGCAGCCCCTGCGCGATAACTATGGCAACATCCCCGCCATCATCGACGGCAAGTATTGGAGCCCCTTCAATACCGACGCCGAAAACGCCGCGGCAAAGTATCCCCGCCTTACCAAGGTCGGCATTTCCAACAACTATGCTATCTCCGACTACTGGATGTTCAATGGTGCATATTTCCGCCTGAAGAATGTCACTTTCGGATATACGCTTCCTTCCAAGTGGACCTCGGTCGCCGGCATGAAGAAGGTACGCCTCTATGTGAGCGCCTCCGACCTGTTCTCCATCAGCAACTATCCTAAGGGATGGGATCCGGAAATGGGTTATACTTCATATCCTATCACGACCTCCGTCCTCGCAGGTGTTACCGTCAAATTCTAAAAGCGCGACATCATGAAAAAGTCTATAATCATACTTTCCGCCGCCCTTGCACTCGCATCCTGCGTTTCCATGGATATGACTCCACTCAGTCAGGGCAACAGCGACTCCTGGTACACCACCGAGACCGAATTGAACATGGCGGTCAATGAATTCTATGTGCTGGGCTATTGGGACTACCTCCTTCCTCAGGAACAGTGGTCCGATAACTTCACCTACCGCAATACCAACCGCAATGCCATCCTCGAAGGGACTGTCAACGGACAGACCTGGGATTCCTATGTCATTTGGCAGCAGGCCTACAAACTCATCGCCCGTGCGAATTCCCTGCTGGACAAGATCGACCGCGCCCGCGAAAAGGGCATGGCGGAGGATCAGGTCAAGCGCTACGAGGCCGAGGCATACTTCGCCCGTGCCTGCAAGTACGGCGACCTGCTCACCTTCTTCGGCGATGTTCCCTACATCGACACCTATCAGACCATTCAGGAGGCAATGAATAACGGCCGCACTGCGAAAGCCACCGTCATCGAGAAGATGTATGCCGACTTCGACAAGGCTATCGAGTCTCTTCCCTCCGACTGGGGCACGAACGCCGTGCACGCCACCAAGGGTGCCGCTTATGCGATGAAGGCCCGCTATGCCCTTTATATGGGTGACTGGGCTACCGCAGCCGAGGCTGCCGACAATTGCATCAAGCTCAAGAACTACACTCTCGAAGCCGACTATGCCGATATCTTCTGGCAGAGCACCGGCCTCATCAAGGAGAAGATATTCGCGATTCCCCGTTCCATCGAAAGCAGTGTTGTGCTGGAACAGTGGTATGTGAACAACTCCCTGCCCCGCAATGCGGGCGGATATGCTGCCTATACCCCTTCCTGGGATCTGTTTGCAGCATACCTCTGCACCGACGGCAAACCCATCGATGAATCTCCTCTCTTCGACAGCCTGAATCCCTTCAAGAACAGGGATCCCCGCTGCGCCAAGACCATAGTTGAATTCAATACCCAGCACTGTGGTTTTGATTTCGATCCTTCACCCGCAGCCACCCAGGTATACAACTACAGCACCGGTGCCAAGCAGTCCAATCAGGACAGCCGCGCAGTGAATCAGTATGCCAGCTACAACGGCCTCATTCTCAAGAAGGGCGTCGATGCCAGTTGGACCGAGAACGGCAAGCAGGTACAGAACGACTATATAATTATGCGATATGCAGATGTCCTTCTTATGTACGCCGAAGCCAAGATCGAGCTGAACCAGATCGATGCCAGTGTGCTGGATGCCATCAACCAGGTGCGCGCCCGTGCCTACGGCGTCAGTGCATCTTCGGTTGCTCTTTATCCTGCAGTCACATCCACCGATCAGGCTACTCTCCGCCAGACCGTGCGCCTCGAGCGCCGCGTAGAACTCGCTTTCGAAAGCCTGCGCTACTGCGACCTCATCCGCTGGCGTCTTGCCGAGAAGGCCCTGAACAAGTTCAACTACATCAACCTCGCTCCCACCGACTGCCTCGAAAAGGTGGTGAACAAGGGCTTCTGGTTCTGGGGGATGACTCCTCAGATTGACGAGGACGGAATGGCGGACTTCGCTCCGCTGAAGGCTGCCGGCCTGTGCGAAGAGGGTGCCAAGCGCAACTTCCCTGCACGCCAGTATCTCATGCCTATCCCTACTCACGACATCGAACTATCGAATAACAATTTGACCAACAATGAAGGCTATTGATACCATGAAAACAATATCCAAAATAGCATTTGCCGCTCTTGCCTTGCTCTCCGCAGCAGCCTGCAACAAGCACGAAATCGACAATAAGAAGTCGAACTACAATGCCACGATGGAAATCTCGGCATCTCAGGACATCGTGATTCTGAAAGAGGATGCTCCCGACGAGGTAGCCCTGACCGTTACCTGGACGCCGGCCTACGATTATGGCAGCGACTTCATAATGACTTACCAGTATTCCGTTGAGGTGCCTTCATCCAAAGCATCGGCAATCAGCGAATACGAAGATGACGGTGTATTTACCCGCAGTTACACCAACAAGCAGTTGCACGATATGCTGGTCAGCCATTTCGGCCAGCTCACCAGCACCATGGCACAACTGAAGTTCAGCGTCACGGCCACATACACCGGCCCCAGGATCGTGATTCCGGATATGTCTTCAGTCACCATCCCTGTCAAGACTTATGGTCCCAAGCAGTTCGCCGCGGACAAGGTCTTTATGGCAGGCACCGCAGTCGGCGCGAATCCCGTCGAACTCAGCCCCAGCGCCGGAAACTCCGAACTGTATGTCTTCAACGGCAATCTGACCGCAGGAAAACTCAATTTCCCAGTGGAGTACGGCGACGAGAACAATGTGATAGTTCCTGCCTCCGGCAAGGATGAGGCCGTCACCGGAGATGCCCAGCCCGCCGCTGCCAAGGAAGGCACCGAGACTGCGGCCTGGATAATCCCCACCTCCGAGAGCTACCGCGTGACCTTAAATTTTACCACTCAGTCTGTGACGGTGATTCCTTCCTCACAGATCTTTGAGGTAGATTCCCTCTTCCTCGCAGGCTCAGCCCTCGATAAGGAAATCAAGATCGAACCCACGCTGGAGAATCCGGCTGTCTATGCCTTCCGCGGCGAACTCAAGGCCGGAAGCCTCTATCTGCCCGTGAGCTTCAACGAGGCGAAGACGCTCTCCATCGTCCCCGCAGGCGACTCGCACGACATCGCCGACGGCACCGCCGTGGCATTCGGCCAGGCTCTCACTACCCAGACCGGTGCCAAGTATTGGGAGATAGCGACCGCAGGCATATACCGTATAGTGGTAGATACCGATGCCAAGACCATCAAGATCTACTCGCCCGCGACCGATCCCAAGAACAAGCAGGTAAGCTTCAACAACACCGTAGACAAGATCAATCCTTACACCATGGAGGTTACCGAGCTCTGGATGTGGGGTGGATTCAACGCAGCGGACAAGGACTCCGACCTCAAGGCGGGTTTCCAGCGTAAGTACACTCTCAAGCAGAGCCTTGCAAATCCCGCCGTGTTCGTTTACAAGGGTGATGCCCTGCCTCGCAAGAGCGGGAACTACAACTCCAAGAACTCTGTCACCGGCGCAACCTCCGGTGCCGCCTGGCTCACCTTCCTCGTGACCAGTCTCGAGAACAACGTCTATGCCTTCGGTTCCACCGCGGACGCCAAGCGTAACGACCACACCGGCACCGTAGAACCCGCCCTCGGCGAGACCGTAGACGGAATCGGCGGCCAGGGAGACCACCGTTACTCCTACTTCGTGATCCCTGAAGGCGCGAACTTCGTGATCGTAGACCTTTCCGAGATGTCCGACGAGGTCAGCCCCGCAAACAACACTGCAGTAAATGCGAAAGTCACATTTGATAAACGATAACCAAATGAAAAAGATTCAAAAGAGGAGCTACGCTGCTCCTGAAACAGTATCCGTAGAATTGGAACCCAATTCCGTTCTATGTGCGAGTGAATTCACCACGCTTATGTGGGTGGATGATGTTGTAATTGTTAACACTACAGACGATTTTGCGCTATGAGAAAGAGTGTTTATTTGTTAGCAGTGTTGTTCGCGATAGCAACAGCATGCTCAAAGGAAGTTGCAGAAACCCCTTATTACGGAGAGGATGTTAATCCGAATGCGCCGGTATTCAAAGCGGGAATTGAAACAAAAGCTACGCTCAATGTGGTCAACTCTACAACTGCAAAGGTCAATTGGGCCAACGGTGATGGTCTAACCATCTGGAATGGAACCCAGACCGCAGCCTATTCCACCACTGATTCCGGCTCTTCTGCCACATTTACAACAGGGGATGAATTCAGCGCCGCCGCAAATTATGTGGCCATCTATCCTGCAGATGGTTCTGCAG
>DGVM01000192.1:0-881 GCA_002395925.1 Bacteroidales bacterium UBA4284
CCGCAAGCAGATCAAGGACGGCTGGCGCCTGGGATGTCAGGTAAAGGTCAAGGACAACCTCAAGATCCAGGTGGCGGAAAGCGCGCTCTCGGTCAAGAAACTCGAGTGCGAGGTCATCTCCAACAAGAACGTGGCCACCTACATCAAGGAATTCACCGTCAAGCTTCCCGAGGGCGAGCACCTCGAGTTCAAGAGCGGCGAATATATCCAGATCGACATACCCGCATACCACGTACAGTTCAAAGACATCGACGTCGATCCCGAATACCGCGCCGACTGGGAGAAGTACGGATTCTTCAATCTGGAGTGCACCAACCCGGAACCTACCATCCGTGCCTACTCCATGGCTTCCTATCCCGGCGAAAAGGGCATCATCAAGCTCAACGTGCGTATAGCTACGCCTCCGTTCGACCGCAGCGTGCCCCGCGAGCAGGGACCCAAGCTCCTGCCCGTCAGCCCCGGTATCGCCTCGTCTTATGTATTCACCCGCAAACCAGGCGACAAGGTCACCATCAGCGGCCCCTTCGGTGAGTTCCTCCTTCCCAAGGACGACCCCGAGGACATGGAATACATCTTCGTAGGCGGCGGCGCCGGCATGGCACCTCTCCGCAGCCACATCATGCAGCTGTTCAAGACCCTGCACACAGGGCGCAAGGTGCACTTCTTCTATGGAGCCCGGGCCCTTGTCGAGGCCTTCTATCTGGAAGACTTCGCCCAGATCGAAAAGGAGTTCCCCAACTTCAAGTTCCATCTGGCCCTCGACCGTCCCGATCCCGCAGCCGATGCAGCCGGTGTGCCTTACACCGCAGGTTTCGTGCACAACGTGATGTTCGAGACTTACCTCAAGGACCACGACGCTCCCGAGGACATCAAGTACTTCA
>DGVM01000192.1:942-4995 GCA_002395925.1 Bacteroidales bacterium UBA4284
TCATGTGCGGTCCTCCTATGATGGTTTCGTCCGTCAACAACCTTCTTGATTCCCTGGGCGTAGCTTCGGAGAACATACTCTACGACAACTTCGGCGCTTGACGATAACCTGCATCATATCGTCTCTCCGCCTCGGCGGAGCCGAACGGCAACTGGTCGGCCTTGCAGAACTGCTCTGCAAGGCCGGTCATGCTGTCGAAGTCCTTACTTACCGCGAGGGCGATTTCTACGCGCCCGAGCTGCAGAGGGCAGGAATCCGTCATACCCGCATAACAGCGGCGGGCGGCGACCTGAGGCTGGTTCGCAGGATTGCCGACCATCTCAAGGCCAACCACACGGATGTCGTAATATCGTTCCTTGTAGGAGCCAATATCAAGGCTTGCCTGGCCCACATGATATATCCGGGCTTCAAGCTCATCGTCTCGGAGCGCAACTGCAACACCATAATGCTGCCACACGACAGATTCCGCTTCGTGCTCTTCCGTATGGAGGCAGATGCCGTGGTATGCAACAGCTTCGCCCAGACGGCATTCGTCAGCCGTCACTGTCCCGGGCTGCGGCTCAAACTGGAAACCATCCCCAATTTTGTAGATTCCTCCAAATTCACCCCGGCACCCAGGCACTCCAAACATTCTCCGCTGCGGGTGCTTACGGTGGCCCGTATGCATCCGCGCAAGAACGCCATCCGCTTTATCCGTGCCGCTGCAGATCCGGCGCTCAAAGACCTGCGCTTCGACTGGTACGGAGCCTCTGCCGACTGCAGATATACGGCCAGATGCAGAAAACTCATCGAGAAACTTGGCATATCGGACCGCTTCGCCATCCACAACGCAAGCGACAACCCGGCGTCATTGTACCGCGAGGCCGACGCCTTCTGTCTCCCCAGTTTCTATGAAGGCACGCCCAACGCCCTTGCAGAAGCCCTTACTGCCGGCCTTCCTGCAATCTGCAGCGACGTATCCGACAACGCGCGTTACGTCGTACCGGGCCGTAACGGATTCCTCTTCAATCCCCATGACCGTCGTTCCATAGCACAGGCCCTGCGCAGGCTGGCAGCCCTCAGCGGCGACAAATTGTCTGAATACAGCGCAGAGAGCCTTTCCCTGTCGGCGGAAAACTTCCCGAAAGATCTTTTTATCAAAAGATACAGTGAACTGCTCGATAGGGTTATGAGGGGTCTGGACGGGGGGTCCGGCACAAAATCTTAAAGATTCAGCAAAATCGCATTTACGATTTTTTTGATTCCATTGTCCTTTCGGAGCTGCTGCATAGCTTTGCAACACCATGAAAGCTCAAAGGAATCATTCAGACCGGCATCGGCCCTTCTCTTTCCGGCGTCCGCCGGGGAGCGTTCTGCTCCGCTTAATGACATCATTAAAAATCTTGCTGCTTTTGGCGGTGCCGGTCTGTATGACCTTCGCCTGCGGGAAGACATCTGAACCAGGCTCCGACGACCGGCAGCAGGTTTACGTGCAGACAGATACCTGCCGGTTCACGGCCTATCTAAGGGTTTCCGACAATATCTCCGACACCCTCAGGCGCCCCGGCAGCCTGGAACTCTTCGTGTACGACGCAGACGGGCTGCACAACCTGCTCGACCATCGCAGCTACGCGTTTCTGCCCGACAGCGCCGTGCTTTACTGCAAGGCCCGCAACGTCACGGTGGTGGCGATTGCCGACTCGCCGCTGCAGTTCAACGCCGGCGCACTGCAACGTTACGATTCCATAGAACTGCTCAGCTACAGGTTCGAAGAAGATTCCGCCGAACGTCCGGTAATGAGCGGGCAGCGCGACATAGAAGCCGGAGGGTCAGGCAGCATAATCCTCAGTCCCATACTTGCCAGGATAAAGACAGGAGAAATATCCAACAAGCTTCGCGGATACATCAGACTGGAAAATCCGCGCATCTACCTCGAGAACATGAACGCCAGCGCCGAGCTGCTGCGCACGACAGGATTCTATCCGTCAGAAATATGCATGTCCACTCCCGTCAAGAACCTGCCGTACGACATCGGTGTATTCTCCCAGTCTCCCGGGACCGAACTGTTCTGCTATCCAAACGATTCCCCGGAGGCGTCCATCGGCTCCCCTGCCACTGCAATCGTACTGGAATGTGAGATAGAAGGTGCCACAAGGCAGTTCAGGGTTAGTCTGCCGCCGATAAAACGCAACAGCACCCTCATGGTTGACATAACGGTAACAGGGGAAGAAAGCTTCGAAAGCAAGGTTTACTGACGCTTCTCCTTGAAGGCGCCCTTCGGGGCTATGAAGCGGTCGCACACCGCAATGACTCCCGGCTGTATGAAGAGGATAATCAGGATTGCCGCCAAAGCTCCTATTGCCAGACATTTAAGTATCGATGAGACCATCTGGTCGCTGATCATCCAGCTCATGGCATAAGGGGCAAGGGTAAGGATGAGGCCCGAGGTGAGTATGGAATGACCCGCCCGGCGGAATGCGTCGGCAAGGGCATCGGCAATGCCTTTGCCCATCCTCTCCTCTCGATAATAACTTGTAAACAGTATCGAGTAGTCTATGGTAGCCCCCATCAGGACGGACTGCACTATGAGATAGGCAAGGAAATACATGGTGTTCCCGCCCAGACCGCTGACGAACACATTTACATAAACCCCCGACATTACCGTGATTATCAGCAGGATCGGGACAACCAGGGATTTGAAAGTAAACAGCACGATAAGGAAGATGGACCCTACGGTGAGGATGGTCAGAAGCAAAAGTTCGGAGGGGAAATCTTCCTTGAATTCCTTATATATCACCGACTCTCCCATGACGGTGGAACCATGGGGCAGGGAGCGCTCTGCGAGCGTACGGAAACGGTCCAGGAATTCGAAGGTCTCGAGGGACTCGTAGTTGTATGAGGTAAGCGCCAGCGCGACGGAGACGCTGTCGGAACGAATCGCCTGTATTCCGCTGCCTATCATTCCCTTCATGGAATCCAGCGACTCCCTGGCTTCGTCATCGATGAAGCGGGCGAACTTGGGATCCGGAAGGATGTCTTCGTACAGGAATTCCAGCATGCCAGCCGGAGTCATGCGAAGGGACTGGTCGAAATACTTCCGGCTTCCGGCATAGAGATACAGCAGATCTACATCATCCCGGCTGAGCTTGACTCCCGCCGCCCTGAGCGCAGAATAAACCGCACCTGCACTGTAACGGCGGTCCGACATATACATTTCCGCAAGCCTCTCAAGCGGCGTGGGGACGTAATCGTCTTCTTCCTCCAGCTGCGGCTCGGGTACCGACGGGGCAGAAACGGCAGGAACGACAGTAGTCGTATCAGCAGCATACGCGAGCGCAGTGCTGTCGAGTGGAACGGCGACCGCAAAAGTGCTGTCTGCATGTACGAAAACCGGAGTATCCAACTGCGCCACGACTGACGGGCCGGCAAGGAAAGCCGAATCGAGCAGACGGTGAACTTCCAGGAGCTGGGCTTTCTGTTCCTTGGAAACGAAGGCAGCATAACGCTTGTCCGGCAGCAGTTTACCAACGATGAAGGAGCTCATTTCGTGGGGCGACATGGTAGCGGGCTTGCGGGTGCGCCCGGCCATGCGGTAGCCAGTATTCACAAGGGAACGGTCAACTCCCACGAAATCAGCCATCTCGCGGGCCGTCATCTGGCGGGTTGCGAGCTCGTAAGTAATCGGAGGGTAACCTTCTATCTGAGGCTTTTGCTGTGTTGCCTCAGGCTTGGCGGCCGTGCTGTCAACGGCAGGAATGACCGACGGGACGGCGGCAAGCGTATCTGCTGCAGGCTTAACCGCTGCTGCACTGTCTGCCGGTGAAGGACCGGCAAGAGCTTCACTGTCGGGCGCAGCTGCAGCGACAGACAAGGTGCTGTCGGGGGCTTGGGGCAGCTGCGGCGAGGGCTCCGGCACCGAAGGGACGGGAGCCGGCGCCTTGGGCATAAGGCCGGAGACCATGGCATCGATGTCGTATCCTTCGGGAAGCAATCCCTGCGAGGCGAGGCTGCCGATGGCGGACTCGAGGTCGGAGAAACTCAGGCGCTCCGTGCGCTCTGGATGCGCGCTGGCCA
>DGVM01000192.1:5046-26502 GCA_002395925.1 Bacteroidales bacterium UBA4284
GGCATAATACACCAGCCGCAGAATGTCCTCGGTGACGAGCGGAGAGAGGCTTCCGTACCGCGCCGCCATCTGGGGCACGGTATATTCCGACAGCATGAGCTCTGGATAGCTGAGGGTGGACTGGACGGAAGGATCCCGTCCGAGGGTATCGAGCAATGCAGGAACGGCCATCTCGTCGTCGTTCTCGTACATCAGCACAACGGGGTTCTGAGGAGGGAATATCTTGGAAATCGGAGTTTCCCACACTGCCGAGAAGGATATCTCGGTACGTTTCTGGAGTATTGCGGCTGCGGCGAAGATGGCGACGAACAGGATGGTCAGCGGAATCCGCAGCTTGATCTGTGCCCTGGCGAGAGAGCCGAACGGCAGGGTGGGAATTTTCTTGCTGGTCGCGGTGATTGCCTTGTCGAAGGCAAGTATGAACGACGGAAGCACGGTAAAGTTGCACAGCAGGCTGCACATCACGCCCTTGGAAAGCACCCAGCCGAGGTCGGACCCTATCTTGACCTTCATGAACATGAGCATGAGAAGGCTCACTATGGTCGTGAGGGCGCTGCTGAATATAGAGCGTGCCGAGCCGTGCATGGCCCGCGCCATTGCGTCTTCTTTGCCGGACGCGGACTGTTTTTCCTGACGATAACGGTTCGTGAGTATGATGGAGTAATCCATCGACAGAATCATCTGAAGGACTCCTGCCATGGTAACCGTCATATAGGAGACGCCCTTCATGAGGACACAGCTGCCCATATTGATTACCACGGCGATAAGCATGGACGCCAGGAACAGGAACACTTCCATGAACGACTGGCACATGACCAGCAGGATGATGAGGACCAGTACGGCTCCCAGGATAATCATGGGTACGATGTCCGCCGGCATGTTCTTGTCAAGGTCGAGCTCCACCCTCACTGCGTCGCCCCAATGCTCTTCTATCGCAGCTTTTGTGGCACGCACGTCCGCCCCGGTGACAGGAAGGTATTGGAACATGGTATAATCGCCCGATTCGCGGCGGTCCATAAGGGCCATGCCGGACGTAAAGCGGGCAAGTTCTTTTTCGGTCCCGGATGCATCATCCAAACCCTCGAACATAACATACAGCATGTTGTTCTGCAGGTCGAGTCCGGGGAATTCCCTTTCCACACGGTCAAGCCCCTTCTTTACAGGAGAGTCGTCGGGAAGGAAATAGGAAATCTCGTAGATTATGTTGAGTTTTGGAAAATACGCACCGCAAACGACGGCAAGGACCATCGTCAGGGCGAGGAAAACTCTGCGCCACTTTACCAGAAATTCGGCGAAACGCATAAATCTTTCAAATTTAGCATTTCTTTGGCAATTTCCGAAATAAAAACGTACCTTTGAGAAATGCAGAAGCAGATTTGCGCCATAACGATGGTCCGCGACGGAGGTTTCTTCCTGCAAAAGTGGATAGACTGGTACGGCTCACAGCTGGGCAAGGAGAATCTCTGGATCATATTCGACGGACTCGACCAGGTGCCGCCGGAATGTACCGCCGGCTGCAACATACAGCTTGCAGAGCGGGTCGAAGGCAAGGTAAGTCAGGCCGACCGCGGGCGCATCGCCATCTTGTCAGAGCTTGCCGGCTCTCTGTTGGACAGCTACGATATGGTCATAGGCACAGACGTGGACGAGTTCATCGTACCGGACCCCCTGTGCGGGCTATCACTGAGAGATTACCTGTCTTCAATCGATACCGCCACAGGCAAGGCTTTTTCGCCACTGGGCTGCGATGTAGTGCAGAATCTGTCCTGCGAAGAGCAGCTGGACCGCTCGAGGCCGGTGCTTGGCCAGCGCAGGTTCGCGCTTCTATCTACACGTTATACCAAGGCATCGATATTGTGCTCCAAGGCTGAATGGGGCAGCGGCTTCCACCGCGTACGCGGATGCAATTTAAAGATACTCCCGCAGCTGTACCTATTCCATTTCGGATGCGCCGACGCTGCAGCAGTACTCGACAAGATAGCCGACCGCGACCTGTCCTCGCGCGGGTGGGACCGGCACCTGCAAAAACGTTACCGCCTGCTTCGCACGGCATCCCGACTTCCGGCCCGCGACTGGGAGCTTTGGACGCCTCGTGCCCGCCGACTGCAAACGTACATACGCCCTCCATGGGCATGGAACAAGCCTTCGATGGCAGGTCTCCGCATCCTCGTCCGCATCCCGGAAAGGTTTTTCGGAATCGTCTGACACGGCAAACAAAAAACCTCTCCAACTCGATGGAATTGAAGAGGTTACACCTTGTGGGCGATGGCGGACTCGAACCGTCGACCCCCTGCTTGTAAGGCAGGTGCTCTAAACCAGCTGAGCTAATCTCCCATTGGGACGGCAAATATAAGCAACTTTTATTTATTTGCCAAATTTTCTGCGTTCAAGTTCTATTGCCTGCAGTTGCTGGTCCACGCTGTTTATGAGTTTATCCATAAGTATAGGCTTTGTGATGAAGTCGTCGGCTCCCAATTCATAGGCCCGTACTATGTCTTTATTGGAATTGAGGGCGGAAAGCACTATGACTTTTATGCCAGCCCACTGAGGGTTTTCCTTGAGCCGGCGAATGACTTCGAATCCGTCCATCCCGGGCATCAGGATATCGAGAAGGATGAGGTCGGGAATATCCCGTACGACCTGCTCGAGAGCCTCCGCTCCGTTGCCTGCAAGGGCGATACGGAAATTGTAAGGAGACAGCATCTTGCTGACAAGCAACAGGTTCACAGGCACGTCATCCACCATCAGAACGCGGTATTTGGAGAGGTCCCGCTTCATTTCTGCTCCTTGTTGACGCGACTGACCCCGGCAGCCCAGACCTTGGGCGTCATACCGGTTATCTTCTTGAAGGTGTTGTTGAACGACGAAGCGCTCAGGAATCCGCACTTGGCGGCTATCTCATCCTGCTTGGCCTCGCGGTGATTGAGGATATACTGCTCGGCGTAATCGATGCGTAGGGTATTGATGAACTCGGGGAAGCCGAGGTTGTATGCATTGTTGACAAGTCTGGAAACATAGGAGGTATTGGAATCCAGTTTGTCGGCCACGTCGCCGAGGGTAAGGCGCGGCTGCAGGAAAAGCTGCTCCTCCATCATAAGTTTCTGAAGGGCCGACAGACGGCGTTCCTCGTCCCAGGAATCGGAAACCGCAGAGAAAATCCTCTCCGATAGCGAAGTGAAAGCCGGTGATGCCGATTTGGAAGAGTCGTGCCATTCATCTACGGGGACACTTTCGCCAAAACGGCTCTGCACGCGGCGCAACGCCTCGTCTTCGGCATCGTCGATAAGGGAATCAAGCATACGCCCAACCACCTCGTCCTTGGTTGCGGAACCATAGTTGTAGCGCCACCCGTCCCCTATTTCGGAGAGACGCAGGCTCCTTTTGGAGCCGAACATCGCCATATACGAGAACCAGTACACGAGCGCGGCGACAAAGAAAGACATGATAGCCATTATCCACGGATGTGAATATACGAAATCCTTGACGACAGGCGCCCGCAAGAGAAAAACGAAAAACAGCAGGGATACATTGAACAACTGCAGCTGAGTGATCTGAATCGCCCCCTTGTGGAAGAAGAAATTCCAAATCGTCTTGAACCGGAACGCCCCTTTGCGCTTGTAAATCAGAAGATAGATTAAAAGCCACACGACCTCACACGCGACAATTATCCTGAAAACTATGAAGGTAGAAACGAAGAAAAGATAAACGGGGGTTCCGCGATACGAAGAAATCGCATTGAAGCCACCGGTATATAAAGCACTCAAAGCCGTCTGCACCATATCCGGACTGGACACCGCATACAGCAAGATACCCGAAGTAAGAAGGGCGGCAGGAGCTATTATCCACAGCATCTGGAGCGGATGACTGGTTGGAGTCCCGCGGAGCTTACGCAGATATATAATCGTAAGCGGAACGATGCAAGGCAATGACGCCTGAGCCACCAGAATGGCGGCAATCTGCAAACTGTACGGCGTACTTACATCGGCATAGCAGCATTCCGAAAACAGAAAAAGCCCGGTAAAAAGCAACAGAGCAAGAAGATGCGGTGCCGTATCGCTCCGGGATACGGCCAAACGATGGAAAAGTGCCCACAGGAAACAGGTGAATGCAGGCAGGAATATTACAAGTGTGCGTATCAAAAGTCGTCGTTGTTTTCGTAGATGGTAGTCTCCCAGTCGCCTACAGCAGGGGCAAACGTAATCTGAGTATAAATGGAACTGAGGTCGAGACCGATGTGGAAAGTATATTGTTTGCCGTACACGAAAATATTGTCGGGAAGCAGGCCGTAGAGCATGAACTTACGCACCTGGCCCTTGAGGGGCTCGTAATAGAAGTTGTTGTGCGTAAAACCGTCAACGTCGAAAACCACCTCCACGCACTGTTTGCCTATCTCTATCTCATCAGGGATGGAGTAATAACGATGACTGTCCGCGAGACGGTCGACAAGAGCATCGTAGCCGACAAACTTCTCGTTCTCGGAGCCGACACCTACCGGCGCGTCACCTTCGAAAACAACGACCTTGCGATAATATCCCTGCTTATGCCAGACGCCGTTGCCCGACACGATATCGTTAAGGAATACGCCGGCGGAAGCAACGTTGGTAGCGGTAAGTTTGCGGAGATGAATCAGACCCTGAAGAGCGGGATCGGGAGTAATATCACAGACTTTGTAACCTATGTCGTTCGTAATATGCTGAAAAACGAGGGGTACAAGGTTAAGCTGGTTTATGGCGCGCTCTACAGTTTTGGAAACCAACGGGCCCGCGTCAGTCTCCTGGACGGAGTAGGGAATGGAATAATTCTCAAAGCCGTCGCCATAATCGACAGTGCCCACATGCGGATAGTAAGCACTGAGCGTCAGCTTGTCGGCTCCGGCCCAGAGATAGCCGTCGAAAGAAGTACTGTATCCGGAAGCACCTCCGCCGACTGCAACATTGTCGATTACGAGCTGATTCTTTTCGAAATCGATACCTACAAGGCCGAAGGGAATATCGGCATCCATAGTGGCGATCTTATTGCTTTCGTCCACGGCGGAACGAGTCATAATGCCGGAACGTTCATCGGAGATAACTTTTCCGTCGCGTGTGACAAGAATGTCGAAATCCATCTTTTGAGAAGAATTCCGAGGTTCGGAAACATCAAGTCCATCCGACATGCTGCACGATGCAAGAAATAGACCCGCGAGCGCGCAAACAATATAATATATAGCCTTCGAATACATATTCAATTACATTTCGTCACGTTTCACTCCGCAAAGATACGTAAAAAATTTTTATGAATCAAAAATTATTTTCAAAAGTTTTTGATAATTATTTTTGTTTGATAAATAATTCTTTTGTATATTTGCCAAGTTTTGTGCGTACAACGCGTACGCGATATGTAATATGAACGAGAATATCAGCAACATCTTCCTCCGCTCAACCGCAATCCTGCGGGTGCTGGCACCGGTAATCCTGGTGCTTCTCGTTCTCGTTCCCTGCAGCGCCCAGACCCGCAGCACAGAATGCGAAGACGGCTCCTACGCTTTCGACTTCCAGGTATTCTTCCCCGTCAACATTTCCTCGCTGGAAAGGGACTATCTGGAGAATGCACGTACCTTCCGCATCCTGGACAGCGTGCTTGCAGTCCACGGCACCGCCGCAGTGGAGACCGTCAGGGTAGTTGCCCAGTCCTCCCCTGAGGGCCCGGATGATTACAACCTCATACTCGCCCAGCAGCGTGCCGCCTCTATGCGGGAATATCTGGTCGCCCTGCACCCCGAGCTCGAAGGCAAGATCATCACCGACGCCTCCGTAGCCCGCTGGCCCAGAGGCCGCAGAAGCCTCGCCCGCCTGCGCTATGCCGCGTTCCGGCTTGTTTTCCCCTACGACATAAGCATTCCCGTTCTGCCTGCCGAGACGATAGACGAATCATACTATCTCCCCATCGTCGTCAGCGACGAACCTTTCACGTTCGACGACGAGCCTATCTACGTCAGCATCCCCGTCGTCGGCGCCCCCCGGGACAATGAGAAGATTCCCGTCACAATAGCGGCCGTCAAGACCAACCTGCTGTACGATGCCGCCACGATTTACAACGTCGAGCTCGAATTCCCCATCGCAGACCGCTGGTCCATAGCTGTGGAGGATATCTTCCCCTGGTGGGAGTACAGCTTCATGTGGTGCCTCCAGATGTGGGAGATGGGAATCGAGGGCCGTTATTGGTTCACCCCCTGGGAGCCCCACGGAGCCGACAAGCTCAAGGGCTTCTTCGCCGGAGTTTACGGCATGTCCTCCAAGTACGACTTCCAGTGGAACACTTCGGTCGATTATCAGGGTGAATACTGGTCGGCGGGCATCACCGGCGGCTATTCCATGCCCATCGGCGAGAGCAGGAAATGCCGTCTGGAGTTCAGCCTCTGCCTCGGCTTCCTGCACTCGGACTGGCGCCACTACTACCCCACCGACGCCTACGACAAACTTATACGCGACAAGGCCAATTCTGGCATCGTCGATTACTGGGGCCCCACCAAGGCCAAGGTGAGTCTGGTGATTCCCATCAACGTAAAGCTGCCCAAAAAGGAGGTGCGCCATGACTAAATTCATCCGCACCGCACTTATCATGCTCGCAGTGCTGCTGTCAGCCGCTGCATGCGACAGACGCGCCCTGAACGACCCCAACGAACTTGTCAAAATACGTGTAGAGGTCGATATCCAGGCCATCCAAAACATCACCACACACGTCTATAACGAGAAGATTCCCGCACCGAGCCTCAACACCGACATGATGCGCATCATGGTCTATGATCCGGGCACCAAGAATGTCGTAACGCAGAGCTTCATTTCGAACAAGACTTACAACGAGAAGGGCGAGCAGGTATTCAACGGTACGCTGAACATCGGATTCGGTACTTTTGACATGCTGATTTACAACTTCGATACTCCCACCACCCAGGTGCGCCAGGAGAGCAACGAGCTCAGCGCTCTCGCCTACACGAACCCGATTCCGGAGGTCCAGCAGAGCAAGTACATGGCCAGCAAGGCCCAGAGAGACGTAGCCGGCAACTTCTCCATCAACTACGAGCCCGACCACTTCGTCGTAGCCCGCGAGCACAACCTCCGTATCTCCCCCCGTGATACGGTAGTCGTAATCGAGACCACGGCCAAGACGATAATCGATACATACTACCTCCAGATTCACGTCGAAGGCATGCAATTTGCGTCAGCGGCTACAGCCGTCATCTCCGGTCTGTCTCCGTCCAACCATTTCGGACCCAACGAGCGCACCGAAGACCCCACCGCGGGCGTATGCTTCGACATGGTAAAAAGTACCGACGAGCATTATGCAGGCAGCAACAAGGACGTCCTTTGCGCCGTATTCAACACCTTCGGCAAGATTGAAGACGTCCCCAGCGACCTCATAGTCACGTTCAACGTGACCGATACCGCAGGTAACCTGCTGCAGTTCGATTTCGACCTCAACACCGTATTCAAGACGCAGGAGGCAATAGACTACCACTGGCTGCTTATAGACGAAACGATAACGATACCCGACCCGGGCACGACTCCCCCTCAGGGAAGCGGCGGATTCCAGCCCAGGGTCGATGACTGGGAAGAAGAACAAGGAGAAATAGTGCTGTAATGAATAACAGGCTCAACATAGTTGCACTCGCCATTCTGGTGGCCCTCTGTGGTTGCACCAGGATCGACGTCGTGCCCGCTCCCGAGAAGGCCATCACCTTCGCGGTCGGCAACTATGCTGCCCAGACCAAATCTGAGTCTGTACTTCCTGAGTTCCAGGAGTTCAGCACACGAGCCTGGCTCTACGCAGAAGGCATAAGCGGCGCTCAGGACTTCTTCGGCGCTTCTGGCGAAAGAATCATCTGGGACGGCACGTCCGAGTGGCAGCCCAGCCATATTTACTACTGGCCCAAGAGCAGCTTGAGCTATCTCAACTTCGTTTCCTGGTACGATGCCAACGGCGCTCCTTCCACCATCAGTGAAACGACCATGGCATGGAACGACCGTACCATCGTCCCCGATGACAACATCCTCTGGGCCGATGCAGCATGGCACTTCAACGACAATGCCGCCACCTACCTGTACGACGGCGTTACCGGCGGAGTGCCGACCCTTTTCCATCATGCGCTTGCGAGGGTCAAGTTCCAGGCCAAGGCGACCCCTCTCTCGGAAGGGAACACCACCTGGAGCGTCACGCTCAGCGACATAGTCCTCAGCAGCGTATATCATACCGGCAGCCTCAGCCTCACCAATGCCGATCCGGGCACACGCCAGACCAGGGCATGGTGGAGGACCGGTTCCGCAGCGGGTACCGCCCCCAGATGGAGCACTTCCGGCACCGTCGGCACCATAGAAGGTGATTCGTCAAGCTTTACGCTTTCCCAGGACGACGTTTTCGTTCCCGTCATCGACACCAGAAGCGTCCTTCCCCAGTCCACCTCGGGAATGGTCCTGACCTTCGTGTACGACATACGCACCGACTACGACTCCACGGGGAGCAATTACACGGTAGAAAAGGTCCACGCCAGCATCAACCTCTCAGAGTTCTCCGGCAGCACCGGCGAATGGAAGATGAATTACGAAACTACTTACAACATTATAATCAACCCCAAGACCAACCTCATACTCTTCGACCCGTCCTGCACCGAGTGGCAGTCCGATCCGAACAACAAGATGTACATAGAATAATTATTAACAAACAATACTAACACAATGCGCATTATGAAAAAGTATTTGATCATCGCAGCAGCGGCTCTGGCAGCCAGCGTCGCCTGCAAGAAGGTGGCTGTCGACGAGACTCCTCTCACTCCCGTGAAGTTCAGCGTCGCCAACTACGTTCCCCAGACCAAGGCCGAATCCGTCCTGAGCGAATTCACCGCATTCCAGTGCAAGGCCTTCATGCACGCCGAGGGCGTGGACATCATCGGAGGTGCCGACCAGGGCACTTTCCAGAACTTCTTCGGTGCCGACGGTGAGACCATTTCTGCCAACGACCCTGTCAACGCAACGGAATGGGCTCCCAGCCACACCTACTACTGGCCCAAGGGCACTGTCAGCTACGTGAACTTCGTAGGCTGGTACGGCACCGACGGCACCAATCCTGTCGCCCCCACCGTCAGCTACGCTTATGCAAGCAGCAAGTGGACCGCTACCATGACCTGGAACTTCACTGCACCCGCAGTCGGACAGACCGGTAACAACCTTCTCTACGCAGACATGGCATGGCGTTACAAGGAGAATGCAAGTGGAACCTATGGCGTCAGCAAGAATGTAAGCGAAGGCGTTCCCATGCTCTTCCACCACGCTCTTGCCCAGATCAACGTCAAGGCTTACGCCGAATCAGGCAGCAGCCCTGCACTCACCGCCGGCTCCGGCAACGTCACCGACGGCATCGCCACCTGGGCAATCACCCTCAAGAACGTGAAGATCACTCCCGTCAACAAGGCCGGTACTCTCACCCTCACCAATGAGGATCCCGGAACCAACAAGACTCAGGCATGGACCGGTGAGTGGACAGGATCCGACACCGCCGGCGACTTCGCCGCAGCCGATTACACCGTCGACAAGGTAACGAAGGCAACCGCAGGCGATTTCATCGCAGCTACCTGCGTTCTTCCTCAGACCCTCGGGGCAAGCGTAGTCCTCAGCTTCGACATGCAGATTGTCACCAGCTACGCTGCCGGACAGAGCAACACCGAAATCATCCCTGTTTCCATCAAGCTCAACGACATGGGAACAGC
Organism: Bacteroidales bacterium UBA4284; assembly: GCA_002395925.1. The sequence goes on from DGVM01000192.1 coordinate 14,786, forward strand.
TGCCTGGGAGCAGAACCACAAGTACACCTACTACATCAAGGTGGTTCCCAACCAGAACAAGGTTCTCTTCGATCCCGCTCTTGATGCAGCATGGATTGAGGGTACGACAACCGATCAGACCATCTAAGACTTTCTGGCCAGGGGCGGCTGACCCCGCCCCCGGTCCCCAAATAAATATTATCAAACATTAATCAACAACATTTAAAACAACGCATTATGAAAAAGTATTTCATCATCGCAGCCGCAGTTATCGCAGCGGCAACCGCTTGCAAGAAGACTGACATCAACGAGCAGCCCGGCAAGGCTATCGCATTCCAGGTAGCAAACTACCTCCCCCAGACCAAGGCAGGAGAAGTCAAATTCGACGAATCCAAGACCTTCAACACCTACGCTTGGTTCCACCCCACGAGCGGCGCAGCCCAGGCTTTCATGGACAATGAGACCATCAAATGGCAGGATGCCGCCAAGCAGTGGGCTTCCGACCGCGTCTATTTCTGGCCCAAGACCGGATACGTCAACTTCTTCTCCTATGCAGGCACTCCCGTTCCGGCAATGACCGACGGAACCGCCACCTACACCGACAAGACCATCGCCATCAGCGATGACGCGATGCTTGCCAGCGCGGCATACCGTTATGCCAACTCCGACGCCAACGAATACGGTCTGCAGTACGGTTCTGCAAATACCGACGTCACCGGTGTTCCCACCCTGTTCCACCACCTGCTTTCCCAGGTCAGCGTAATCGTCAAGTTCGACGCTTCCGGCATCGCCGATGCCAAGAACAAGTGGGATCTCACCGTCAACTCCCTTGCACTCAACTACGACAACAAGGGTTCCCTCACCGTCAACTTCACCGATCCCGGTGCAACCGGACAGGACTGGCCTTACACCACCGCAGGTTACAACTGGACTCCCTCCGGAGTATATGCCAACCTCCCCGCAACCGTTGCAGCCAGCGTCGGCGCAGTCCAGACTACCGTAGCTCCCAATGTTTCCGCAGGTCTCACCTTCTTCGATGCCATCAGCGTTCTTCCCCAGGCCCTGACCAACAGCGCCACCATCGATCTTAACTACACCCTCAAGCACTACTACGACAACGTAGAGCAGATCTACGAGACCGTTGACCTCCCCGGCATCAAGCTCACCGACTTCACCGCCGAGTCCATCACCGCATGGAACATGAACTACAAGTACACCTACACCATCACCATCAAGCCCAACAAGACCGTCACCTTCGATCCCGCTGTCGAGCCTTGGCAGGAGAAAGCTGCAGGTTACACCTACCCCAACGACTAATCAAACCCTAATTGCATAATACAGAAATAGATATGAAAAAGTTTCTCTTCATTGCAATCGCAGCGACCATAGCTCTGGCCGGCTGCAAGAAGACCGAGGTCTATACCCCCGACCAGGTCATCAACTTCAAGGTGGCCAACCGCGTCCAGACCAAGGCCACCACTGGCTCCGAGTACACCAACGGCGCTTTCGGTACCTATGCATGGTTCAACGGAACCAACGAGTTCATGGTGAATGAGAAAGTCGACAAGAGCGGAAGCGAATGGACTACCGTGGACCACACCTTCTACTGGCCCAAGACCGGCAGCATCGATTTCATCTCCTACTCCCCCTTCAACGGAACTTCCGACACTCCCGGAACCGTCCCTGTAGTCACCGCCAACAGTATTGTTTACACCGACTACACCGCCGCTGACGTTGATCTCATGTACGCCGACAAGGTCACCTGCGCTTCCGAGTCAGGTGTCAACCTCGACGAAATCAACGACGGCATCGATTCAGGCTTTACCGGTGTCCCTACCCTTTTCCGCCACGCTCTCGCAAAGCTCGCTTTCAAAATCAGGGCAAACTTCGTAGAGTATGACGACCCTGCCAACGGCAGCCACACCGAGTGGGAAGTCACCGTCAACAGCGCCAAAATCAGCGGATTCAAGACCACCGGTTCCTGCACCCTCAACTGGGTATCCGGAGCATGGGAGAAACCTTCCGTAACCGTCGGTACCGAAACATACAACGTATGGACCGGCCTCAGCGGCGCTTCTGCCAACCAGGAGCTTATCACCACTCCCGTAGTCCTCACCACCACAGCACAGGACATCGCTCCCGCCAACGGATACGTAATGCCTCAGGTACTTGAGGACGGTGCACAGATCCTCGCCCTCGATTTCCACATCAAGACCACCCTCTCCAATGGCAAAACCATCGAAGAAGACGTCACCAAAACCGTGGATATCAAGGCCATCTCCAGCCTGAAGGCATGGCAGATGAACGAGAACATCGTTTACACCATCTCCATCAAGCCCACCGCAAAGGCAAACGGTCCTTCCGGTCAGGATGACACCCCCGAGGATGTCGTCATCACCTTCGACCCCGCCGTTGCAGAATGGACGAATGTTGATGCATCCGCATCCATCCAGCTTTAATGCAACGCGAGATTTGTTGATTTCATAATGCATTTATATATTGCCTGGGGGTGGCTGATCCTGCCCCTGGGCCCCAGAAACGAATAATAATGATATGAAAAAGTACCTGATTTTCGCAGCCATGGCCACCATTGCACTGGCCTCCTGCTCCAAGACTGAAACAAGCAGTCCCGACCTCGAGATTACATTCCAGGTTGCCCGCCACAGCGCAGCCGTAACCAAGGCCGAAACCGATTACAAGGATGAATACTCATCTGTTTCATTCGGAGCATACGCCTGGTACAAGGGTGTAAACGCCTCAGACAACACCGATTTCATGGTAAACCAGGAAGTCTCCTACAACAGCAGCGAGAATTACTGGGCACCCAAAGGCACCACATATTACTGGCCCAAGTCTGGTTCGATTGATTTCATCTGCTATTCCCCCTACACGGCCGACGGCGTCAATGCACCCAAGCCCGTGGTAACGGAAGCCGGCATCAGCTATCCCGCATGGGATGTCAACGCCCATCCTGACGTAGATATAATGTATGCCGACAAAGTGACCGGCCTGACCGGCAACTCCATGACCTATTATTATGAAGGAGTTCCCACGCTCTTCCGCCACGCCCTCGCGAAGGTGAGTTTCCAGGTAAGCGCTACCTATCTCGAGAAGACCGCCCCCACAGGTGACAAGACCCGCTGGGAGATTACGGTCAACAGCATCACGCTCACGGACATCCTCACCTCCGGCTCTCTTAACCTCACCCTTAACCCGGACGGCACATGGGGCAAGCCCGCAGACAACGTTTGGACAAGCGACGGCAGCAAGACCGACCTTTCACTGGACGTATCAAGTCTGACAGACCTTACCACCAATCCCCAGAACCTTGATGCCGGAATTTACGTTCTTCCTCAGTCTCTGAGCGAGGGACAGGGAGTCAACCTGAACGTGACAATCAAGACCTATCGCGACACCAACGACGGCACAGGCGAGCATCTCGTACTCACCGAAACCGGCGTCGATGTACCCGCACTCCTCTCCGGCGGTTCCCTGACTTCCTGGGGAATCAACCAGAACGTAACCTACAACTTCAACTTCGCTCCCAGCCTCAACGACCCCTCTTCTTCGGCGGACGAACCCATCGAAATCCGCTTCGACCCTGCAGTATCCGACTGGGAGGTCATAACAGTGAACGCTGGCATTACTGTGTAATTAGTTAATTAGTAAAGATATACAAAAGAATGAAAAAACTCGTAGCAATCAGCGTCTGCGCAGCAATGCTTGCAGTTTCCTGCAGCAAGGTCGCTGTCAACTCCGGTAGCATGCGCAATGAGGTTTCCTTCCTGACGGCATCCTACATGACCAAGGTCGGAATCGAAGGAACAGTATTCCCCACCACCGAAACTTTTGGCGCATACGCTTGGGCCGATGGAACAATCGGCGCCTACTTCATGAACAATGAGCAGGTGTCCTTCAACCCCTCCACCAACCAGTGGAAACCTTCTTCCACTTACTATTGGCCGAAGAACACCACCGTTGACTTCCTCTGCTACTATCCCTATGGAATGAACGGCATAGCCATCACTCCTAACAGCATCAACTACAGCGGCATCGACGTTGAAGCAAGCCAGACCGACATAATGTATGCCGACAAAGCTGCGGGTTATACCGACAACGTCGACGAGGTGACGGATGGTGTCAACGGTTATACCGGCGTTCCCACCGTGTTCCACCACGCTCTTGCAAAGATTCGCGTAGTCGTGGAGCTTGCATACAACCACAAGGAGGAGGCCGACGGCACCGTAACCGACTGGGCAGTCAACGTCAACAGCCTGTCGCTCAGCGGATTCTACAAAGCAGGAAGCTGCGCCCTCACTCTTGCTTCCTCACCTTCAGTCGGCCAGATCGGATGGAACAAGCCCGCAGATGCCGACGGCAATTTCGTCTGGACTCCCGACGGAACAGTCACAAGCAAGGCAGGCAGCTTCAGCGGCAGCATCACTCCCGGCAACACTTACGAGGCAATCGCCGAGTTCTTCGTACTGCCCCAGACACTTGCAGCCGGCCAGCAGAAGGTCAATCTCGGCCTGACCGTATCGACGACCCGCGGCGGCGCCCCGTTCCTCAACGAGACCTTCACCAGCAGTGCTGACCTCTATCTGGCCAGCCTCCCTGCATGGCAGATGAACCAGGTCATCACTTATAAGATTGTCGTAGCACCTACCGCAGGCGCAGGCAACGGAGGAGATCCTTCCGTCCCCGTCGATCCAAACGATCCCGACCTCTCCAACGTCGTCATCACCTTCGACCCTGCAGTGGGTGGATGGGACAACATCGGCGTAGAGACCGTCATCAACATTTAATTTACCGGCCCGGCGGGGGTGATACCCTTCCGGGTTGCCAATATGAGAAGTTCGACATATATATTTGTATTATTGACACTGGCCCTTGCCGCCACAACGGCATCCTGCCGCCGCGACATTGTGCCTCAGGGAGAGCGGATGCTTTTTTCTCCCTCCGTGCAACCTGCGTCGAAGGGTTTCCTGGAAGCTGACGGGCTGGATGTTAACAACACGCGTGTAAAGGTTTTCGACTTCCTTACGGGATTCGAAGGATCGCTGCCCGTCAACGGGAGCATCCAGGAGATAACTCCCGGCCAGACAGTCAAGTACATCGACGACGCAGTATATTACGACGGGGGCGCTTACTGGCCCTACGCCGACGGCCACGAGTACCGCTGGACCCGCGCCGGAGTGCACCGCTTCTTCGGATGGCTCGACTACGACAAATCCTATAATTCCGGAGCGGGAATGTCCAGCACCCAGTTCTTCGGTTCAGAGCTCCAGCTCGACGACTCAAACCTCAGGCTGACGACCCCCGTGCACTATTTCCAGGCTCTCAGCACTTCGCCCCAGTACGATTTCGTGTACGCAAAGCAGCCGATAATCCGCAATGCCGCCGACAAGGATTTTTCCTACATCCCCCTGCAGTGCAAGCACCTGTTCACCGCGGTTAGCCTCACGTTCGAGAACAAGTCCTCCGAAAGCAACGTCCAGATTACCGACATCAACACCCTGTACGAGGGCACCGACCTCTTCCTGCACAGCGGCTATGCCAGCATAGATTTCTCCGGTACCGGTGAAATCACTCCCACATATACCCTTAGCACCGATGCCGCACATCCGTTCTTCAGCGCTGCGCCGATGAGCGGAAAGACCATTGCAGCGGGCGAGCGATACGACATGTTTTCGGGAGAGAAACTCACGACGGAAGGCACCGAGCAGTATTACATGACCTGGCCTGTGACGGCGGCACAGATCGCTCCCCAGACAATCATCGGTCAGGATATCTTCGGCGACCCCATCTACGACCCCAGGGACGCTATTCTTGCCATCAGCTACAGGGTCAACGGCGGAGCCGTGGAAACCTCCCGGGTGAAGTTCCCCAACCGCGAATGGAAGGCCGGCACCAAGGTCCAGCTGAACATAGAGTTCACCGACAAGTCAATATATATTATATCTGATGTACTCCCGTGGGACTACAATGTCCACACGATGAGCTTCAATACGGAGTCTATCACAACCCCCGGCGGCGGCAGCATGAAGTGCAACAGCCATACGATGGACTCGTCAAAGAAGATTCACCTCACCACCGACAATCCCAGCGCCGAGTGCGAAGTATCCATTTCTTCCCTGCAGGGAGCAACTCTGGTAATCAAGAAAATCGGCGCCGACCCTGCCTACTTCAACGTCGTCCCGTCTGAAATCACCATCACCGGCGGGCGCCTCATATTCCGCGTCGAACCATCCGATCTTGCAACCGGAGGCGTGGAACGTACCATGCAACTTTCGTTCACCATCGATCTGCCCAGCGGGCGCGAAATCGACGGCGACCGGGAACTGATTGATTCTGACCGCAACTATATCTTCTCAAGACAATGATGCGCTCCGGACACATATTCGCCGCAATGGCGCTCCTGTTGATGCTCCTTCCTTCATCCTGCCAGATCGGGGAGCTGAATACCGACAATCCCGGCGTGCCCGACGAAGGCATAGTGCTCGACATTTTCTGTCAGGAACCTACAACGAGGGCCGGAAAAGACGGCATCATGGACGGAGTACAGGACTGGAACGAGAATCTCCTCTCGACTCTGGATGTATTCTTCTACCCCGAAGGCGGAACCGGCATGGACTGCGTTTTCCACAAGCGCTACCAGCCTAATGAGGCCGACGGTGACGCTACAATCTCAGCCACTACGACCGACTCCTTCATTTCGGGCACGCTCGCTCCCGGTTCCAACACGTCTTTCTGGGTATATGTCATAGCAAACTACCCCGGCGTCATCGTTGCCGACGACAACAACCTCGCGGGCACATCGGTAACCGCTCTCAAGCAGCTGCCGCTTAATACCGATTTCAGCGCGGCACCGGACCACAAGCAGTCATCCTTCGTCATGGACGGCCTTGCACAGGTGACCGGAATGTCCAAGACCAGCCGCCTCGTGGCAAAAGGCCAGGTCGAGCTGCGCCGGCTTGCCGCAAAGGTATCCGTACAGCTCAAGATTGCCGACCAGATCCAAGTTGAACGCACCACGATCGTGGAGGACGAAACCGTCACGTACTACGAGACCTGGGAGCCCATGCTCGCAGGAATGCAGATGTATATAGAGAACGTCGTACGGAACACGACCCTGTCCGGCAAACCGTCCGACAGCCCTGTGTACTTCTCGTACAGCGGCAACCGCATGAACTTCACCAAGAGCAGCGACGCTGAGTATGCTGATTACCCATGGATTACCGACCCTTCATACCTCTATCCGCAAAGGTGGGAATATGCATCTAAGGTATCTCCGCTGATTGAGCCTACCATCAAGCTCATACTCCCCTGGCGCCGCCTGTCCGATTCCTCACAGGCAGTTCCCGTTTCCGCAACCCAGAAGCAGTTCTATTACAAGATAATCATTCCCAACGACCCTCGCGCCGCCACGGCAGACACCACGTATCTCCGCAATTTCGTGATGAACAACTGGTACCTGCTCAAACTCGACGTGGGTATCCTCGGAAGCGAGACCGACGAAGCTTCCATTCTGGTCGACGGACACTATTACGTCCTGGAATGGCAGGACAAGGAGGTCGTCATCAAGCACGCCGTCATCGGCAAGGCCCGCTTCCTTTCAGTAGAGCCCAAGGAATATGAACTCAACAACGTGCCCGACCTGAGCATGCTCTATACGTCGTCTCACCCTGTGGCGCTCACGGTCAGCAAGGGAAGTTCGACGCTTGACATTACCGCCACAAGGGCTTACTACGGAACCGACAACGCCGGCACATCCTACGGCGGAGGCACAATCAGGACGGCGGCAGCCGGCAACCCCGACTATGCCCAGGGGCAGAAGTATATCGAGTACAGCGCAGCGCAGCGGGCAGCCCTTAACGGAGGTCAGGACTGGCTGTCAGTGGACGGCAGTTACATCAAGTTCTACCACGAGCTGAACAATGACCTCGATGCAGGAGCTTATTTCGACTGCTCGCCGTACATAATAAGGTACAACCTGTATCACGCAGACCACAACGACGACGCGATATACAAACAGTCGGTCAAAATAGTCCAGTATCCGGCAATGTACATTGAGAATGAAACATCGAACGGATATACATATGTAAACAACTATACCAATGGTCAGACGGCCCAGGACAGCAACGGCAACAGTCTCGGGAGCATAGCCAACAGAACGGAAATAAACGACAGCGGAGACAATACCAACCCGCGCCAATACACGGTTACCGTGACCGTTCTGTCAGATGATTCTGAGTACATGATTGGCGACCCGAGAACGGACGGCTCGTCTGCAATTGTTACCACTCTGACCGGACTCAACTCATCTGCAAATTACCGCCCGGCCTCCGAAGACGCAAGATACATCATCGCCCCAAGCCTGCGAATCGCATCTTCCTATGGCAAGACGGGCTCCATGACTTATGCGAACGCAAGAGCACGGTGCGCCGCATATCAGGAAAACGGTTATCCGGCCGGCCGGTGGAGGCTTCCTACGATGGCTGAGGTCATGTACCTGATTACCCTTTCGGAGAAAAAGGTGATACCTACATTGTTCACACCGGACAGCGCACTGAGTGCCGGAGGTTATTGGTGCGCAGACGGCGTTGTATATCCCCTGACCAACGGAACAATCCAGTATCTGCCGACAGCCCAGGCCGCATCTTATCACAATGGCACCAACTGGCCCCGCTGCGTTTACGACACCTGGTACTGGGGCGAAGGAAAGGACAGCAACCACATGACCAGCTGGGGCGGCTACCAAACCACAAAATGATGAAAAGATTACTCTGCATATTGTTCGCGGCGGCGCTCTGCTTCTCCTGCACACAGTGGGAGAAGGAAGAACCGCAGCCCGCTCCGACGCAGGAGGCGACCGGCAAAGTTAGGGTACGTTTCAGCGTTTCCCTGCCGGAGCTCACGCCCTCGACCAAGGCCCTCAGCGACACACCCGCGGGCGACCTTACATCGCTGCACATCGCCGTATTCGGCAGCTCCGGCTACCTCAAGGAATATGTAGAGGCCACAATGGTGGATACTCCCACCGCCAACGGACATTACGGCGGGAACGACAACCGCTACGAATTTACCGCAGACCTCACCCTGAGCGAAAACAGCAAGCGACGCATACACATACTTGGCAACGGCCCCGAGAATCTCGACTACGACCAGGAAACCACCCTGATACCCGCCCTTCTCAGCCCTGCAGGGCACGGAGCCTACTGGCAGTCTTTCATCGTGCCCGGCATCAAGGCCAAGAGAGATGCGGACGGCAACCTGATCAATGTCGATACTATAACAATCAACGGCGAGACCGTCTCAACCGGAACCGGAACATTCCAGATTGCAGACGAGACCCAGGCATACTTCGACGACATTCCCCTTATCCGCAATTTCGCAAAGATCGTGGTTGAAGACGTCGCAGGCAGCAATTTCGTCACAAAGTCATTTGCGGCGGTAAACGTTCCCACGCAAGGTTCTTTCGCCCCGTATTATTCTGGAGGCTTTGTATATAATTACGAAACCCATACCTACACATCACTGCACGACGAGCTCAATTATCCGGCCCTCCTGCCCCTGAATACCGAATTCGACTCTACAGTTCCGTCCAAGGCCGATTTCATTTCCCCTTCCCCGGCTACGGCTACTGTTCCGGCATCCTCGAGCTTCTTCCTCTATGAGCGTCCTGTCCCCAATGAAGACCAGGACCCTACGGTGGTCGTCATCTATGGAACATATACCGACCCGGACCTTGACGACGGCGTTGACAGTTCAGGCGACTATTTCTATAAAGTTGACCTGATGGAGAACAAGGATTATTATCCTATTTATCGCAACTTCAAGTACCGCATAAAGATTAAGCAGATTCTCAAGCCCGGCGCCGACACTCCCGCCGACGCGCTTGTGTCGATGGGCAGCGGCGACGTTTCCGCCGACATTTCCACCCAGACCCTCACCGACATCTCCGACGGACAGAGCCGAATCCTCGTCACCTACATGGCGAAGACCCTCATCCGCCAATACCCCTATACCGAGAACGGACAGACGGAGCAGATGATTCTGAAGTATAAATTCATCCCCGACGTGGATGACACTTCAGGCTCCGGCGGAGAGCCCGCCCACAACAACGACCTGGTCGCAAACGGAGGTCCTATAAGCATTTCCCTTCAGTCGGAATCCGATCCGGTCATATTGTCATACTCCGTAGCGTCTTCCGACGACACCGAAGGTTACCGCACCATAACCATCAACACCGACGCTCCGAAATCAAACGTACGCACCCAGTATCTGCGCGTTACGGGTACCGTTACGAGAATGGAAGAAGGGGTTCCCGTAGAGTATTCGCTCTACAGGAATGTCACATACACCATGCTCAGCAAGCAGACGATGACCGTTACCTGCAATCCTTCTAAAGTGACTAAAACAGCCGGAGAGCAGATGGAAGTGGACATAACAATTCCGAAGAACCTGCCCAGCAGCATGTTCCCGCTGTTTTTCAACATCGAGTCTAGCGCCCTCAGCCTCACTCCCGACAACAGCCGCACGGAAGCGATTCTTCAGGATAACAACCTTCCGGTTGCATCCGGAACTTCAATCATAGACGGAAACAACAACACGACTTTCCATTTTGTGCGGACGCTGTCGGAAGACGATTACAAGAAGCTCTCGAAAGCAAGCAGCACCAACACAGTCACTCTCCCCTGCTTTTTCAAGACCAACAAAGCGGAGAGTGCCTGCGAAGTATGGGTTTCGAACGACTACTTCAATTCCGATTACGATTCGTTCGGCAACTACAAGCTGAAGTACTTTACCAATCTGGATTTCACCAACGGCGTACCTAAGACAGCAGGCACCACGGCTCCATTCACCTTCCACATGGACGAAAGCGACCCTCTGCCCGAGAAAGTTTACTTCCAGTTTACCGGAGTGCGTCCCACCGGAACTTCGGGTTTAGCTCTGATTACCGATTCCAGCGATCCCCACAACGGCTGGTACTGGTATTCCCCTACCTCGACCGGAAACGACAGCCTGCTCGACAACTACACTCCTATCATCAATCTGGCAACTACCGGCACGTCAGGCGAGGCGAGCGTCAGAATCGAAGCTGACGAGTATGACCCCGCCACGCTGGATTATGTTCCAAGGAGATGGGTCACCGGTTCATATACCATTTCGTTCACATCGAATAATAATGGCAACGCCGCCGATTTCACCAGCGGCTACCAGGACGTCCACTTCTACAATTTCGTTAGAGGTGGAACCAATAACAACAGGTATAAATATATGGGTTCCCGCAGTGGAAACTGGTATAGTGGCTACACATATAATTCCGGTTACTTCACGGTAACTGCACCTTCAGACCTTGATGGCTGCCTAATCACCTCCATAGGCATGACCTACAACGGCAACTACCACCAGCAGACAGTAACCGTCGAAGACAGCAACGGCGCTACAACCACCCTTACGGGCACAAAGAACAATTGGACGTATGCACCTGCCGGAGACGGAAAAGGCGCTACATCGATAACCGTAACCATGAATTGCAGCGACAGCAACAGCTACGATAACCGTAACCAGTTGACCTCACTCACCGTAAACTACGGGTACTGGGTATTGGAAGACTGAACGTTTGTCAGATAACTCAAAAACAGAGCTGAAGGCGAACATGCCCGCAGCTCTGTTTTTGTTCGTGAATGGGATGAGGGAAAATCCTATATAGGGACTATCGCGAAATAGAAAAA
>DGVM01000042.1 GCA_002395925.1 Bacteroidales bacterium UBA4284
TGCACCTCAAGACGCTATAGCGCCTTGCGTAGAGGTCGACTAAAAAGGTCGGCCTCTTTTTCTGTAAGCCCGGCGTTCTCCGGGCGGTGTTTCATGCTTCTGCTTGGTCCAGCAATAGAAGATGGTTTCGCGGGCATTGCCAGTTTCTGGCTGTTCTCCAGAAAGGACGTAAGCCAATTGAGCAAGTGTATTTCGCATGGCATTGAACTCTATAATCAAGCAAATATAGCGATTTTCGGCGAGACTATCAGAAAGAATCTGTCATAGTGTGACAAAGCGGTCTGAAAAACGCCTCAACTCACGGAGGAATCGAGGCGTTAGGAAATTATAAACAATTGACCTACGGCGGCAAGTCATCATCAGGAATCTTCTCCGCCCTCACAAACTCCAGCCCCAAATCCCTGATGAGCGCCTCCATTTCCTCGTGCTTATCGGCCGAAACAGACTCGGCTGCCTTCAGGAACTCGGCGTGGCACAGCTCTTCCTCCGTCGGCGCCGGGCCGTACATATACCGCATCGGACTTCTTGTTTGTCCACGGTTCTTTTTTCCAAGACTGGGACCAATTCTGAGATCAGTGCCCAAAAGTGGGACCAGAAGTCACGTGGTTTTGTCGATAGAAGCGAGACTTCTCTATTCGCTTGATTTTTCGTAAATATGCAATCTAATGCCATATTAATTCTGTCTGCCGGTGAAATGATCCATTACGGTATACAGCCCGCACACGTCTCCGAAGAGCCAGTTGAACAGGCGGTAGGGGAAGATGCCCTGCATCAGGCGGATAAAGTGCGAACTGAAGGGGATGCCGCGGTAACCCAGGTCGTGCTGGATGGCCCAGATGGTCTTGCGGGCCACCACTTCCGGATTCTGAATCTTGAAGAAGGAGTGGATGCCGTCGAACATGCCCGTGTTGATGAAATACGGGGCGATGGTGGTCACCTTCACGGGACTCTTCTCGCGGGCCAGTTCGATGCGCAGGCTTTCACTCCAGCCGATGGCCGCCCACTTGGACGCCGCGTACAGCGACATCTTGGGCAGCGCCAGCATACCGGCCGATGACGTGATATTGCAGATGTGGCCGCACTCTCGCGCCTGCATTCCGGGCAAGAATCGCAGCGTAAGGAACATCGCGCCCTTGGTGTTGATGTCGAAGGTGCGGTTGATGTCGGCATCCGTCTGCTGGGCAAACGTCTTGTTATTGGTGATGATGCCGGCGTTGTTGATGAGGATGTCCACGTCCCCGCAGCCAATCTTGGTGGCCTGGAAGGCGGTGTCAATCGATGCGGTGTCGGAAATATCGGCCTTGAAACCGTGCACGTGGCCGAACTCGGAAAGTTCCTCTACGGTGGCGGCGATGGCCTCCTGGTTGATGTCCCAGATAATTACTTGTTTGGCGTCCTTTTCCAGACAACGGCGCGCCATGATTTTCCCAATCCCGGAGCAGGCTCCGGTGATAAGGACGGTTTTCCCAGAAATCTTCATGTTCTTCTAAAGGTTTTAGCAGACATAAAGATACAAAAATATTTTAAGAAGTATGCTTTTCCCGCCACTCTGTGGGCGTGAGCCCGGTTTCCGTCTTGAAGGCCCGGAAGAAGGAATTGACGTTGGCAAAACCGGCCTCCTCGGCAATCCCGGACAGATTTATCTCCGGGAAGCGTAGCATCTGCTCCTGTGCGTAACGCACGCGGTAGGACGTCACGAAGCGCGGGAAAGACATCCCCAGCCCGCTGTTCAGGGTGGCCGATATATAGGTGGTGTTGATATACAGCAGCGTGGCGATGTCGGCGATACGAAGGTCTTTCTTGCGGAAGAGCTCCTTCTTCTCCATCAGGCGCACAATCCGCTCCTGCAGGTCCGGAATCTCCTTTTCCGGCTTGGTCTGTGCGGGCGTTTTTTCCGGCGCAGATACACGCCCAGAAGGAAAAGGAGAAGGCCGAATTAAGGTGGTGCCTGGAGGAAGTGATGATTTGATACTTTATTCCCCTTGCTCAGGAACCGGTATGCCTTCGGCGCGAAGGTAACCTTCAATTGCGTAGAGCGGGAGATTCTCCATCCAACCTTGGTCAATGTAGTTCTTCATCGAGACGCGGAGGCCTTTGAGGGCGGGATGTTCGTCAATGTAGGTCTTAAGTGATTTGCCCTTGACGTTTTCTTCAGCCTTGGCTTCTATTGGGATGACTCTTTTTTCTGTCTGGACGGCGAAATCTATCTCGCATTCTGACTCATTGGATGAGTGGTAGAATGTGGGAATCTGGATGCGTGAGAGCTGTTCGTTCACGTAGCACTCTGTGAACGCGCCCTTGAATTCCTTGAAAATGTTGTCACCAACCAGCATCTGGGAGGCCGGGACATCAGTCATAGCGCCAAGAAGGCCGACATCCAGAGGGAATACCTTGAAAACATCGAAATCTTCATAGAATTTGAGCGGGTACTCGATTTTGGAGACGCGGTGGATCTTGTAGATGAGCCCGGCGTCTTTGAGCCAGGTGATGGCTACTTCAAAGTCTTTTGCCCTGCCACCTTTACGGACGGCTCCGTAGATGAACTTCTTGTTCTCTTTGGCGAGGTGTGAAGGCAAGGAATCCCAGACCATCTCGATGCGCGGAACTTCTTTCTTGGGGGCGTGCTTGGAGAAGTCTTTTCTGTAGCCGGCAAGGATGTCTTTCTGGATCATACGAACGGCCCCCAGCCCCTTCCCGTCGATGTAACCGGCAACAGCCTCAGGCATTCCTCCCACGTAGTAATACTGGCGCAGAAGGTCAATGTATTTCTGGCTGAGCGTGTTTACCGCAGCCCAGTCACAGTCCAACAGGAGCTGGGTAAGTTTCTCGTTGCCGGTGGCATTCAAGAATTCGTGCAGGGACATCGGGAACATACGGACCAGCTCCACCATTCCGACCGGGAAAGACTGGTCTTCGTGGATGGAGATGCCCAGAAGTGAACCGGCAACGGCCACATCGTACTGAGGGAAGTCTTCTTTGAAGTATTTGAGGC
>DGVM01000191.1:0-18748 GCA_002395925.1 Bacteroidales bacterium UBA4284
GACGGCCACTACATCGAGGACGTCGGCATGCTGAAGATGGACTTCCTGGGTCTCATCACCCTGTCCATCATCCACGAAACCCTGCGCAACATAAAGCAGCGCCACGGCATAGATATAGACATCGAGGCAATCCCGATCAACGACCGCCCGACCCTGGAGCTCTACGGACGCGGCGACACCACCGTCGTCTTCCAGTTTGAATCGGAAGGCATGAAGAACTGGCTGCAGCGCCTCCGCCCCGAACGCTTCGAGGACCTCATCGCAATGAACGCCCTCTACCGTCCGGGCCCCATGGACTACATTCCCGACTTCGTCGCCCGCAAGCAGGGCGCCCAGAAGATAGAATACGACCTCCCCGAAATGGAGGAGTATCTCGCTGAAACATACGGCATTACCGTCTATCAGGAGCAGGTCATGCTCCTCTCCCGCAAACTCGCAGGCTTCACCAAGGGCGAGGCCGACCGTCTGCGCAAGGCAATGGGAAAGAAGAAGATAGACGAGATGATGGTCCTCAAGGACAAGTTCATGACCCAGGGCCAGGCAAACGGCCACCCGGAAAAGATTCTCGACAAGATATGGAAGGACTGGGAGAAATTCGCCCAATACGCCTTCAACAAGTCGCACGCCACCTGCTATGCCTGGGTAAGCTACCAGACCGGCTGGCTCAAGTGCCACTACACCGCCGAATTCCTCGCCGCCAACCTCTCTTGCAACCTCTCCAACATGGAGGAAATCAAGAAGATAATGGCGGACTGCAAGATGCACGGCATAAAGGTCCTCAGCCCCGACGTCAACGAATCCGAGGCGCGCTTCACAGTCAACAAGGAAGGCAACATACGCTTCGGCCTGGGCGGACTAAAGAACTTCGGCACCAACGTCGTGGATGCGATAATCGCGGAAAGGGCCGAAAACGGCCAGTTTGCCGACGTTTACGACTTTGTGGAAAGGATGGCCGTCCGCAGCGCCAAAGACTCCAAAACGGTAGTTATAACGCCAAAATCGGTAGAAATCCTCGCCCTTGCCGGAGCATTCGATTCGTTCGGCCTGCGCCGCTCGCAATTCTTTGCCCTATGCGAGACCGGCGACCGCTTCATCGACGCCCTGGTACGTTACATGGATCTGTACAAGAACGACAAGATGGACAACAGCCTGTCGCTCTTCGGCGAGGTAGAAGAACTCAAGCCCCAGCGTCCCGCCGTTCCTGCGGTTCCCGAAGAAGAAAACACCCTTGCCTTGCTGCAGGAAGAGAAAAACTTCGTGGGAATGTACCTGAGCGCCCATCCGCTCGATAAATATTCCTTTGAGATAGAAAACTTTACCAATCTGTCCATAGGCCGTATCGCAGACAAGATACAGGAATGTGAGCGCAACCATCAGAAGTTCCCCGCCAGCATCGCCGGCATAGTAACCGACGTCAAGGGAATAACCACCAAGTCGGGCCAGCCAGGCGCGCGCGTCACGATAGAAGATTACAACGGCCACTACGAATTCGCCCTGTTCGGCAAGGACTACGAAGCGTACCTGGCCTATATGAAGCCGCACGAATACCTGTATCTGCAAGGAGAAATCGACGAACGTTATTTCATAAAGCCCGATGAGCGCGCTCAGGGTAAGACAGCTCCTTATGCCTTCAAAATCAAGAAGGTACTACTGCTTGGCAACGTGGCCGAAACCTTCATTTCGGGACTTTCCGTCGATATAGATACAGATCTGCTAAATCCGCAGCTGCGAGCCTCGCTGCTCAAATTGCTCAAGGAAAACAAGGGAAAGATTCCCCTTACCGTCATGCTCCACGACTCCCCTACCGGCTACAATCTGGAATTCTTTTCCAAAAAATACCCGGTAAACGTAACCAGCGAACTTGCAGCAAAACTGCAGATGCTGGGGCTTCGCTATTCGCTTCAGAAGAAGGCGGCCTGAGCCTTCACCATTACAAAAAAGGCCGCTCAATAGAGCAGCCCGGTAAGTTCTTTGCGCTTTGGGATGGAAATGTGTATCTGCGTAGCGCCGTGCGGGTCTTTGAGCACCAGGGCGCATTCCCGCTTGCCCGGGAGTTCGTCAAAAGCCTTTATCGCATCAAGAGCCACTATGAACTGGCGGTTCACGCGGGCAAAGACTTCCGGGGAGAGTTCCGTCTCGAGCCGGGACAGAGGGCTGTCTATGTAACCACACGTTCCATCCCTCAGGAAAACCTTCGTACCACCGACATCGGAGGTAATGTAGCTCACTTCTTCCACGGACGCCACCAGAGTCCTGCTTCCCTGCTCCAGCAGCAGGCGTCTGCGGTAATCCACTTTACGCTCCATTATGTCGCGAGACATGCTTTTCAGCATAGACGGCGTCAGACGCGGGAACCGCTCCTCGCAGCGCCGCAGGGCCTTGTCCAGGTCGGCTTTCTGCACCGGCTTCATCAGATAGTCTGCGCAGTTATAATCGAATGCACGAAGGGCATATTCGTCGTAGCCCGTCACAAATACTACTGCGGCCTTGGTCTCAATCCTGTCGAAAATGGCAAAGGACAAGCCGTCGTCGAGCCGGATATCGGAAAGGATGATGTCAATATCCTTGTGTTCGGCAAGGAATCGCAACGACGCGTCGATGCTTGTCGTACATCCGGCGAGCTCCCAGTCGGGGCGCAATGCCTTAAGAGTGCGTTCAAGAGCCCTTGCGCTCAGGGCTTCATCTTCAATTATCAGAACTTTCATAGCGGATTTCGTTTATGTCAAGCAGCGGAAGGCTTACGCGGAAGGCACTGCCGTCGTTTTCTGTTTTCAGGTTCTTTCCACAGAGGAGTTCGTATCGCTCTCCAAGGTTCTTGATGCCGTGCCCGCTCTTTGCCGGAGAATCGAAGCGCGGCAGGATGTTGTTTTCTACGACAATCCGGTCCGCATCCCTGAAGATACGTATGTGCAGGCCGGCGCCTTCGCCGTGGCGGTTGTGCTTTAGCGCGTTCTCCACCAGCATCTGAACAGAAACCGGAACGACATAGGCCCCGGTGGTCTGAAGGTCTTCGGCGATCTCGATGCTGACACCGCTGTAGCGGTATCTTATCAGGTTCAGGTACTCCTTAGTGAAGGCGAGTTCCTTCTGCAGCGGCACCACGTGCGTGCTGGAGTTCATCATCAGGTAACGATAGATGTTGGAAAGGTTCAAGGTGAAGGCCCTTGCGTCTTCCGCCTCCTCCGGAATCAGGTTATACAGCGTACTGAAACTATTGAAAACAAAGTGGTTGTCGGCCTGGAGCGCAAGGGTGTCGAGCTTGGAGCGCAGGGCCTTGAGTTCGTCTTCGCGGATACGGGCCTCGGCGTCCGACTTGGCTTCTTCCTCATCGCGGTGACGGCTGATAAGGAAGGAAATCAGGCAGGCGGTGCTCAGCACGGACGTCATTGCGGAGTCCGTATAGAAAACGCGCCAGAATACCGTAGTGTTCTCAGGATACACCCATCGGTAGAAAGCGGCCACGCCGAACGCACACAGGATATTGAACACGGCTACTATGAGCACCATCTCCAGCATCCGTCCGAAGCTTTTCTGATGCTTCCAGAACAATCGCGCTACAAGTGAACAGAAGCGCAGCGAAAGCTCAATCAGGACAAGCGTCTCGACAAGGTGCTCGGCGAGGTCGATACCCATCTCTTTCAGCAGCGCCCAGCCGCTGAAGTTCCTGTAGTACGAGATGCTCACTATGCACCACAGCAGCCAACTGACCGCTACCGCCAGTACAAGAATCATAAGATGCCTGCGGCGGCGCTCCTCCGGACCGGTTTTATATGTGTCGAACAGGCTGAAATACATATCGTGGGATTTGCGGGTGCAAGTTACTTCATTATTTTGTCAATGGGAAACAAGTTCTCAAAACGCCCATCCAAAGCCGACATAAGGGGTCAGCCAACTCTTCTGGACAGCGTGCCGGGAATTAAAAGAAAATGAAGGACTGAGCCCTATCCTGAACGTAAATCCATTCTCGGGCTGGAACCGGTAACCGATATCTCCGAAGAAGAAGTACCCCCAGGTATAGTTTGCTTCATCCACGGCCGGAATCTCGTAGGTGCTTCCATCTTCTGCTGTAGAAGTAATTGCAGCTGTTTTAACATGAACCCTGTAAAGCCCGTTGCTCATTCCGACTCCCAGTTCCAGGTGGCTGCGCTTTTTCCCAAGAAGGTAATTGACTTCTACGGGGACCGTCACGCCATGAATGTCCTGCTTGCCGAAAGACAACAGGGCATGAATGCCAAGGCCATACCCAAGCCCGACACGATATCCGAAGCCGCTGTTTCCGACAAAACGCCCATCATAACTTATGCCGGCCAACTGGGAGGCTCCAAGAACCTCTGCCGAAATATTACGGGTTTGAGCTGCTGCAACCACACATGACAGCAGCACAATCATTGTGTATGCTATTTTTCGCATTTCAATAAAAGTTTAATGGCGCAGCAAAAGTACTGCGCCTAACTACAATCAGCAATTAAAATACCGTGAACCCTTCATTTTTACTATGAAGGCGTCATTTCTGGGGGTGAAGGCAAAATAGTGTAAAGTGCTTGGAGCAGAAAATAAATTGATATTTCGGTTTTTTTTCTAATTTTGCATTGATATGCAGGATTTTGAACAGTTGGGTAGAATAGAGGCCATCAAGGCCCTTTACGAAGGCACTGGGTATGAGCCTTTTGGCTCCGACATTGTCGATGCCGACGCCGGCAGCGTTTTCGCTTCCAGACTTCTTCTCGAAGGAATTGACTTCAATCTCGTATACTTCCCGCTCAAACATCTGGGATACAAGAGCGTAGCCCTTGCAACCGGTGAACTGTACGCATCGCTGGCCAATCCCGAGGCGCTCCGCATCACCCTCGGTATTTCGGCCAAACTGGGCTTCTCACAGATTTCCCAGCTTTGGAGCGGAGTTGTCGCAGCAGCCCGCGAATTCGGCTACGGTAAACTATCCCTGGAACTGCAGCCGTCTCGTAACGGGCTGGCAATCAGCGTATCCGTCCTTGGGCTGAGGCCTTCAGGCTACGCCTCCCCCGCCCCAGCATCCAAAGATTTGCTGTGCGTAAGCGGCGCTTTGGGGGCGGCGTTCCTCGGCCTCCGCGTACTGGAAAAGGGCCTGGGCAGCTTCGAAGAAGGCAAGGAGAACCGCGAGGAATTGGAAAAATACCGCATGCTCGTAGCAGCTTACCTCAAGCCCGAGCTTCCCGCAGGTCTTCCCCAGGCGCTTCATGAGTCGGACATAAACCCGTCCGCTGCAGTGTTTGTCGATCGCGGCCTTGCAGACGCCCTGCTGCGCATCCGCCGTTCTACGGGCCTGGGAGCCAAGGTTTATGCCGACCATATACCTTTTGAGGGCGGCAGTTTCGAACTTGGAAAAGCCCTGGACATCGACCCCGTTTCCGCTGCGATGAACGGCGGCGACGACTGCAGGGTCCTTCTCGCCGTTCCCCTTGCGCAATTCGAGAAGTTCCGCAAGGACTTTCAGACTTTCGACATAATAGGACACCTCGCACAGAGCGACGTAGGCGCGGTGCTGGTCTCCCCCGACGGGCTCGAACATACAGTAAGTGCCCCTGGCTGGCCCAAACAAGACAACTCTTAATTATTCAATACATTATGAAAAAGATTTTTGCAATTATCTGCTCTCTGGTGCTTTTCGCATCAGTCGCCGGAGCCCAGAGCTGGCTCGACTCCTTCCTCAAAATGGCAACCGAAAAGGTTGGTGACGTCATCACCGGCAAAGGTTCCGCAACCACTTTCGACATCAAGGGTAACTGGAAGTATCAGGGCGTAGCTATCGGCGCAAGCTCCGACAACGCTCTCGCAAGTCTCGCCGCATCTGCAGGCACCGGCACCATCGAATCCAAGGCAGACGCCCTCCTCGCAAAGGCAGGCATCAAGCCGGGTGCTGCAACCCTCAACTTCAAGGAAGACGGTTCCTTCACCCTCCTCGCAGGCAAGCTGAACCTCCCCGGCACCTGGACAAAAGAAGGTGACAAGCTCACCATCAATATTGCCAAGGTATTCAACTTCAAGCTTGTAGGTACAATCAAGACCACCTCCGACGGCTGCCAGATCCTCTTCGAGTCCGGCAAATTCCTCGACTTCGTAAAGAAGGTCCTCGACGCTGTCGGCAAGCTCGCAAGCAACAACACCACAATCGCAACCGTACAGCAGGCTCTCTCGAACGTAAGCGAACTCAAGCTCGGCTTCAAGCTCGCAAAATAAATAATCGAACAACTCTGATATGGAGGTGGTTTATATAAGCCATCTCCTTTTTTTATGCCCTCAGAAGGCTATTTAGCAGTAAAATAGTGATTTTTAACCATTGGCGATGACGGTTTTCCTGCTATTTTTGCAGCAAACAAAAACTATTCTGCAATGAAAACCGCACCAAAACTTCTGCTCGCATTGAGCCTTGCACTCGCGACTCTCGTCTCCTGCACCTACGACGACAGTGCCCTGCGCACCGACATCTCCGACCTTCAGGAACGGGTCTCTACCCTGGAAGAGACAGTTAAAACTGCCAACGGCGAAATCTCCTCGCTCTGGGGAATAGTCAACGCCCTCAACCGCAAAGAGACCGTCAGTTCCGTTTCCGAGACCGACGAAGGCTGGACCGTCACCTTCTCAAGCGGCAAGACCATCACTGTCAGCAAGAAGCCGGCGCTGAACATCGGCGTCAAGAAAGGCTCCGACGGCAAGTATTATTGGACTATCGACGGTGACAAATGGCTCACCGACTCCGACGACAAGATGGTGCCGGCATCGGGCATTGCGCCGCAGCTCAAGATAGAAGGAGGGAACTGGTACATCTCGTACGACAGCGGCGAGAGCTGGACGCTTCTCGGACCCGCAACGGGCGGCCCCGGCGAGAAGGGCGACAGCATGTTCCAGTGGGTCGATTGGGATGACTCCTTCGTGTATTTCGCCCTCGCGAACGGCGAGATCCTGCGCATCGGGCGCGGTGCCGGCGGAGTGCAGACGATTACCGCCGTCCCGGGATATTCCGACGGTTCAGTGAAGGCCTACAAGAGCGTGTTCCAAATAGCCTTCGACGTCCTTCCCAAGGAGGCTGCACCCAAGCTGGCAGCGGAGAGCACCGACATCTTCGAGCTAAAAGTAGTCTATACCACCCTCACCAAAGCGGCTGCGGGAGAAGCACTTACACTGCCAGTGACCGGCAAGGAGGGGACGACTGACGGAGTTCTCACCCTGACCGTTGACGGTTCCGCCATTGCGGACGAGTTCATCGCGGGGGCCCTCGGTGCCAGCGCCTGCCTCAACGTCGTCTTCAATGAGAACGCCGTCACCAGCGGCTACTTCCCGCTCAAAAAAGACCCTTACAACAACCACGAATTCGTGGATCTTGGCCTTCCTTCCGGACTCAAATGGGCTACCTGCAACGTAGGCGCCACCAAGCCCGAGGAACCCGGCGACTACTTTGCATGGGGTGAGGTGGAGCCATACTACGAGCCCGGCTACGCCCCGTCTGACGACCCGGTCTGGAAACCGGGAAAGGAAGGAGGTTACATTTGGGATAACTATAAATATCTCGACAAGGAGAAAGGGATTCTTACAAAATATACCGACGAAGACGGACTCACCAAACTTCTTCCGGAAGACGACGCCGCAACCTATAACTGGGGAACACCCTGGCGTATGCCAACCTCGGACGAATGGCAGGAACTTCTAGACCAGTGTTCCTGTGTTATTGATGAAGCAAAGGCCGGTCTCACCGTTACAGGTCCTAACGGGAACAGCATATTCCTTCCTTTTACCGGGTACTTTAGCAACTTCTATATGGTATTTAATGATTGCGAAGGTGGCCTTTATTATGCCTCCGATCGGGATATTAGCACATTGTCCATGTCCGCAAATTATTTGTATTTTAGCGAAAGCTGGGGTATTGGTTTGAACGGTTACGACAAAATAGACGGCCAATCCATACGTGCAGTAGCCGAATAATCAGTTCAGCAATTCAAGAAGCCTCGCAACGAATTCCCTGCTCTCCACCTGCGGATGCGGAATGGTGAGCAGGGAAGTTTGCATACGGAGATCTCCGTAAAAAAGGATATCGATGTCGATAATCCGGTCGTGATACACCCGGTGGCCGTAGGAATCATACTCCGGAGCGTCCTTGCGCCCCATCGCACGCTCGATACGCTTGCACAGACGAAGAACGGACTCCGGGCTGCGACGGGTTGAATATACCACTGCCTGATTGAGAAAAGCGGGCCCGGTAAAACCGCAGGCCTGCGTCTGAAGAACCGGAGAAATACGCAAACGACGCCCGCCGAAAGCGGCATCCAGCCGCCGGAGCGCCTCGCAGAGATTAGCCTCACGGTCACCAAGATTGGTTCCCAGCAGAAGGGTCAGTTCCCTCATAATTCGGGATCCATGCCAAGGGCAATCCGAGCCTCGTCGCTCAGCATGCTCTGGTCCCACACAGGGTCGAATGTGAGCTCGATATGGCAGTCGGCAACGCCTGGGGTGTTCTCCACATTGTGCTGGACCTCAGCGATGACCTCATCTGCCATGGGACAGTTGGGAGCGGTGAAGGTCATTTTTATAAATACCTCGTGCGAGGGGTTGATATTCAGCTCGTAAATAAGCCCGAGGTCGTAAATGTTGACAGGGATTTCGGGGTCGTAAACCTGCTTGAGCGCAAGGATGACGGCGTCGTACAGAGGAGCGAGGGCCTTTACGTCCTCGGGGGTAAGAACGTTTTCAGGCATTTTCGCGGGCTTTTTGACGTATCGTTTCTATCATGGAGAGAAGCCCGTTTGCACGGGTAGGGGAGAGGTTGGCACGAAGGCCGATAGCATCGAGCCAGGAAAAATCGTCGTCGAGAATCTCCCCGGGTGTGCGGCCCGAATACACGCTGATAAGCAGGCTGATTATGCCCTTTGTGATTATGGCATCGCTGTCGGCAGTGAATGTGAGGGTTCCGCCGGATACCTGAGTATCAAGCCAAACTCTTGACTGACAACCTTTTATCAGACGGTCGTCGGTTTTCTTCTCTTCCGGGAAACCGGTAAGGGATTTACCCAGTTCGATGAGGTACTCGTACTTGTCGAGCCACTCGTCATACAGGGAAAAGTCTTCTATTATCTGTTCTTTGCGTTCTTGTAGTGTCATCGGAGCATCTTTAGCGCTTTGCGCAGCGAAGATACAAAATATTCCGCTTCCTGCATCGTATTGTACGGCGCAAATGACGCTCTCAGCAAGCCCGTGACTCCCAGACGGTCCATAAGGGGTTCGGCGCACATCTGCCCGGAGCGCAGCGCAATGCCCATCTTGTCCAGAATGAGTGCAAGGTCTTCGTGATGCGCACCCTGCGCTGCGAACGAAAACACCGGAGCCTTGAGGCTCAAGTCGCCGGTAGTTCCGAAAAGACGTATGCCGGGTTCCTGCAGGAGCGAACGATATACGAATTCTTTGACATCTTCCTGCGAAGAAGGCATCTGCCGCATGAGTTCGATTGCAGGAACGAAGGTCGGCGTGCCGGAAATATTCTGCGTACCGGCTTCGAACTTGCGTGGCAGAGGAGCCCAGGTGCTCGATTCCCAACTTACCGATTCTATCATCTCGCCGCCGCCGAACATAGGAGGCATCTGCTCCAGCAGTTCTCGGCCTCCCCATAGCACACCCGTACCCGGAGCAGCATACATCTTATGCCCGGAAAATGCGTAAAAGTCGCAGCCAAGCGCTTGAACATCAACCTTTTGATGAACAATCCCCTGCGCCCCGTCAACCACCAGCAGGACTCCGTTCCTGTGGCAGATTCGAGCTGCTTCCTCTACTGGATTGACAAGTCCGAGGACGTTGGATATATGCGCAATCGCGACGATTCTGGTGCGCGCGTTGATAAGGGTCTGCAGCTGTTCGACGCGCAGACGGCCGTTTTCATCGACCTCAAGACGCCGCAGATGCGCTCCCTTTCGGCGGCAGAGCATTTGCCATGGAACGAGGTTGGAATGATGCTCTGCCTCGCTGACGATGATTTCGTCTCCCTCGTGCACAAAGGCCTCGCCAAGGCCGTAAGCAAGCAGATTGAGGGAGTGGGTGGCTCCGGAGGTAAAGATAATCTCGTCCGAGGATGGTGCGTTTACAAAGGAGGCGACGGCGCCGCGTGCGTTTTCGTAAAGCTCCGTAGCCTGAGCTGCGATGAGGTGAACCGCACGGTGAAGATTTGCGGTAGTATGTGCCGAAATATCTGACCAACAATCAATTACAGATTGCGGCCTAAGAGCGGTTGCGGCGTTGTCAAGATATACGAGCGGCTTACCGTACACGCTGCGCGAAAGCTGCGGGAAGAGGGAGCGGAGTTGTTCTGTCGTCATATTTTATTAAGTCCCAGACCCGGTCCGTCGGGCAGCGTCATAAGGCCGTCGCGCACCTTCATTCCGGAAAATAAATCATTGGTAATCAGTAAATTACCGTCTATATCACAAAAATCGGCAGCAGGGGAGAGGTGAGCTGCAGCCGTACAGGCGCAAGAGGTTTCGGTCATACAGCCAAGCATTACCGTCATGCCGTCGGCACGCGCCGCGGCTATCATCTTGCGAGCCTCCAGAAGCCCTGTGCATTTCATCAGCTTGATGTTTATGCCGCTGAAAGCTCCGCGGATACGCGGGATGTCCCTGAGCCTCTGGATGGATTCGTCGGCTATCACAGGCAGCGGACTGCGCTCGGTAAGCCATGCCGTGTCGTCAAGCCTGTCCACGGGCAAAGGCTGCTCCACCAGCACAACGCCTTGCTCCTTGAGCCAATAAATCTCGTCCAGGGCCTTTTCGCGGTCTTTCCAGCCTTGATTTGCATCTACTGCTATGGGAAGATCGCTGACGCTGCGAATGGTCTTTATCATCATTTCGTCGCTGTCAAGACCCACTTTTACCTTAAGGATGCGATACAGACCCGCGCACTCGAGCGTTTTTTGCTTTACTACTTCGGGAGTGTCTATTCCTATCGTAAAGCTCGTGGGACCGGCTTTAGCGGGGTTGTAGCCCCATATCCGGTAGAGCGGCTCGCCGAGCAGTTTACCAGTAAGGTCGTGGAGGGCGATGTCTATCGAAGCCTTGGCAGGGGAGTCTCCGGCAGAAAGGGAATCCAGATATTCCATTATATCCTCCAGCAGAAAAGGACTGCTGAAGGAACTCAGATCTACATTTGACAGGAAAGAGCATACGCTCTGCACAGTATGTCCGAGATACGGTGGCATGGAGGCCTCGCCATATCCGACTACACCGTCGTACTCTATTTCTACCTGCACGCCCGGCGTGGTTTTACGGGAATAGGAAGAGACGGTAAAAGTATGCGCAAGCTGGAGTTCGTAAGGATAGAAACGCAGCCTCATCGGACCGCTGTGCTCGTTTTTAACCGGCTCCGGGCGCAGTCCGCACGAAGACAGGCCCGCTGCCAGCGCTGCGCCTGCACCTATTGCTAAGAACTCTCTTCTGTCCATACCGCAAAATTACTGAATTATTTGTAATTTTGTGGTTACGGAAAGACTAAAATAATAATTGATTTTTATGCTAGAATATGTATTCGGCCGCATTGCGGAACTGACTCCTACCAGGATGGTGGTTGACAATCAGGGCGTCGGCCACTGCTTCGAGATTTCTCTCCAGACCTACGAAAAACTGGAGGGTAAGACAGAGGCCCTCATCTACATCCAGTCACAGTTCAACCAGCGCGACGGAACAAACGTCGATTACGGCTTTGCAACCAAAGATGAAAGGGAACTGTTCCGCCTGATTACCGGCGTTTCCGGGATGGGTGCCGCCAGCGCCAGGATGATTCTTTCGTCAATGACGGCAGGGGAGTTGGAAGACGCCATCTTGTCCGAAAACGTGAACGCGCTCAAATCGGTAAAGGGCATAGGACTTAAGAGTGCGCAGCGAATGATCCTGGAGCTCAAAGACAAAATCGTTAAGGGAGGCAGAGCTTCTGCAGACGTGCTCTTCGCATCAGAATCGAACGCTGCCGCAGAAGAAGCTACAAGCGCCCTTGTCATGCTCGGATTCAACAAGGCAAACATCCAGAAGGCCGTTCAGGCAATTCTCAAGGCAAATCCACGCGCCAGCGTAGAGCAGATCATAAAGTCCGCTTTACAGATGCTATAGGTCATAACGTTCCACGTGGAACAGTAGAACTGTCAGCGCCCGAAATAGACAAGCAAGACAGAAATATCTGCCGGCGAAACTCCCGAGATACGGGAGGCCTGCGCAATGGTCCGGGGAGAGTATTTCTTGAATTTTTGCCGACACTCGATAGTCAAGCCAGATATTCTGTCAAAGTCAAAGCCTACAGGTATCTCGAGATCTTCAAGACGACGCATCTTATCAACCAGAGCTCGTTCCCTGTCAATATATCCCCGGTATTTAAGGTTAATTTCGACGGCATCGGTTACATCTCGAGGTGGAATATCGTCGAAGCCAAAGCGCTGGAGTGTTCCACGTGGAACAAGAGACAGAATATCGGACAGAGCAAGCTCGGGCCGGGTTGCCACGTCAGAAATCTTCTTAGACTCAGAAAGCGGTGCAGAACCACAGCTCTCGAGAAAAGCGTTCGCCGCTGCAGCGGTAAGATTATTTGAAACGCACAAAGAGTCTAGCCTCGCTACAGAATCGTATTTTTTCTTCATCAAATCGTAGCGCTCCTGGGAAGCGAGACCAAGCCGATACGAACGCTCGGTCAGACGAAGGTCGGCATTGTCTTGCCGCAGGAGAATACGAAACTCGGCACGCGACGTAAACATTCTATACGGTTCATCGACACCCTTTGTAATCAGATCGTCAATCAGGACTCCTATATAAGCCTCATCGCGCCTGAGAATAAACGGGGGCTGCGAATTAACGGAAAGATGGGCGTTGATTCCCGCCATGAGACCCTGCGCCGCCGCTTCTTCGTAACCGGTTGTTCCGTTGACCTGACCGGCAAGAAAGAGTCCCGGAACAACCCTCGACTCAAGAGACGAAGACAGCTGGGTCGGATCGAAGAAATCGTATTCCACAGCATAGGCGGGACGGAACACCCTGACATGCTCCAGGCCATCAATGGCACGGAGAGCACGCATCTGAACTTCGAACGGAAGGGAACTCGAAAAGCCCTGCAGATAGAATTCGTTTGTCCCTCGTCCTTCCGGTTCAAGAAAGAGCTGATGCGAATCATTATCAGGAAAAACACGGAGTTTATCTTCGATGCTCGGACAGTAGCGGGGTCCGCGACCATGTATGATACCGGTAAACAGAGGCGAGTCCTGGAATCCTTCGCGAAGACGGGAATGAACCTCTTCGTTTGTGTGAACGATGTAACAGTCCATCTGTTCTCGCCCGCCTTGGACTGCAGATGGTATATCCAGAAAGGAAAACCTTTCAGGACACCGGTCACCCTTTTGAACCGGCAACCTGGACAAATCAACTGAGCTGATATCAATTCTCGGAGGAGTTCCTGTTTTCATCCTGTCGGCAGTTATCCCCATAGAGACCAATTCCTGGGTAATACCGTCCGAAGACTGTTCACCGATTCTTCCTCCGGTGAACTGCTTGCGCCCGACGAAAAGTTTACCGGCAAGGAAGGTTCCAGCAGTAAGAACAACGGCGCGAGAGTGAAAAATCAGACCGCCGGCAGTACGCACGCCGGCAATTTTTGAATTCTCAAAGAGAAAACCAGTTGCTAAATCTTCGTAAATAGTTAAGTTACAGGTATTTAGAAGGATTTCGCGCCATTTCAGCGAAAATCGGATTTTATCGCACTGGGCGCGAGGGCTCCACATCGCCGGCCCTTTTGACTTGTTAAGCATGCGGAACTGCAAGCTCGTGGCATCGGTAACAATTCCGGTACAACCTCCGAGTGCGTCGATCTCCCGCACGATTTGTCCTTTGGCAATTCCGCCGATAGCTGGATTGCAACTCATCTTGGCAAATGAGAGCACATCCATGCTGAGAAGCAGCACGGAGGAACCAAGCCTCGCTGCGGCAACCGCAGCCTCACAGCCGGCATGTCCACCGCCGACAACTATGACATCGAAATTACTTTGCAAGGCTTTTCCTCAGTTCAAGGTAATAGTTCTCTTTGGAACGCATGGTCTTTATATCCTCTTCGCTGTGGTCGTCATAACCGATAAGATGAAGCAAGCCATGAACGATAACCCTGTGCAATTCTTCTTCAAACTCCGTCTTATAAAAAACCGAATTCTCCCTGACCGAATCAATGCTGATGAACAAATCTCCGGACACAACAGGTTTATCACTGTAATCGAATGTAATGATATCCGTAAAATAATCGTGGCCTAAATATTGAATATTGATATTCAAAAGGTAAGGATCGGAGCAGAAAATGACGTTGATGTCGCCGAGGCGGCAAATCTCGCTTTCCGCAACCATCTTAAGCCAGGAATTGTTGAATCGCCTGTCTTTATACTGGAATTTGATGTCTTCAAAAAAATAACGCACCATAGGCTTCAAGAGGATAAAAACAGCGCAAATCTACAACAAAAATTGGAATTGAAATTAAATATTCATATCTTTACGACTTGAACGGACTAAAATTAGATACCAGATATGGAAGTTAAAAAATCACAGAAAGCCAGCTTGGAAAACAAACGACTCCTGTTCGTAGAAATAGGATTCGTCATCGCCCTGCTGATCGTCCTTGCCGCTTTCGAATACAGCAGCAAGGAAAAGAAAGAGAGCACTCTTCTGGCCGAGAACACCGAAATTATTGAGGAAGAGATGATTCCAATCACTCAGGAAACCCCGCCGCCGCCACCCGAGATGGCCAAGATACCTGTACTCTCCGACCAGATTGACATCATCGACGACGACATCAAAGTCAACGACAATATCCTCAACCTCGAAGACGATTCTTCCCTTGGTGTAGAAATCCAAGACTATGTAGAAGAGGTCAAGGAAGAGGTTGTGGAAGAGGAAACCATTCCTTTCCAGCTCGTTGAAGAGAAGCCCAAATTCCAGGGCGGCGATGCCAACGACTTCTCAAAATGGGTCAACCAGCGTCTTGTTTATCCCGAGGTAGCAAAGGAGAACGGCGTTCAGGGTCGTGTCATGCTCCAGTTCACCGTTAAGACCGACGGCAGCGTATCCGACGTAAAAGTCCTCCGCGGCGTCGATCCTTCCCTGGACAAAGAAGCAGTCCGCGTTGTTTCCATGTCCCCCAAGTGGACCCCCGGCAAGCAGCGCGACCGCAAGGTTAAGGTTACATACACCTTCCCCGTTATCTTCCAGCTGAGATAAAATTATCCAACAAATATAAAAGGCTGTCCGCACGGATGGCCTTTTTTTGATTGAAATGACAGAAGAAAAAGCAGTATTCGTAGGAATAATACGGCAGACTGACGACGAAAGGAGGGTAAAAGAGTATCTCGACGAACTCGAATTCCTTGCCGACACGGCAGGATTCGTAGCAGACAAGCAGTTTATCCAGAAACTCGACCACCCTGAGCACTCCACCTACATCCGCAGCGGGAAACTGCAGGAGCTTGCCGACTACTGCGAAGAAAACGAAATCAAATACGTTATTTTCGACGATGAGCTTTCTCCGATGCAGCAACGTAACATCGAGAAAATCATCAAGGTGGCTTCCGTCATAGACCGTACGAGCCTGATTCTGGAAATATTCTCCCAAAGGGCCAAGACCGCATATGCAAAGATGCAGGTCGATCTGGCACGCTACAATTACATGCTTCCCAGGCTCGCAGGAATGTGGACCCACCTCGAGAGACAAAGGGGAGGTATAGGCACGCGCGGAGGTATGGGTGAAAGC
Organism: Bacteroidales bacterium UBA4284; assembly: GCA_002395925.1. The sequence continues at coordinate 15,775 of DGVM01000191.1, forward strand.
CAGATCGAAGTTGACCGTCGAATAGTAAGGGAAAGGATAGCCCGCCTGAAAGAACAGCTGAAGAAGGTGGACAAGCAGATGGCTACCCAAAGAAGCAACCGCGGCCAGATGGTACGTCTGTCCCTTGTTGGCTATACCAACGTAGGAAAAAGCACTCTGATGAATCTGCTGTCGAAATCCGATGTCTTTGCAGAAAACAAGTTGTTCGCAACTCTGGATACCACAGTAAGAAAAGTCGTTATAGAGAACGTACCATTCCTGCTCAGCGACACTGTAGGATTCATCAGAAAACTCCCCACACAGCTCATAGAAGCCTTCAAAAGCACACTCGACGAGGTAAGGGAGGCCGACATACTTATCCACGTCGTAGATATATCCGCACCGGATTTTGAGGAACAAATGGAGGTGGTACAGAAAACCCTTGCAGACATTGGAGCAGGAGACAAGCCGCAGTATGTCATATTCAATAAAATCGACAACTACGAATGTGTTCCCTACGACGAGTTTTCCATTAAGCCGAAAGGCAAGGAAAACCGCACACTCGACGAGCTTAAAGAGCAATGGATAGGAGAAAAGAAGATACCTTGCATCTTTATGTCCGCACTTAGCCGCGAGGGGCTTCCGAAACTAAGGAACGACATCTACAAGATGGTCGCCGAGATACATGCAGGACGCTGGCCATTCAATAATTTCCTGTGGTAAGAGAAGGTAAAATAAAGATTCTGAAAGTTATGCTGGCAGTGGCTCTTCTCGCTGTCAGCATAGGTATATATCTTATATTCAGGTCAGACCATATTATAGGCTTCAGACTTATAGACAAACTCGGCCTCTCAGGATTCCTGCATAATATAAGGAATCTTTTTGACGGCGTTCATCCCTCTAATTTCATAGTATATGCCCTTCCGGACGGTCTGTGGCTCATATCTTACATGATTCTTACAGAGACGCTGCTGCCGGAACATCCCACAAAAACCATCTGGGTCCTGGCTCTGCCGGCAAATGCAATAGTTTCGGAAATAGCACAATATTTTCATCTGCTGCCGGGAAACTTCGATATATGGGATATGGTATGCTACATCATTCCCACTATTTTCTATCTAATATTCAGTAAAGGACACGAATCAGCGGCAAAATATACTTTCGAAGAAGTAATGTCGGCGCCGCTTCTGCTGGTTACGTACCTGTTCATCGCAGGTTGTTCGGTAGAACAACTCAACATACCTTTCATAATAACCTGCGCTATTTACGCCTCGTGTATGATGCTTATCAACTACACAATAAGTAAAAAGCTTTCCGTTAAGTAAGTTTATTCAGGGGCCCGCCGAAAACAGCGGGATAAAAAAAATACCGGCAAAATCTCTTCTGCCGGTATTTTAATTATACAGTTGCTAAAAACTAGTCAGAGAATTTAGCCTTGAGGAACTCCCTGTTGAGGCGGGCTATATGCGCCACGGTGATACCCTTGGGACATTCGAGCTCGCAGGCGCGAGTGTTGGTGCAGTTGCCGAAGCCAAGTTCGTCCATCTTTGCAACCATTGCCTTCGCGCGGCGCTTGGCCTCGGGACGGCCCTGGGGAAGGAGTGCAAGGGAACTTACGCGCGCAGCGACGAAGAGCATTGCAGAACCGTTCTTACAGGTAGCTACACAGGCGCCGCAACCTACGCATGCAGCCGCATCCATGCTTTCCTCGGCTTTGTCGTGAGGAATGAGAATATTGTTGGCATCCTGGGCGGATCCTGTACGGACGGAAATGAATCCTCCGGCCTGAAGAATCTTGTCGAAGGCCCTGCGATCGACCACAAGGTCCTTTATAACAGGGAAGGCAGCGCTTCTCCAAGGCTCTACGGTAATAGTAGCGCCATCTTTAAAGTGACGCATGAAAAGCTGGCAGGTAGTCACGTGGTCGTCCGGACCATGGGCACGCCCGTCGATATATAGGGAACAGGCACCGCATATACCTTCGCGGCAATCGTGGTCGAAAGAAACGGGACCGCTGCTCTGGCAGCCCCTTTCGACTGCCACGGGGTCGTTACCTTCGCGGATAAGCTGCTCATTGAGAATGTCAAGCATCTCAAGGAAAGAAGCATCTTCCTCGATACCAGAAATATGATAGGTCTCGAAGTGTCCTTTAGCCTTGGCGTTCTTCTGACGCCATATTTTTAAGTTGAATTCCATATTAGTCCTTATAATTTCTGGTAATAACCTTGATGTTTTCGTAAACGAGAGGTTCCTTATGAAGTTCGGGTTCTACGCCCTCTCCCTTGTATTCCCATGCAGCGACGTACATGTAATTGGCGTCGTCACGCTTGGCTTCGCCTTCTTCGGTCTGGCTTTCGACGCGGAAATGTCCGCCGCAGGACTCGTTGCGGTTGAGGGCATCGCGAGCCATGAGTTCTCCTATTTCAAAGAAATCTTCGAGCCTCAGAGCCTTCTCGAGTTCCTGGTTGAATTCGAACTGGCTTCCTGGAACGCATACGTTCTTGTAGAAGTCTTCGCGGAGTTCCTTTATGAGTTTCATAGCCTTCTGAAGGCCTTCCTTGTCGCGGGCCATACCCACATACTCCCACATGATGTGGCCGAGTTTCTTGTGTATGGAATCGACAGTTTCTTTACCTTTGATAGAAAGAAGCCTGTCGATACGGGCCTGTACTGCCTTTTCTGCCTCTATGAACTCGGGACGGTTGACGTCGGTCTTGGGTTCTGCGAACTTCTTGGAAAGATAATCGCCGATAGTGACGGGGACGATGAAATATCCGTCGGCAAGACCCTGCATAAGTGCGGAAGCACCGAGGCGGTTTCCGCCGTGATCGGAGAAGTTGGCCTCACCTATTGCATACAGTCCGGGAATGGTGGTCTGCAGATCGTAATCGACCCATATACCTCCCATGGTATAATGAATTGCAGGATATATCATCATAGGCTCCTCCCAGGGAGATGATGCAGTAATCTTCTCATACATCTCGAAGAGGTTGCC
>DGVM01000191.1:18799-127885 GCA_002395925.1 Bacteroidales bacterium UBA4284
TCGAAGAGGTTGCCGTAGCGCTCTGCCACCTTCTGATGACCCAGGCGGTTGATAGCCTCGGAAAAATCGAGGAAAACAGCCTTTCCTGTCTCGTTGACGCCGAAGCCGGCATCGCACCTTTCCTTGGCGGCACGGGAAGCTACATCGCGGGGCACCAGGTTTCCGAAAGCGGGATAACGGCGCTCAAGATAGTAGTCGCGGTCTTCTTCGGGAATCTGGGAAGCCTTGATCTGATGCTTGCGGAGTTTCTCCACGTCTTCTTTTTTCTTGGGAACCCAGATACGTCCGTCGTTACGGAGCGACTCTGACATAAGGGTAAGCTTGCACTGCTGGTCTCCGTGTACGGGGATGCAGGTAGGATGGATCTGAGCGAAGCAGGGATTTGCAAAATAAGCTCCCTTCTTGTAGCACTGAAGCGCAGCAGAACCGTTGGAATTCATTGCGTTGGTGGAAAGGAAATAGGTGTTTCCATATCCGCCGGTAGCAATTATGACGGCATGGGCGCCGAAGCGCTCGAGCTGACCGGTAACCAGGTTGCGGGTGATTATACCCTTAGCCTCTCCGTTCACCACTACGAGGTCGAGCATCTCGTGCCTGGGATATGCCTTTACGGAACCGGATGCAATTTCTTTGTTGAGTGATGCATAGGCGCCGAGAAGAAGCTGCTGACCGGTTTGACCGCGGGCGTAGAAGGTACGGCTGACCTGAACGCCACCGAACGAACGGTTTGCAAGATATCCGCCGTATTCGCGTGCGAAAGGAATACCCTGGGCGACACACTGGTCGATAATGGCTGCACTTACCTCTGCGAGACGGTAAACGTTAGCTTCGCGGGAACGATAGTCTCCACCTTTGATGGTATCGTAGAAGAGACGATAAACGGAGTCGTTGTCGTTCTGGTAATTCTTTGCTGCATTAATACCTCCCTGTGCGGCAATTGAGTGGGCACGGCGGGGTGAATCGCTGATACAGAAAATCTTTACGTTGTAACCAAGTTCTCCGAGGGAAGCAGCTGCAGATGCTCCTCCAAGACCTGTACCTACAACGATGATTTCGAGTTTACGCTTGTTGTTGGGGCTCACGAGGTGAATTTCCGACTTACGCTTGGTCCATTTTTCGGCCAAGGGTCCTTCGGGAATCTTAGAGATTAATTTATCGGCCATTTTATAAAAATTATAGGTATTCAATAAAGTTTGCAAATTTAGTTGTTTTTAAGCACAACTGCAATCACTCGGAAAATAAAGTTCCTTCTTCGGGTTCTTTGTTTATTCCAAGATGCCGGTACGACAGTTCGGTGGCGATTCGTCCTCTCTGCGTACGGACTATGAATCCCTCCTTGATGAGGAAAGGTTCGTAAACTTCTTCGAAGGTTCCCTGGTCTTCACCGATGGCTGTGGCGATGGTATTTGCACCCACGGGGCCTCCCTTGAAAGTATTAATTATAGTGCGGAGTATCTTGTTGTCTATGGCATCGAGACCGCGTGTGTCGATATTGAGTTTATCGAGCGCATATTTGGAAATATTGAGATCTATATGACCGTCTCCCATTACCTGGGCAAAATCGCGCACCCGCTTGAGAAGGCCGTTCGCTATACGGGGCGTTCCACGGCTGCGAAGAGCGATTTCGCGGGCTGCATCATTGTCGATTCCTATATTGAGTATCGCCGCACTGCGTTTTACTATCTTGATAAGCTGGTCTGTATCGTAATACTCAAGACCGCAGTTTATCCCGAATCTTTCGCGCAGGGGAGCTGTCAGCAGACCAGCACGGGTAGTGGCGCCCACAAGGGTGAATGGATTGAGGGAAATCCGCACCGACCTCGCGCCGGGACCTTTGTCTATCATTATGTCGATAACGTAATCTTCCATCGCGGAGTAAAGGTATTCCTCCACTTCCGGAGAAAGACGGTGGATTTCGTCGATAAACAGCACATCGCCCGTTTCGAGGGAAGTAAGCAGGCCCGCAAGGTCGCCCGGCCTGTCGAGCACAGGGCCGGATGTTACCTTCATGTTCACTCCCATCTCGTTGGCGATGATATGTGCAAGAGTGGTCTTTCCAAGTCCCGGAGGACCATGGAACAGTGTGTGATCCAGGGCTTCTCCGCGCATCTTTGCAGCCTGGATATAGATTCTAAGATTGGATACTATTTCGCCCTGGCCTGTGAAATCTTCGAGTTCCCGAGGTCTTATAATTCCGTCTAAATCCTTATCTTTGCCCTCGTTTGTATTGTGTGGGTTAAAGTCGGTCATTCCGCCTGATTATTTATTATTACAAATATAATTGTTTTTAATTTTATTTTGTTGTTGTTTTATTATTCTGTCAGTATGTTGAAAACTTAAAAAGGCTATTGACAATCAATAATTTAACACTTAAAGTACAGTTAAAAACTTTGTTGGAGGATTATTATTTTTCTGTTAAAAACCCGGCAACCTTTATTTTTAACACGAAAATAACAAGGTTATAAACATACTTTTCAACACAATGAATACTGATGATTTGTTTTATAATAAGATATTACAGTTTGCAGACCGTCTGCGCCCACGCAGCCGTGAGTGGGAGGGGCCCGTCGTTAAGGCAGGGAGTCTGAGGGGAACGCCCCTCAGTCCCCTGGGGGTGCAGGGGGATAGTAGTCATCCTGTCGAAGACAGGGATAGGCCGCTTGCGGCCGTAGTCTGCAAACTGTAATATCTTATATTTATTATTTAATTTTTAAAAAGTAACATATAATAAATAAATATATTGATAAACAGTAAATCAACGTCAAAACTCATAGACAGGATATCTTCTGGTAAAGATGTATTCTGTAAGGGTCTGTTCCTGTCGGCAAGGTGGTTCGTTTTAAGCGACGCTGCGAAGGATGGGCTCAATTTCATAATTTTGCCCGGAAGGGAAGCGGCGGAATACTGCGCTTCGGATCTCTATGGGCTCACCAGCGGAGATACGGTGTTTTTCCTTCCTTCATCAGGCAAGAATATAGAAAGGAGCAATTACAAGTCATCTCTTGGAGTACAGCGTACAGCAGCTGTAGAAAAGATACTCTCAAATAAAAAAGAGAAGGTATTCATAATCACCTATCCGGAGGCGCTCGAAGAAGGAATACCGAGCCGCAAAAAGCTTTCCGATTCCGTATTCACGCTTTCGGCCGGTCAGGAAATATCCCACGACGCCCTGTCTTCGCGCCTGGCCGCAGAAGGATTCGAAAAAGTGGATTTCGTGTCCGCACCGGGTCAGTTTGCAATACGTGGCTCCATTGTTGACATATTCTCATATTCGCGCAACCTTCCTTTCCGCGTATCCTTCTGGGGAGACGAAATAGAGAAGATAAATATCTTCGATTGCAATACCCAACTCTCTAAGGAACAGATAGAAAAAGCAGAGATAGTATCAGGAATAGTATCTGACTGCTCAGAAGAAGACGAAGTAAATATCCTTGATACGCTGCCACCGGAATCCCTGGTGTGGCTGGATTCCTCCGACATGTACAAGGAGAAGGATTTCTTCGCGCTTACCAAAAAATATCAGAGGGTGTTCATAGACACTCCGCTGTCGAGTCAGGAAGAGGATACGATAGATTTCGAAATAGCACCTCAACCCGTTTTCAACAAGAACTTCGAACTGCTGACCGAAGATATTAGGGAGAAGATAGAGGGTGGATACAAAGTGCTGATTTACGGCGAGAAAGTCAACCAGCTCGACAGGATTCAGTCGATTCTTTCGCAGAATGGAGGATTGCTCCCCGAATTCGTTAAGGGGCAGAATATTCACAACGGATTCATCGACAAGCAGGATAAGGTATGCTGCTATTCCGACCACGAAATATTCGACCGTTTCCACAGGGTAAACCTGCGTAGGAGCGTTGAAAAGACGGAGCAGCTTACCATCAACGACCTGAATTCCTTCAACATAGGCGACTACGTGGTGCATATAGATCACGGAGTAGGCGTGTTCGGAGGCCTCGTGAGGCTGCGCGACGACTTCGGGCGTATAAACGAAGTTGTAAAACTTACATACAAGGATGGCGACGTGGTATTCGTATCGGTACACGCGCTTCATAAGATATCCCGTTTCCGCTCCCGCGACGGCGAACCTCCCAAGATAAACAAGCTTGGTTCCAAGACATGGACGGCGCTCAAGAGCAGTGCCAAGTCGAGGGTAAAGGATATAGCGAAAGACCTCATCCAGCTCTACGCACGCCGCAAGGCATCGAAAGCCTATGCATTCTCTCCCGACACTTACCTTCAGGAAGAACTCGAATCTTCCTTTATGTACGAAGACACACCCGATCAGGAGCTGGCGTCAAAAGCGGTCAAGAGGGATATGGAGGACACCTGTCCCATGGACAGGCTCGTATGCGGCGACGTAGGATTCGGCAAGACAGAAATTGCCATACGTGCAGCTTTCAAGGCTGCAGTTGACGGCAAGCAGACTGCCGTGCTTGTTCCTACCACCATTCTTGCCCTGCAGCATTTCACAACCTTCTCCGATCGGCTCAAGAACCTTCCGTGTACGATAGATTACGTAAGCCGCCTACGTACTGCCAAAGAGATAAACGACATCAAGAAGCGTCTCGAAGAAGGCAAGATAGACATACTTATAGGAACCCATAAGATCCTGTCCGATGCGTTTGTATTCAAGGACTTGGGCCTTCTGATAATCGATGAGGAACAGAAATTCGGAGTCTCTGCCAAAGAAAAGCTGCGCAAACTCAAGACAGCCGTGGACACGCTTACGCTCACCGCGACTCCGATTCCGAGGACCCTGCAGTTTTCCCTGCTCGGAGCCCGCGACCTCAGCATCATCAATACGCCACCGCCCAACCGCATCCCGGTACAGACCGAGATAATCCTTTTCGACAAGGAAGAAATTCGCAGCATCATAAACTACGAACTCAACCGCGGCGGCCAGGTATTCTTCCTTCACAACAAGGTTGAGGAACTCCCCGCCATCTACGAAATTCTGCATCGCCTGGTACCGGATATGAAGATATGCATGGCCCACGGTCAGATGGATTCCAAAGAACTGGAAAACAAGATGTTGGAATTTATTCGCGGCGACTACGACATGCTGCTGTGCACGACCATCATAGAGAACGGGCTCGATATTCCGAATGCCAACACCATCATAATAAACCAGGCCCAGAACATAGGTCTGAGCGACCTGCATCAGTTGCGCGGCCGCGTGGGGCGTTCCAACAAGAAGGCGTTCTGCTACCTCATAGTGCCTCCTCTGACCACCCTGACCGACGACGCCCGCCGCAGACTCAAGGCTATAGAAGAGTTCAGCGACCTGGGAAGCGGATTCAATATCGCCATGCAGGATCTGGACATTCGCGGAGCAGGCAACCTTCTGGGTGCCGAACAGAGCGGATTCATAAGCGACATGGGCTTCGAAACATACCAGAAAATCCTGTCGGAAGCGATGGAGGAACTTGGAATCGAGGCCGGAATAGTAACCCGCAGCGACCGTGGAGCCTTTACCACCGACTGCACCATCGAAACCGACCAGCAGGCCCTCATACCGGATGACTACATCGACATAACAGCCGAAAAGATAAGGATTTACAAACAGCTTGATTCGCTCTCGTCCGACAAGGAACTCGACCTGTTCGCCCTTCAGCTCCAGGACCGTTTCGGGCACATGCCTCCCCAGATAGAGAACCTCTTCGAAGTGGTCAAGATAAGGAATGCCGGCGCCAGGCTGGGATTTGACAAGATAGTTATAAAGAACGGCATGTTCATAGCCTTCTTCATTGCCAACCAAATGTCTCCTTATTTTCAGTCCGACGTATTCAGCAGGGTACTTGAAAGGGTGAATGCCGGAGTTTATTCGCTGGAATTCAAACAGAGCAAGGGACGACTCAAACTGATTACCCGGGGTGTTGACTCTCTTCAAAAAGCAAGGCTTATACTGAGTAAGTTGGAATAAATTTTCTATCTTTGCAAGTTTGCTGATTGGAATCAAATGTCTAATCTGTTAGTGGTAATAGGCAATACTGCCGTCAAGGCAGCCTGGTCGGACGGTACCGTTCTCGGCAAAACATTCCGTTACCAGGGCGAGAGGGTTATAGATTTCATAACCTCACTCACCGCCAGACAGGCTCCGCTCGTCATGGCGGTGGTGTCGGTGCGCGACATCAACCAGGAAGAAAAAGCCGCCCTGCAGGAAGCATGTTCCAATCTGCTGCTCCTCGATACGGCCAGCCCCGACGCCCTTTCGGATTACGGATTCCCGTCGTACCTGACCTTCGACAGGGCAGCATCCCTTGTTGCCGCGAGATACCTCTTCAAAGACAAGGCCTGCACCGTATTCGACCTTGGAACAACCCTCACCGTCGATTTCATGGACAGTGAAGGAATGTATCAGGGAGGCAATATCTCTCTTGGGTGCCGCACCCGCTTCAAAGCCGTAAACCGCTATTCCAGGGCACTGCCGCTGGTAAACATGCCCGCTTCGACATCCTTTCCCGGCACGTCCCTCACGTCCTCGATAGAGTCCGGCATAATTTCGGGTATAAAGTTTGAAATAGAAGGATATATCGGCTCAAATCCCGGGAACGTGGTGATCTTTACAGGCGGAGATGCAGTTTATTTTGCTCAGCAAATGAAAAATTCCATCTTTGTAGTCAGCAACCTCGGGCTCATGGGCCTCGCAATAATTACCGATGAATATGTCAAAAAGAATATTGCATAGCCTCCTTGCGGCAGTAACTCTGTCACTTTTTTCCGGACTGGACATGGGTGCCCAGACCTTCGGAAGCTATACACCCTATTCGATATTCGGTGTAGGCGACCTGGCGACCCCCGGTACCGCTTACAACAAATCCATGGGCGGAGTGGGCATAGCCTCGCACAGCCACAGGTTCATCAATCCCCTCAACCCTGCCGCCGCAAGCGCCCGCGACACCCTTGCGTTCATGGCCGACTATTCCATCATCCAGGACAATAAGATATTCCGTCAGGGAGACATGCGCTCCGCATCCAATACGGCGAACATAGGCGACCTCATCATATCCTTCCCCATCTGGAAGTCTTCCGCCATGATGGTCGGAATCATGCCGTTCAGCAGTACCGGTTACGACTATTCATACGCTTTCACAGACCCCTCAATTATCGGACGAACCGGTAACATTTTCTATACTGCAGAGGGTCAAGGCAGTATGTACCAACTGTTTGCGACGGCATCGGCAACGTTCTGGAGAAGGCTTTCCGTAGGAGCACAGTTCATCTATTTTTTCGGAAAGAACGAAAAGACATTCACAGAATCTTTTTCCGACGCATCATATAACGGCGCCAACAACGGGCATGTACTTCAGCTGTCGGCTCCCGCAGGCAAGTTCGGACTGCAGTACGAGCAGCCCATCGGAACCAAGGCCTCCATCACCCTTGGAGCTACATACCGTACAGCCGCCACCCTGGGCGGACATACCAAGAGTTTCCGCTTTTCCGACGGCAGCGCGGCTTCCGACACCCTGTATTACAAGAGCGGAGTACCCGAAGGGGTGCGGCTTGCCAGCGAGAAGGGCATTGGCCTGAGTTTCCGCTATGCCGACAAGTTCCAGGCCGAATTCGACTACACCCGTTCCGACTGGACGTCAACCGGTCTGGACAAGACTGAAGGTTTCGCCGGCAACCTGCGTGCAGGAGAAGGACGCTCCGTCTTTACGACCTCCGTTTCCGAATCTTTCCGCCTCGGAGTGGAATACGTACCCGGCAGAAACGACATCCGTTATTACTGGCGCAAGATAGCCTACCGCGCCGGTGCATACTGGAAAAACGAATATTATCTCATCGACGGGAACCCCGTAAATTCCTATGGAATAACGCTTGGAGCCACGCTTCCGGTGTTCCGCTGGTACAACGGAATCACTTTTGGCATGGACTTTGGACAGAGGGGCTCTTTGAAGAACAATCTGGTCAGAGAGACATACATCAATTTCTCAGTCGGCTTCAACCTGTTCGACATCTGGTTCCAGAAGTTCGCGTACGATTAGTTAAAGTGTAAAACTAAAAAAACCGATCGATATGAAAAAAGTATTTTTAGCGGCAATCAGCCTGTTGGCTCTTCTCCCCGCAGCCCGCGTATCCGCACAGGATATGAGCAAATACGGCGAGAATGCAGAGGAGTGCGTAAAGTACCTCTCCTATTACACTGAGTATTATAAGCAGAAGAATTATAACGACGCCATCCCCAACTGGCGCCAGGCATATAAGCTGTGTCCTCCTACCTGCAGCCAGAACCTGCTTATCCACGGCTCCGACCTCGTATCGAGGCTCATTGCCAAGAACTCCAAGAACCCCGAGCTGGTCGCAGGTCTTGTGGATACCCTTCTCACCCTCCAGGACCAGAGGGCTGAGCTGTATCCCAAGTATGCGGTGACGGCACTCAACAACAAGGCCACATATACCGCCAAGTATCTGTCCAAGGATCCTAAAAGGGCCTTTGACGTTTATGAAGGCGTGATAGCCGCCCTCGGCGACAAGACCAAGGCGTCCGTGCTGTTCAACGATTTCAAGACAGCTGTCGATCTCTATGAAGAGAAGGCCATCGGTACCGAAGAAGTCCTCAACCTGTACCAGCGCAATATCGAGATGCTCGGCGCGATAGTCCCTGCCTCCGATATCGAGAGCAAGCAGATTTCCGACTTCCGCACAAACATCGAGACCCTGTTCATCAACAGCAAAGTGGCGTCCTGCGACGACCTGCTTGCCCTTTTCGGTCCCCGCTACGAGGCCAATCCCGAAGATCTTGCACTTGCGACCAACATCGTCAAGATGCTCTCGCTCGCTCAGGATTGCAACGACAACGACCTCTTCCTGAACGCCGTGACCACCATGTACAAGCTCGATCCTTCCGCAGCGGCTGCATACTACCTGTACAAGCTGCACTCATCCAAGGACAACGTATCAGATGCAGTCAAGTACCTGCAGGAGGCTATCGACCGTGATGATTCCGACGAAAAGCAGGATGCATCCTATCTCTACGAGCTTGCTGTGTACTGCTTCAAGAACGGACGTTCAGCCGCTGCATACGAAGCTGCAAGCAAGGTTCCCGCACTGGACGAATCGCTCGCCGGCAAGTCCTATCTGCTTATCGGAACCATCTGGGGTTCAACCACCTGCGGCGGAGACGAAATCGCACGTCGTGCACCTTACTGGGTGGCATGCGACTACATGAACAGGGCCAAGGCTGCCGACGCCTCCCTCACCGACGACGCCAACCGCTATATCGGCCAGTACAGCAGGTATTTCCCTCCTGCAGCCGATGCCTTCATGTACGACATCACCAACGGTCAGACCTACACCGTCGTCTGCGGCGGAATGAGGGCCACCACGACCGTGAGGACCGTTAAGTAATTTGAGAATAGGAATCAAACATACGACCCGGATACTGGCAGGCGTGCTTGCGCTTGCCAGTATTGTCGTTTCCTGCGGCGGAGGATTGGGCACCGCCGACAACCTCGACCTTTCTAAAACCCCGGTCCAGACGCTCCACGACATGTTTTCAGTCCAGACCAAGAACGGAAAGGTGGAGATGCGTTTCGAGGCTCCGGTCATGGAGACCTACGACAACGACTCCGTCAAGCTGGACCTGTTTCCAAAGGGACTCTCGGTGTATTCCTACAACGAAGAGGGGTTGTTGGAGAGCGTGATCTTCTCCGACAACGCAAGGCATGAGGTGGACAAGACAGGCAAGAAGAGCGACGTCTGGTCGGCATACGGCAACGTGCTCATCAACAATGTTATAAAGCGTGAAGCCATGGAGACCGACACCATCTATTGGGACGAAACGCGCAAGGAGATTTACACCGACTGCTACGTCAAGATGTATTCCCCCGACGGTTTCATGCAGGGATACGGCATGCGTTCCGACGATCACGCCCGCAATTCCATACTCCACCGGCCGTTCAACAGTTATGCGGTTCCGGAGAAGGATTCCTTGCTTGTTGTGGTTGATTCTGTGAATTTTATTGGTGCTTTCCCAAAAAATTAGTAAATTCGCGGCCCGTTACTTTTGAAAGAAAAAATTAAAAGATAAAACACAATGGCGGTTCTTCAGAAAATTCGCGTAAAATTCGGCCTTGCGATATCCATCATCATCGCATTGGCCCTCCTCTCATTCATCATCGATCCCGGAACCCTCGAGTCCGCACTCAATGGCATGTCCAGCAAGTACGATGTCGGCCGCATCGCCGGCAAGCGCGTGTCTTACACGGATTTCCAGGAAAATGTCGACCGTTTCACCACCATCCAGCAGGTTGCTACCGGCTCCAGCGTCACCAATGAACAGGCCCAGCAGCAGATCCGCAACGCCGCATGGCAGGACTATCTCGACCGCTACATGTTCATCGAGAACGCCAAGAAGGCAGGCATCCGTGTCGGTAGCGACGAGGTAGTTGACCTTACCACCGGCAACAATATCTCTCCCGTTCTTGCTCAGAACCGCGCATTCGCAGACGAGACCGGCAACTATTCCCCCGATCTTCTCCGCGAGTTCGTACAGAACGTGAACGCCGACCAGAGCGGCAGCCTCAAGACTTTCTGGAATTACCTCCAGAACACCGTCCTTACCCAGAAATATTACGAGAAGTACAATTCTCTCTTCTCTTCAGCCGCTTACATGCCCCAGGTCATCACCGACCGTGCAGTAGCCGAGGGCAACACCACTTTCGACCTCGAGTACGTAATGGTTCCCTTCAACTACAACGACTCCACGGTAAAGGTTTCCAGCCAGGACATCCAGAAGTACTATAACTCCCACAAAGAGAACTATAAGCAGGCCGCCGGCCGCGACATCGAGTACGTAGTGTACGAGGTTGTTCCTTCCGAGCAGGACATCGAGGCCACCAGCGACGAAATGGAGGCTCTCCTTCCCGAGTTTGCAGCTACCGGCAACATGAAGGCATTCCTTCTGCGCAACTCCGAGCAGGCTCTTTCCGAGCACTGGTACAAGCAGGGCGAGCTCCGCACCGTTTCTTCCGAGGTCGATGACTTCGTATTCAGCGGCGCATCCGGCATCTCTCCCGTTTACAAGAACGGCGACGTATTCCGCAGCGTCAAGGTCATGGGCAGCGCCATGGTACCCGATTCCGTTTACGTCAAGCACATCCTTCTCCAGGGAGCAAATTCCCGTCACCTTGCCGACAGCCTCTGCGGCGTAGTGGCAAAGGGCGGCAACTTCGCAAGCCTTGCCGCACTTTACTCCGTTGACCAGAACTCTGCAGACGGCGGCGAACTCGGCAACCTCGGCTGGTTCACCCAGACCTACACCATCCCCGGTTTCGAGGGTTGCGTAACCGCAGATCTTAACAAGCCCTTCGTACTCGATACCCAGTACGGCAGCCATGTTGTCGTCGTAACCAAGCGCACCAAGCCCGTCGCCAAGAAGCAGGTGGCCATCCTCGAGAAGACATCCCTTGCCAGTAAGGAAACCTTCAACAGCTTCTATTCCCAGGCCAACCGCTTCGCCACTATCGCCGGCGGTACCTACGAGGGCTACAAGAGGGCCATCGATTCCACCGGTGTCTATTCTCACGTCATGAACAACGTGACCGAGGCCACTGCCAACTACGGTTCCGTGAGCCAGGCCAAGGAAATCACCCGCTGGGTCTATGACGCCAAGAAGGGCAAGGCATCCAATATCATCACCGTCAACAACAACTTCTTCTTCGTAGTCGCCCTCAAGGATATCCGCAACGAGGGTTACAAGAGCGTCAGCGAGGCTTCCGCCGCCATCAGCGACATCCTGCGCACCGAGCAGCTCCAGGCTAAGACCTGCGAGGAAGTGGCCGCCAAGATCCAGGGCCTCCAGAGCCTCGAGGAAATCGAGACCAAGCTTGGAGTACAGGGTTCTTCCGCAGAGGGCGTCTCCTTCTCTTCCATGAGCCGCTCCACCGTCGAGCCTGCCCTTATCGGTGCTGCATCCGTTGCACCCGAGGGCCAGATCTGCGGTCCCGTTGCCGGTCAGTTCTGCGTGTATGTATTCAAGGTAGGCAACCGCCAGACCGGTTCCTTCTACACCGCAGAAGATGCCCGCGACAACGAGCTCCAGAAGGCACGTTACTCCACTCAGATGGTAATTCCCGAAATGATGAAGAAAGCCGACGTCAAAGACAACCGCGCCCGCTTCTTCTAGGAAATACACTTATTCAATTATCGTCAGGGTGTCTGGTTTTTCCGGACATCCTGATTTTTTTTAGCTGCTCAAATCACCAAGAAATGGCCGCAGCTTGCCACAACTTTTAGTGGATAGCAATGAATTATCTTAGTTGTTGTATCAATAAAAATGAGTAACTTGCAGCCGCAAACGGAATTATTTATGGAACAAACCTATCCCATACGCGACAAAATAGAATACATTATCGCCTTTGTCAATGAGTTTGGTCAACGATTCGGACTTACTGATTCTCAGGCATATCGTTATCTCAAGACCTATGATGCCATTTCTGCTATCGACCAATACTACGGAGCTCTGCATACGCAGGACTTCCGGGGCAATGTTGAGGATGTAGCTACCTACTGTAGACGGATGGGAGGCCGGTTAAGATGATTCTATATCACGGTTCCAATATCTCCATTGAGAAGATAGATCTTACGGCATCTCGTCCTGGCAAAGATTTCGGAAGAGGGTTTTACCTCTCTGCAGAAAAGGAACAGGCGATGGAACTGGCAACAAGCAAAGTAAAGTTTTTGGGAGGAGAACCTTTCGTCACTGCCTTTGAGTTTGATGAATCGGCTTTGTCCAATGGTCAGTTGAAGGTTAAAATCTTTGACAGCTATAGTGAGGAATGGGCACAGTTCGTTTACGACAACCGCGAAAACTTCTCAGATACTCAGCTTCACGATTTCGACATTATATATGGTCCCATTGCCAATGATAATGTCGGCGCCCAGATTCGTGCATTCAAGGGTGGGAACATCACCCTGGAGGAATTACTCCATCGCATCAAATTTATCAAGGGCATTACCTTCCAGTATTTCTTTGGTACGGAAGCCGCCATTGAAACCCTTCGCTTGATATGAGTGAGCATTTTCAATATCTCAAAGAGGGCTTGGTCGCCGACCTGGTTAGCAGGGTGATGGAAGATTATCACCTTGATATGAAGAAAGCGCTTGATGTCGTATATTCATCTGTTCTTTTCGAGAAGCTTTCGGATCCGGAGACAGGATTATATAAAGAGGGTCCCGCCTACGTGTATTCCTTCTTGAAGGACGAACTTGCGTTGGGACGGCTATAGATGTCTTTTGGTTATATATATGAAGGTCATCTACCGCATATTGTTTCCCGCAGTACTGGCTTTGACGTTATTCTCTTGTGAGAATAGGCAGGTTGGTGCCCTTCTTGACAATGTTGAGACACTCATACAAGAGCATCCAGACAGTTCTTTGTCTATTCTGGAATCCATGGCAGAGGATGCTCTTAGTTCACGGGAACTTAAAGCCAGGCATTCACTATTATACGCAACCGCACTCGACAAGTGCTATGTAGATACTACTGATTTAGGCATCGTCCTTCCGGCATTTGATTATTATTCAAAGCATGGCACCCCTATCCAAAAAATGAGAACTTATTTCTATCAGGGGCGCATTTATGCTAATAGAGGCGAGGATGATAAGGCTTTACACTATTATCTGCTAGCACTTGAAGATTCTTCGCGTGTTGATGATAATCATTACAAAGAACTGGTTAATTCTGCAATTTCTGATGTCTTTTCAAGAAGCCATTATAGAGAGTTGGAATTGCAGTATGCTCAAGATGCGTTGAGGTATGCACGTCTTGCTTGTGATTCTATCGGCGTCTGGGCAATTACAGGTTTTATTGCTTCTGCTTATGGGAATCTGGGGCTATGGAATGAATCTGAAGATGCTTACCAACAGTTTTTTCAGATGCCTATTTCTGATTCTTTGGCTTATTATCGGAGAAGAGTAAACTATGCAAAGGATCTTTTGCGGTTTCCGGAATCAAATCCTCAGATGAGTGTGGAACTATTAGCGGATGTTGCTAACAGATATCCTAAGGCGATGGGCGTTGAGGCATATTGCATCTATGCTTTTGCTCAGCAGAAGCTAGGGCATGAGACGGTTGCTAATGGAATTCTTTCCCAACTTGAGTCCTTGAATCTGCAACAAGATGTCGTGAAATTATGGCGCTATAGAATATATAGGGAGCAGGGTAAATATGACCTGGCTATCGCTGATTTGGAGCAATC
This sequence comes from Bacteroidales bacterium UBA4284, assembly GCA_002395925.1. The sequence goes on from DGVM01000191.1 coordinate 33,007, forward strand.
TGTATTAGTTCAGGATTCTATCGTTCTATCTGTGTTAAGGCAGTCTTTGATTCAGTCACAGCATGATTATCTCAAGTCAGAGACACTTGTGCTCAAAAAAGAAAACGAACTTGAGAAGCAACGTATTGCCCTTATCTCGGTTGTTTCTCTGGTAATACTGGTGTTGTTTGCATTACTGTACTTTAAGAGGAAAACTGTTATGGGGAAGAAGATTGAAGAATTATCGGCATTGCAACGGGAGTCCCAGCAGATGCTTGACCTTCAAAGCGCACAAACTGCATCTGCAAATGCTCAACTTGCCCATAAGGAAGCGGATCTTTTTTCTCTACGCAAACAATTTGCTTCTATGTACAAGGCGCAGTATAAGACACTGAACGATCTCTGCGCTGCTTATCTATCACCAATCAAGAAGGACAGAAAAGATGTCATTTATGATGAGGTGATGAGCCAATTGAACGACATCGTCAATGATGATGATTCGCAGAACCGGTTTATGTCCACGGTAAATGCTTCTTTGAATGGAATCATGGATAAATTGCATGTGGATTTGCCAAAACACAAGGAGCAGGATTTCCGTTTCTTGATGTATATCATTGTCGGTTTTGATGCTACGACAATCTCCTGCTTGACTGATTATTCTATTGGGACCGTTTACACGAAGAAGAATCGTCTTAAAGGGGAAATATCAGCGTTGAACTCGCCATATCGGGATTTTTATCTTGAATACATTGGCTAAATACCTGTAAATTAAGGTGTTATCCTTCTGGCTAAAAGCTGGCAGGGTGTTTTTATTGATTATCAAGCACTTACGGAATCGTTAAGATAATGTTTCTCGGCGTATCTGTAAGTGCTTGATTCTTAGGACATTATCCCCTAGCCTGTTAAGACAGTTACATGTCCAATATGGCATCGTTGAGCCGTAACTTTGCTACGAAATCAAAATGTCACAGATATGAAAAAAAATGTTCTTCTTTTGTCCATTTTTCTGTTCTCGGTAAGCTTATTTGCTGACGAGAACCAGTTTATCCCGATTCATGTCCTGGATGATACAGTCGCAACAAGTCATACTCATAGAAACCTGGACTATGTGCCTATGCAAGCGTATTATGATGCTTTTACTTCTTCCGTATGTGTATCTTTCCTTGAAAACCTGGGAAACGTAGATATTTGCGTTGAAAACACTATCTACGGCGAATATGCAGAATACCATGTGAACTCAGCCTTGGGAGCAATGTTTCTTCCAATTAATGGCAGTGAAGGCTTATATAGAATTACTTTCTCACTGACAAACGGTGTATGGTATGAAGGATTGTTTGAAATTGAAAATTAAACAGAGAGGCAAAGCTATAATTGATTTTTAGTGGATACTAATATACAAGAAGCATGAAAAGAATATCCTTAGTATTACTTGCATTTGCTGTGCAGTTTGTCATTGCTGGTTGTTCGGCAGAATCATTAGTTGACGACAGGTTGTCCGAGAATAATGAAGACGTTGATAAAGAGTTGTATCTTAAGGAGTTTGCGATTCTCCTTTCCTCCGCTGTATATAATGAACCAGAATTGCGTTCTTTCCTTAAGACAGAAGCGTTAAAACAGGTTGACAACGATTATGACGTTTTCTATCCATGGATAAAGAATGAGTCAGTGGATGGTTCCAGAAGCTTCAGAAACATTCTCAAAGAGTATGATTCCAAGGGTCTTCTTAAAACAATAGAGGAAAACGTCCCGTTATTGACAATATATATTCCTGATTGGAAGTGGCTGGATTCCAGATGTTTCAGCGTTACTGACTGGGATGTAAAGGACAACGAGGTTGCTGTTTCCTACAGAACGAAGAAAGCAGATAAACCTCTATTCGGAAACGGCAAACTCCTTGGCACAATTCATAGCGGTCAATACCTTGACCATCCTGTTCTGATCATAAAACAGAATGAAAGAATAATCTTTTCTGGTATAGAAACCAAAACCGGCGAGAATGCTTATTCATTTGTTGATTCTGTGTTTGACGGAATCAATAATCCTGGGACGAAGGGAGCCTTCTATGAAGAAGAATATACGTTCAGCCCGACAGAACCTAATGAATGGTTTTCAGCGTTTAGTCTTCCGTCCAAGGTGCTAGCCGCTTATATAGAGGCCAATAATGCTGTAAATATGCCCCAAAGAGATTATATTTACTACGATATGACAAGTGTGAGGGATACCGGAGCTTTGAACATTCATTACAAAGAAAGACTATACCAGTTCAAATTAAACCCTTTAGTAAACCCTTTAGCGAGTGCTTGGTACGACGATCATACCGAGCAGGGCACGGATATTGTCCTTAACTATCATAACAGTCCCGGAGTGGTTTTTTCGGAAAGCCAACTGTCTGCTATGGATTGGGCGGAGGGTAATCTCGAATTAGTGTTCTATTTCAGAGCAGGAGATATTGCGACCGATAAACATTCTGACGTTTCCGTCGGCCAGGCTTTCACTCCTTCAAAGGTGTTCTATAAGTATTATAAGAATCTTTTCGGCACAGTGACATGGCGAAGTTATTATACTGAGCCACAATATCTTGTCCCCAAGTGGATAGCTGTGGATCATGAATTTATTACGTGGAATTTAAAGACAGACCCTTACCGCTATACAATCGCAGTGGAAGAACACGATTCCGGGGCTGAAGTTACTAGAACGATGGTCGATTCTTATCAGTACACAACCAATGTTACCACATCTGTAACGACAGGCGAAGATATCAAATATGGTTATGGAACCGGAATGTCAACAACAGAACTGCATAGTTCTACAATTACTGAAACATATACACAAAGCAGCGATAATCTCGGAAGTGTTCTCGTACAGTTCTCGGATCCCGTTGTAGAGGGTAGGAACGCTACTGGAACTCGAGCCAGGTTGCACGTGTATTCAACAGGCTATGTTGATTTGATAATTGTTCCAAAGAACATTTAATTTCACTACATTTGCATTCGAAATAATCGGAAATTATGAAAAAAGTCTTTTTCTGCCTGGCGGCGGCCGTTTTGTGCTTGGGATTTGTTTCCTGCAAGAAAGAGGAGGACCCTTCGGCCCAGTATCGCAAAGCGTTCAGCGGGAAGTATAACTTAGTTTCGATATTCGAGATTAACCGTTCGGCTTTTGATTTGGATGGTGATGGAACAGCTTCCGTGACTCTTTTAGATGAGTACAGGAGCATGTGGAATCCGTCTTTCTCAGAGTTTCAGTTCATCAAGACCGGGGGTGGTGAGTACGCCGGTGGTTTTACCTTGTTTGTCCCTCTCCAGGGTGTCAGCTCCGGGATGGCACAGCCGCCTTATTCCATAGAAACTCCGGTGACTTTTTCTCGCGGCTTCGGCTGTGCCTCTTTCGCGGTCGGTTTTTCCGTCTCTTTCTCTCAAGACGGCACACCGGTCTGGCAGCCGGCATTGCAGGAAAACAATACTTCCTCCGGGCAGATATACATTGCTTTGCTTCACGACGCACATGTGCTGAAGGCAGAAAACGGCATGCTGGATATCATAATCAGTGAGGTCCCCGTGTACGACTTCGCAAACAAATCATATACGCTGCAATCTTTGATATATCACCTTGAGCATGTGTAGGCGCCTGCTGCTTCTGTGTGCGGCGGTGCTGACGTGTTTTGCGTCCTATGGACAACGCAAGGTAAGCGTCAGCGGCTTTGTCAGGGAGGCAAGGAGCGGAGAAAACCTCATCGCCGCGGAGGTGGTCTGTGGCAGCGCCGGGGTCACCACCGATGCCGACGGCCACTATTCTTTGTCTCTGCCGGAAGGGAAAGTAAAAATCAGATATTACTATTCAGGTTATATTACCGCAGAAACAGACGTCACGTTGCAACGTGACACCCTTATCAACGTGGAACTCAGACCTGGAGAAGTAATAGACGCGTCCGTGGTTACCGCTTCAGGAGAATCCGGCTTCCGCTCGACTCTGATTGATGCAATGGACGTCCCTCTTGCTACCATAAACAAGATGCCCGTTATTCTGGGGGAATCTGACGTGCTTAAGGCCGCGCAGCTGCTTCCCGGCGTACAAAGCGGGATGGAAGGCTTTTCCGGCATTTATGTCCGTGGTGGCGGCGCGGACGAGAACCTCTTTTTGCTGGACGGAGTCGCGCTGTACAACGTTTCGCACCTTCTTGGCGTTTTCTCCGCCTTTACTCCGGAGTCTATAAAGAAAGCCACGTTGTACAAGGGGGCATTCCCTGCAAGGTATGGAGGACGTGTATCCGGAGTGCTTGACTTGCGGACAATAGACGGCGACATGTACGAAACCCACGGCTCCGTAAATGTCGGCCTGATTACGAGCAAACTCCATCTTAACGGTCCTATAGTCAAAGGAAAGACATCCTACGCACTTTCTGGGAGACTCATGCATACAGCCATCATGGCCCCCGCCGTCAAGCTTGGCGGGCTGCCGTTCTCGTATTATTTCTACGATTTGAACGGCAAGATAGTGCACCGCTTTTCAGATGCGGACCGCTTGTCGCTCAGCGTGTATCATGGGCATGACGTTTTTGATTATAAAGGTACGGACGAATCCTCCGACGGCAGTTCTTCGGATGACAGCGAAACGATGGATTGGGGAAACACCGTTGCCGCCCTGCGCTGGTATCATGTTTTCAACGGCATCTGGTCTGCAAACACGGTTTTTGCATACAATCGCTATGGAATGACAACCGACTATACCCAGACCAGAAACTGGTTGGCATACGTAGATGGATACCTTGAAGATTTTTCAGAAAAGTACAATTCCCGGTATGTTTCGGGCATAAATGACTTTTCGTTTGCATGGGATGCGTCTTGCGTGCCGTCCAACGCCCACTCTGTCAAAACAGGGGTGTCCGTAATCCATCATCATTACTCCCCGTCCACACGTTTCATAAGGACGGATGAAATAACCGGCAATCAAATATCCGAAACGTCAAGCCAGAAGGAATATAAAGGGTGGGAAGCGGCATTATATGGAGAAGACGAAATAAGTTTTTCCGATCGGTTTTCTGTGAATGCCGGCTTACGTTTCGTGCTGATGACATCCGGCAGCCGCCTGATTCCTTCCGTCCAGCCGCGGGCCTCCGTCCGCTACTCCCCATGGGAGGGCTTTGCCGTAAAAGCTGGTTATGCAAGGATGGGGCAGTACGTGCACCAACTATCTTCGACGCGTATCACTTTGCCGTCTGATTTATGGGTCCCGGTAACGGAGCAGCTCGACCCCGTGATATCCGATATAGGTTCCACCGGTGTTTTCTATGACGGTCTGCCCGGCTGGGAGATATCCCTGGAGGGATATTACAAGTTCTCCAGAAATGTTATCGATTATCGGGACGGAGCTTCCATGTTCGGGTCTTCCGAGGGGTGGGAGCAATTGGTGGAAATGGGCGTCGCTCGTTCATACGGTCTTGAGACGCTGGTCCGCAAGACAGAGGGCAAGCTTACCGGATGGCTTGCTTATACCTTGTCCAAGACAGAAAGAAAATACCCCAATGGCTACATAAACAGCGGCCGCTGGTTTCCTTATCAGTACGACAGGCGCCATGTTCTTAACCTGAATGTCAGTTATGCACTCTCCGGAAAAATCAATCTGAGTGCCACCTGGTCGTTTTCCAGCGGCGGGTGGGCGACGATTCCCGAGCGGACCACCGTTTTTTACAACTACCAGGAATCCAAGTATGATAACTTGATAAAGCCGGAGCCGTTGTTGACTGTTGATTACATTTCAGGAAAAAACAATTACAATCTTCCTCCTAGCCATACGCTTAATCTGGCCGTAAACTTCAACCGGCAGTTCAGACACGGAGAAAGAACGATAAGCGTGAGCGTCTATAATGCTTACAATGCGATGAATCCCAATCTTGTCTATGCGGCGGGCCGGTTACCCGGGGATAAAATCGTAGTGAAAAAAATGACCTTCCTTCCGGTGCTCCCGTCATTCAATTACACCTACAGGTTTTGATATGCGATGAAAAAGGCAATGGTTATTGCAGCGCTGCTGCTTGTGGCAACCGGCTGCATCAACGAGATAGATTACGACTTGTCCGGAGCTCCGGACAGGATAGTCGTCAACGCAATTTGGTCTTCCGACGAGCAGGAACACATTGTGTATCTGTCTAAAAGCGAAGCATACAGGATATCTCCCGACATTGATACCGCAGACGTACGATGCTATGTGAACGGCGCCCTGAAGGCCATTGCAGACTCCGTATGGTCGATCTGGGGAAAAGATGACGGCCTGACGCTCTGCTACCGTATAAAGGCGGAGCTGCATCCCGGCGACTCCGTCAGCCTTGCCGCCACACTTCCCGGGCACAGTCTGCTGGCTTCGTCCGTTGTGCCGCCTGCACCGGAGGTCAGCATCGATACCGTCTGTACGCATGCTTCTTCCTGGCCATTTATTCCATATCGCAGATACGACATTTCGTGCACGGTCAAGGACATCCCGGGCCATGTTTCATATTACCGGCTGTATCGCCCGTCCGTGCATGTTGAGGGCTGGTGGAGGCATGCCGGAACACTGGTAGATGCCAAAGACTTTCCTTACGGTCTTAAGATAGATGAGACGGATCCTATTTTCAAAAACTCATCGTTTTATTTTCCGGAGATGCTTTCGAGGGACGTTACGTTTGTTCATTCCGGCTTGAGCAACGTCACACATGTTTTTCCCGACGATTCTTTCCGCAACGGGACGCATGGTTTTTCCTACGCGTTTGATTATAACAGCTTTCATCCGTCAGGCTCATACAATCTGGTGAAATATACAGTGCGCTTCCGCATCGGTTCGCTCAGCGAGGCGGAATACTTGTACCTGCTGGCATATAACGCTTCCGTAGTTTCCAGCCACGACCCGCTGTCGGAACCGGTAAGCCTGCCTTCCAACATCGAAGGAGGCCTGGGCGTTTTTGCCGTTGAAGGTACTTATTCGCTGGAGCTGCACGCTCCCGATATGAAATATCCTCCTAATACAAATGGAGAAATCGACCCGGAAACGCATGAATTCTATGACTGGTGACAGTAAGCTCTTAGTATTGTTTTAGCAAAAAAATACCTAAATTAGCAGGCTAAACGAATAATTCAAATGAGTCTTAAATGCGGAATAGTCGGCCTGCCAAATGTGGGGAAATCCACTCTCTTCAACTGTGTAAGCAGCGGCAAGGCCCAGAGCGCCAATTTTCCCTTCTGTACCATTGAGCCCAACCTTGGCTCCACCAACGTCCCCGACAAGCGCCTTGAGGTGCTTACGGATATATGCCATCCCCAGCGGACCATTCCGGCCACCGTGGACATAGTCGATATCGCGGGACTTGTAAGGGGTGCAAGCCGAGGCGAAGGCCTTGGAAATCAATTTCTTGCCAATATCCGCGAGTGCGATGCCATATTGCACGTGCTGCGCTGTTTCGACGACGGCAACGTAGTGCATGTGGACGGTTCCGTGGACCCTGTGCGCGACAAGGAGGTGGTGGACCTCGAACTTCAGATAAAGGACCTCGAGACCGTTGAGGCGCGCCTTGCCAAATGCACCAAGGCCGCTGCCGCGGGCGATAAGGAGTCCAAAAAGCTGGCGGCCCTGCTGACCCGCTACCGTGACGCCCTCCGCGAGGGCCGCAGCTGCCGCAGCGTAGAGCTCGTCAACGAAGAGGAGGCGCAGCTTGCCCACGACCTTTTCCTTCTCACCAACAAGCCGGTGCTTTATGTATGCAACGTCGATGACGCATCTGCGGCAGGCGGCAACGCATACGTCGATGCGGTCCGCGAGGCCGTCAAGGACGAGAATGCCGGCATACTGATAATCTCTGCCCGTACCGAGTCCGAGATTGCGGAAATGGAAGATTACGACGACAGGCAGATGTTCCTGGAAGAGATGGGACTTGAGGAATCGGGCGTAGTGAGGCTCATCCAGGAGGCGTACAAACTTCTGGGGCTACGCACCTTCTTTACGGCCGGGGCCGACGAATGCCGGGCCTGGACAATCCATGCCGGCGACAAGGCGCCCAAGGCCGCGGGAGTCATACACACCGACTTCGAAAAGGGCTTTATCCGTGCCGAGGTAATCAAGTACGAGGACTTCGTGCAGTACAAGACCGAGGCCGCCGTGCGGGCCGCAGGCAAAATGGGCGTGGAAGGGAAGGACTACGTGGTGCAGGATGGCGATATAATGCATTTTTTATTCAACGTATAACACTGATAACCAATGAAAGAGAAGATTCACAGCAAATTCCTCTCCCTCTATGGAGAAGGGGGCGTTTTCTATGCGGCGGCCGGCCGTATCAACCTCATCGGCGAGCATACCGACTACAACGGCGGATACGTATTCCCCGGAGCTATCGACAAGGGCATCATTGCGGAAATCAAACCCAACGGCACCGACAAGGTACGCCTGTATTCCCTCGATTACGATGCAGCCGCATCATTCGGTCTGGAAGAGGCTGACAAGCCTGCAGAAGCCTGGGCATGCTACATATTCGGCGTCTGCCGCGAGACCATCAAGCGCGGCGGCAAGGTAAAGGGCTTCGATGCCGTCTTTGCCGGAGACGTCCCTCTCGGCGCAGGCCTTAGTTCTTCCGCCGCTCTCGAAAGCTGCTTCGCTTTCGCCATCAACGACCTTAACTCCAACGGACTCAGCCGCTTCGACCTTGCCCGCATAGGCCAGAGCACAGAGCATAACTACTGCGGAGTCAACTGCGGCATAATGGATCAGTTCGCCTCCTGCTTCGGCAAGAAGGGACAGCTCATACGCCTCAACTGCAAGACTCTCGAGCATCAGTACTTCCCCTTCGATCCCGAGGGTTACAAGCTGGTGCTGCTCGATACCTGCGTCAAGCACGAACTGGCAAGCTCGGCCTATAACTTCCGCCGTCAGTCCTGCGAAAGGGCAGCTGCAGCCATCAAGAAGAACCATCCCGAGGTCGAATTCCTGTCCGATGCCAAGCGTGTCTGGCTCGACGAGGTACGCAGCGAGATAAGCGAAGAAGACTTCATCCGTGCAGAATACGTCATCGGCGAGGTCCAGAGGGTTCTCGACGTATGCGACGCCCTCGAGAGGGGAGACTACGAGACCGTAGGCGAAATGATGTACCAGACCCACTTCGGCCTGAGCCGTCTGTACGAGGTAAGCTGCCCCGAGCTCGACTTCCTCGCCCGTCTCGCCCGCAAGATGGACGTTACCGGTTCCCGCGTGATGGGCGGCGGCTTCGGCGGCTGCACCATCAACCTGGTCAGGAACGAGTACTACGATGCGTTCATCGCAACAGCACGCGACCGTTTCAAGGCTCAGTTCGGACACGATCTCAAAGTTTACGACGTCGTAATTTCCGACGGCGCACGCAAGCTCGCTTAATACATGCGCCGCAGCCCCGTAATCGCGCTGCTGGCACTGCTACTGTCGGCCCTGCCGGCCTCCGCCCAGTTCTATTCACAGGGCAGCGAGCCGGCGGGTGTCCGTTGGTGGCAGATCACCACGCCCGATTACAGGGTCATCTATCCCGAAGGGCTCGACTCCCTGGGGCGCATATACGCCGACATGCTGGAGAGGGTCAAACGCCCTGTAGGGGCCACTGCAGGCTATATTCCCAACCAGGAATACAAAAGGCAGCTGCCGGTAGTCCTGTACCCGCGGACGGCTCAAGCCAACGGCATGGTTGCAACGGCTCCTCGCCGGATGACGCTGTTTACCACGCCTATGTTCTCTCCGCACGACGTGACGCCTTGGGCTGAACATCTTGTGACGCATGAATCGCGGCACGTGGCGCAGGAGCAATACGTGAACGCACGTCCCTACAGGCCGTTCGGCTATATCATGGGAGAAATCTTTTCCGGCGCAGCGGAGTCGCTGTACTGCAGTCCGTCGTTCCTGGAAGGGGACGCCGTTGCCGCCGAGACCGAGCTTTCATCGTCGGGCCGCGGGCGGAGCGCCTCGTTCCTGGAATACTATAGGGCCGCATTTCGCCAGGGCGATACCAGGGACTTCTGGCGCTGGCGCTACGGTTCCATAAAGTACTATACTCCAGATTATTATACCATCGGCTACATCCGTGCCGCAGGCCTTCGTTCCGTTTACGGGGCCCAGGATTTTACCGCCCGTTACTACAAGAACATCTTCCGCAACAAGTGGTGGCCCTGGCCGATGTTCAACCTTCAGAAGACGGTGCGTCAGGTAAGCGGCAAGCGCTTCAGTGAGGCTTTTGCAGATATCACCGACACCCTCACCTGCCGCTGGCAGAGGGACGAAGCTGCGCGCGCCCCCTTCATGCCTTCCGACAGGATTACGCCCCCTTCGCGCCGTTATCTTGCCTATACCTCGCCGTGCGTGTTGGACAGCACCCTCTATGCAATCCGCTCCGGGCTGGAGATTACACCCCAGCTTGTCCGTATCAGCGACGGCGCCGTGGAGAGAGTTTCGGCCTTTGCTTACAGTACCAGCCGCATCGTGTCCTCCGAGGCCCTCGGGCGCCTGTACTGGAGCGAAATCGTGGCCGACACCCGCTGGGAACAGCGCTCATATTCAGAGATTTGGTATTGCGGACCCGACGGCATTCACCACCGTCTGTCGCGGCGCACCCGGTGGTACAACCCTTCTGTCTCTCCCGACGGAATGCGGCTTGCCGTCACCGAATACCCCGAAAATGGAGGTTCGGCCCTGCTGACCATCGACGCCCGAAGCGGCGAGGTGCTATCCCGCCACGACGCCCCCCAGGGCCTGCAGATAGTGGAGTCCGCATGGGTGGGGGATGATGTGCTTGTCAGCGTCATCGGCCAGGACGGGACGGGTATTTACAGTGTCTCCGACGGCTTTGCCTGCCTGCTCGATACCGGCAACGCGGTGCTCAAAGGGCTCGACGGCCGCGACGGCGCCTTGTATTTCGCGGCGGACCTTACAGGTGTCGATGAATTGTATTCGCTTAGGGGCGGAAGCGTCCGGCGTCTTACGAGTTCTCCGCAGGGAGGCAACTGCTACATCCTTTCGCCGAACGGCAGGGAAGTGGTGTTCTCTGCTCCCGAGGCAGACGGCAAACCGCTGGTCAGTACTCCTTTGCGTTCGCTTCCCGCTCCGGTCGAGGCCGACTTCGGCAAGCCTCACCGTTACGAGCTGGCCGGCGACCTGGAGGCCCCCGTGCCCATAGACCGCGACAGCGTGATAGTGCTCCCGCAGCCGCAGCGCTACAGGCGGCTCGAGCATCTTTTCAAATTTCACTCCTGGGCTCCGGTTTATGTGAGCCCCGACGCCATCGACAACCTCAGCTTCGAGAGCGTACTGACGTCGGTAAGTCTTGGCGCCACCGCATTTTTCCAGAACGAACTCGAGACTCTCAGCGGCACGCTTGCCTATGGAGCTTTTCCGGGCGACGGGGGCAAGTGGTCTCACCGCGGAGAGGCAAAATTCACTTACAGCGGACTGTATCCCAAGTTGGAGGCGTCCCTGTCGCTCAGTTCCGACCCCGCCCAGCTGTACTTCATGTCCAGCAGTTATTCTTCGTTCTCGCGCAAACTGAGTTTCTCCGGACAGGAGGTATCGGGCGTACCCTCCTTCAACGCATCCCTGCTGGCTTATGTGCCGCTGGGCTTCTCTTCCGGCGGTTGGTACAGGGGGGTGATTCCGCAGCTGCAGGCAAGCGTGTCCAACAGTCTTGTGACGCACGGGGACATGGCTCCGATGAACCGGGTGGTGGCTTCCGTGCGCGGATATGTCATCAGCGCCACTCCTTCCGCCGGCATTTATCCACGGCTTGGCATAGGCGCCGAGGCTGGGTGGAGCGGAAGGATAGGAGCGTCGGACATCATGTCCCCCAACGTATATCTATACTCTTACGGATATCTTCCGGGCATACTCCGTACCCATGGGCTCAGACTGAGCGCCACCGCGCAGATGCCCATAGGGAAGGCTCCGTTCTGCGAGCGCTTGGTGAGTGTGCTTCCGAGGGGAATGTCGTCCTATTCTTCGCTTGCTTCACAGGTCAGCGCCTATCCTTTCCAGAGCCGCGCGACCCTCGATTATGCCTTCCCCTTCCTTCCGCTTGACTTTTCGGCCCTTTGTCCGGTGGCGTACGTGCGCAACTTAGAGTGTACGCTGCACGCCGACGGCTCTTGGTTCGGCGGGGGAGACAAGGCGGGAAAGGCTCTCGCCGGTGCCGGTGCCGACCTTTGCGTCGTCCTGGGCAACCTGGCCTGGATGCCGTTCACCACACGAGTAGGCGTAAGCGCCTGGTGGAACTGGGGCGCTCCCGAGGAATTCAAACCCTATCACATCGGGTTTGTATTCAGCATGGATATTTAGCTATATTTTCTCGTAAACCGCAAACTCGAAGCTGATGCCGGTCTGCGGGTCGGTCTTGGTGTCGGAGACCCTGATGCGCTTCCAGACCGCAGGGTCTATGACGGGGAAGAAGGTGTCGGCGTCGGGAACCCTCGTATGCACGTGGGTTATATACAAACGGTCCATGTCGGGCATCGCTGCGCGATATACGGAGGCTCCGCCTATCACGAAGCATTTGCGTGCGCCCGTCTCCTCCGCTGCGTCATAAGCCTCCTGGAAAGAGTAGGCGCAGGTGACTTCGGGGATGTTGTCGCCTCCGAGGTTGAGGACTATGTTGGTCCTGCCCTTGAGAGGCCGGAATGGCAGCGAGAAGTAGGTCGTGCGCCCCATTATTACCGGATAGCCTTTTGTGGTTTCCTTGAAGTACTTAAGGTCTTCTGAAAGGTGCCAGGGAAGCTGTCCCTTGATGCCGATGGCGTTGTCGTCGGCAATGGCTACTATCAAACATTTTTTCATACTGCGACGGGGGCTTTGATTGCGGGCCAGGGATCGTATCCTTCGAGGGTGAAATCCTCGTAGCGGAAATCGAAAACGCTTTTGACGTCGGGATTGAGAATCATTCGCGGCAGCGGTCTGGGCTCCCGGCTCAGCTGCTCGGCGACCTGGTCGAAATGATTGAGATAGATATGGGTGTCTCCGGTGGTGTGAATGAACTCTCCGGGCTGCAGGCCGCAGACCTGGGCTATCATCATGGTCAACAGAGCGTAGGATGCGATATTGAACGGTACGCCGAGGAAGGTGTCGGCGCTGCGCTGGTACAGCTGGCAGGAGAGCTTTCCGCCGGCCACATAGAACTGGAACAGGCAGTGGCAGGGCGGCAGGGCCATCTTGTCGATTTCTCCGGGATTCCAGGCGCTGACCAGCATGCGGCGCGAGTCGGGGTTGTTCTTTATGAGGTCGATGACCTGCGACAGCTGGTCTATGCTGCGTCCGTCGGGAGCGGGCCAGCTGCGCCACTGATGTCCGTACACCGGGCCCAGGTCGCCGTTGCTGTCGGCCCACTCGTCCCAGATGCTCACCTTGTTGTCGTGAAGGTACTTGATATTGGTGTCGCCGGCGATAAACCAAAGGAGTTCATGGATGATGGAGCGCAGGTGGACCTTTTTGGTGGTTAACAGGGGGAAGCCCTCCTGCAGGTCGAAGCGCATCTGGTACCCGAAGATGCTCTGGGTGCCTACGCCGGTGCGGTCGTGCTTGATTGTGCCGTTTTCGCGGATGTATCTGAGGAGGTCGAGGTACTGTTTCATATTCTGTCGAGGTATGATAGGACTTTTTCCGTGGGAGCGTCTTTGAGGAGCACGCGCTTGGAGGCGTCGAGCAGGTACAGGGACGGAATTGCACGGATGTCGAACTTGCCGCTGTCACGCAGCTGGAAGGTGTAGTCGTATCCGTTTATCCACGAAGCGGGGTAATTGGGCAGATACTCACGCCATTTGCTCACCTCGGCGTCGATATAGATGTTGACGATCGCGAGGCGTCCCTGGGAGATGTAACTGTCGATGTAACTGCGGGTCTTTATTTCGTTTATGATTTCCTGGCAGGCGGTGCAGCCGGGGTTGCTGAAGAACAGCATAACGTAGTCGGCCCCAAGCTCGTAGAGCGAGCTTTTTTTGCCGTCGGCGGTGCTGAAACGAAAGTCGGGAACCTTCTGTCCGAACTGGTTGATGCGGCACTGGCGGGCCTCGTAAGCGTATGCCGGGCGCATGTCATCTGAGGTGAAACGGCTGTCCTTCATGGCCTCGACGAAAGGTAGGTAGAGGTCTTCGTCGCGCAGGGGGGAGTTGGGGTCGAACATATACCGGGAGACCATCTCGGTAAAGCGGAGATAGACAAGCGACGAAGTGTCGGCCGCCTGATGCTTCTCGAGCTTGGAGAACAGGGTGCGTACGCTGCTGCGGGCCTGTGCCAGGGGGGTGAGGTCGTCGGGTGTAGCCTTGTCCTTGAGAGATGAAAGTATGCCTATGTAGTTGGCCAGGGCCTGCTCCACCTCGCCGTCGGACACTCCGAGTATGCTCTTGGGGCCGGTGGGGCCGCCGGTGCCGAAGAAGTCGTCCCAATAATGCTCCAGCGTGTATTCGATGGATGCCGAAGGGTCGTCGCCATACACCATCGGAAGCTTTACCGAAGGAAAGGCGTGAAGGTCGGAAACGCTTGATTCTGAAGGCTGTTCGCCGGGCCCTCCGGGGCCGGAAGAGGTCCCGGAGGCTCCGGAACCGCCGCCGCAGGCTGCCATAGTCAGCAGGGAAAAGAGTGCAAAAACACGTATCAGCTTCATAACTCACAAATATAGTCAATTTTTGCTCGTCAGTCGGATTTTATTTTTATTTTTGCGTCTGCTAAAAACCGAAACAGAATGAAAGGACAATCAAAACTACTTCATAGCGAAGACTGGCTTGCGGTGTGGATAGGAGCCATCATCATCGCGGTCGGGCTTGTCGCGGTACTTACCGGCGCCTTCGACTTTTCCGCCCTAAAGTTCAAGACCTGGACTCTCGGAGAACAGCTCACCGGAGCTGCCGCAGCCAAAGTCGTTCCCCTAGGCGAACAGATTGCAAGCGGAGCGTTCTGGCTCAAGATGCTCCTCACTGCCGGAGTGCTGGGCGTTCTGTTTGCGGTCGGAGCGGCGCTCACCGGCGAAAAACCCGGCAAATTCGTTCCTGCCTTCCTGGCAGTCTTCGCGCTGTCCGTAATAGTACGTCTGATTAGTGCGGAATTCACCCTCAACCGTTATCTGGAATGGGCCTTCTGGGCGCTTATCGTGGGTATGCTTATATCCAATACCGTCGGCACTCCATCATGGCTCCGGCCTGCGGTCCGCACCGAATTCTACATCAAGACGGGCCTTGTCATCATGGGCTTCTCGGTACTTTTCTCCAATATCGCCAAATTCGGACTATACGGCCTCGGAATCGCCTGGGTGGTGACTCCCATCGTAATCCTGTTCATGTGGTGGTTCGGTACGCGGGTGCTCAAGATCGACAACAAGCCACTCGTCATCACCATGGCGTCGGCTACCAGCGTATGCGGCACATCCGCCGCTATCGCCTCCGGTGCGGCATCGGGATGCAAGAAGGACGACCTCACGATGACCATATCAATATCCATCATCTTCACGGTGCTCATGATGGTGCTCGAACCCGTCATCATCAAGGCCGTCGGCATGAGTCCCATCATGGGCGGCGCGCTCATCGGCGGTACCGTTGACAGCACCGGAGCCGTAGCCGTGGCCGGTTCCGTGCTTGGCGGAGAGGCCGAAAAGGCCGCCGTTCTGGTCAAGATGATACAGAACATCCTCATCGGCTTCATCGCCTTCTTCGTGGCAGTGTTCTTTACCACAAGCGTTGGACGCAAAGACGGACAGAAGGTCGGCGCAGGCGAAATCTGGACCCGCTTCCCCAAGTTCATCATAGGTTTCTTCGTGGCTTCGCTGCTCGCCTCTTTCGTGGTGCTCCCGCTTGCCGGCGCAGACCAGGTGAAGGCCGTCAACGGGGTGCTGGACCAATATAAGAACTGGTGCTTCGTGCTGGCTTTCGTGAGCATTGGCCTGGATACCAATTTCCGGGATATAGCACGCCAGATGAAGGGCGGAAAGCCGCTGTGGCTGTATATAGTCGGCCAGACCTTCAACATCGTGCTCACTTTTGCGATGGTGTGGTTCCTTCTGTCCGGAGCCGTATTCCCCGTTCCGGCACTCGACTGATGAGCGGCAAGCGTTCCGCGTGGGGCATTGCCGCGGCGGTGGTCGGAGTGCTGGCCGTCGGCGCCGCAGTCTATATCATGATAAGCGGAATAGGCCTCAATCCCGACCTCGACTTCGGCGCGGGCGCCTATTACTATGCGGACATTCCGGAATACGAAAAAACGCTCGACTGGGATACATACACCGCCCGGTTGCCATTCTGGGTCTATCTGCTTTTCTTTTTCGGCTGGGGCGCCATTGTCTGGGCGGTCTGGAAGAAGCTCAAATAGTTCCGTGCGCGCTGGCCTTCGTGCTCTTCGCAGGCTGGAAGATGAAAAAGGAAGACGTACGCGACGAGCTTTCCAGCGGCGGCGTGGTGACGCTTGGTGAGAGGGCTTTCGGATTTCTGTATTTTGTGCTCCGCTGGATTATTCCTCCGCTTATTCTTGTTATATTTGTGAGCAATTTGGCGGCCGGGCTCTAATGGCCCGCTGCAATCGGTATATGGAAAGGACAATCAAGACTATCGGCATCCTTACCTCCGGAGGTGATGCACCCGGAATGAATGCGGCCATACGTGCCGTCACCCGCACAGCCCGTTTTCATAACATAAACGTAATCGGCATTATGCGCGGCTATCAGGGCCTCATCGAGAACGAATTCGTTAAATTCACGTCCTCGTCGGTCTCGAACACCATCCAGAGGGGCGGAACGATACTCAAGACCGCCCGCTGCGGGGACTTCCTCCTTCCCGAGGGCCGCAAAAAGGCATACGACAACATGGTCGCCGCCGGCATCGACGCTCTCGTGGTGATAGGCGGCAACGGCTCGCTCACCGGAGCGCAGCTTTTCGCCCGCGAGTACGACATTCCCATCATCGGCCTGCCTGGCACCATCGACAACGACCTCTACGGTACCGACTTCACGATTGGTTACGATTCCGCCCTCAACACGATCGTGGAGTGCGTGGACAAGATACGCGACACCGCCAACAGCCACGACCGCATCTTCTTCATAGAGGTCATGGGACGCGATGCGGGCTTCCTCGCCCAGAACAGCGCCATAGCCTCCGGAGCCGAAGCGGCTATCATCCCCGAGGGCAAGACCGACGTCGACCAGCTCGCCGAATTCATCGAAAGGGGCAAGCGGAAGAGCAAGAACAGCGCCATCGTACTGGTGAGCGAGGCCCAGAAGAACGGGGTCGGAGGCGCCATGTACTACGCTGAGCGCATCAAGAACGAATATCCCCAGTTCGACGCTAGGGTGACCATCCTGGGGCACCTCCAGAGAGGCGGCACTCCCTCCGCGTACGACAGGATACTCGCCTCCCGCATGGGCTACGCCGCCATCGAAGCCCTGTTGGAAGGACAGCGCAACATCATGGTAGGAATCAAGAACGACGAGATAGTTTACGTCCCTATCTCCCGCGCCATCAAGAACGACAAGCCGATACCGCAGGAACTCATCTCCGTGCTCAACGTGCTGTCGATGTAATTTGCGATTAAGCGGCAAAAACGCTATATTCGCAGAATATGGCAAAAGAGGATACTCCGCTGCTCAAGCAGTATTTTGCGACCAAGGCGCAGCACCCCGAGGCGCTGCTTCTATACCGTGTCGGAGACTTCTACGAGTGTTATTCCGACGACGCCGTAACCCTCAGCAAGGTGCTCGGCATGGTGCTTACGCGCCGCTCCAACGGAGAAAAGGGCGATACCCAGATGGCCGGTTTCCCGCATCATGCGCTGGATACCTACCTTCCCAAACTCGTGCGCGCCGGCTTTAAGGTCGCAATCTGCGACCAGCTGGAAGATCCCAAACTCGCCAAAGGGAAACTGGTCCAGCGCGGAGTCACCGAAATCCTCACCCCCGGAATAGCCTTCGGCGAAAGCATGCTCGAAGGAAAGGAGCACAATTGGCTCGCCGGACTCACCTACGACGGCCCTCAGTGCGGGGTTGCGTTCCTGGATGTCTCTACCGGTACGTTCAAGGTTGCCCAGGGCAGCTCCGATTACGTATCCACCCTGCTGTATTCATTCCGTCCCAAGGAGCTTGTGGTTCAGAAGGATGTATGGCGCGCGGCAAAGGAGAAGCATCCCGATTTCTACGTGACCGCCCTTGACGAGTGGGCCTTTGTGCCCGACGCCGCCTGCCGCAAGCTCTGCGACCAGCTTGGCGTACAGTCCCTCAAGGGTTTTGCAGTTGACCGCTATCCGCTTGCGGTATGTTCTGCCGGCGCGCTTGTCTTCTATCTCGAGCAGACCCATCACAAGGGGCTTCGAAACATCTGCTCAATAAGCCGCATCGACGAGGGCAGCTTTGTGTGGATGGACCGTTTCACCATACGCAACCTCGAGCTCTTCCAGAGCAATGCAGGCGCCGAGGGCACCAGTCTGGCCGAGGTGCTGGACCGTTGCTGCTCCCCCATGGGAAGCCGCCTGCTGCGCGAATGGCTGTCCCTCCCCATCATGGACATACCTGCCCTTCAGGGGCGCCAGGACGTGGTTCAGTTCTTCTTCGACAACGAAGAGGCCCTGCAGGACGTGCGCGCCAGGATCTCCGACGTGGGCGACCTGGAACGTATAACGGCCCGCGCCGCCACCGGCAAGATCAACCCCAGGGAAGTCATGCAGCTTGCCAGGTCGCTGGGGCAGATGACCCCGATACGCAACATCTGTTCGGGCACCTCCATAGCGTCCCTGGACAAGCTTTCCGCAGGCCTCAAGGACACCGACCCCCTGCTGGCGAAAATCCAGGCTACGATGGCGCCGAACCCTGCACCGCAGATAGGCAAGGGCGAGGTCATCGCCCGCGGCGTCAACAAGGAACTGGACGAGTTGAGGGACATCTCATCCGGCGGCCGCGGATACCTTCAGGAGATGCAGCGCCGCGAATCCGAACGCACCGGCATAAGCTCCCTCAAGATAGGCTACAACAACGTTTTCGGCTATTACATCGAGGTGCGCAACACCTACCGTGACCAGGTGCCGCCTGACTGGACCCGCAAGCAGACCCTTGTGTCCAGCGAGCGCTACATAACCGAAGAACTCAAGGAATACGAACGCAAGATACTCGACGCGGAGGGCTCCATCTACGAGCTCGAGGCCGGCATATACGCCCGTCTGGTCGAAGATATACGCGCCCGCATCAAAGACATCCAGTCATGCAGCCGTGCCGTAGCGCAAATCGATGTCCTGCAGGGATTTGCCATTCAGGCACTGGAAAAGGATTACTGTCGTCCCAAGCTGGACAAATCGCTGTCCTTCGACATTAAAGGTGGGCGTCACCCGGTCATCGAGACCATGATGGCTCCCGGCGAGCGCTATGTTCCCAACGACATCGCGATGGACAGCCGCAGCGAGCAGATAATGATACTCACCGGCCCCAACATGTCGGGCAAGTCGGCCCTTCTGCGCCAGACCGCACTTATTGTGCTGATGGCCCAGACCGGCTCCTTCGTACCCGCCTCTGAGGCCCGCATAGGCATATTCGACAAGATATTCACCCGCGTCGGAGCCACCGACAACATATCGCGAGGCGAGTCCACCTTCATGGTGGAGATGCTGGAAACGGCGATGATAATGCACAACCTCTCGGAGCGCTCGCTGGTGCTCATGGACGAAATAGGCCGCGGAACCTCCACCTACGACGGCATGTCGATAGCCAGCGCGCTGGTGGAATACGTGCATGGCCACGGCCACGGCGCCAAGACCCTCTTCGCCACCCATTACCACGAGCTCAACGACCTCGAGAACCGCTTCCCGCGCGTACACAACTGGCATATCGCCGTCAAGGAGGAGGGACGGGACGTGCTCTACCTGCGCAAGCTGGAGCGGGGCGGAGTGGCCCACAGCTTCGGTATCCATGTGGCCCGCATGGCCGGCATGCCCAAAGAAGTGATAACCAGCGCAGAAAGCACCCTCCGCAAGCTCGAAGCCAGGGAGCGCAACGCCGACGCCCTGTCACGCGATATGGCTTCCGACGGCAGCGTGCAGCTGTCTTTCTTCCAACTCGACGACCCCACGCTGAGCTCCGTACGCTCCCAGCTGCTGGAGGCCGACCTCAATGCCATGACACCCCTCCAGGCCTTCGACCTGCTGCGCAAGCTCCGGGAAGAAGTCGGAGCCAACGAATGACGATATGAAACGAATCCTTACCCTCGCAGCGGCCATGTTGCTGCTCTGCTCCGTAAGCCTCGCCGCCCAGGAGGATAACGGCATGAACCCCGGATTGGCCGCAGCCCTGCGCGAAAACCTTATGCGCTCTGCCAACAACCACTTCCCGTACCAGCACGGCGACCTTCACGAAACGCCCGCGCCCAGGGGGTATAAACCTTTCTATATCAGCCACTACGGCAGACATGGCAGCCGCCATTCCCGGGGCCCCGAGAAGTATGAGCTCATAATCGGCATTCTCGGGCAGGCCGACAGCCTGGGCATACTCAGCGAGTCCGGAGCCTTGGCGCTCGAACAGACCCGCCAGGTACTCTCGGCATGGAACGGCATGGACGGACGCCTGTCGCAGAGGGGTGTACGAGAGCATGCGGGCATAGCCTGGAGGCTTGCCAAGCGCTATCCTTCCGTTTTCCGGGGTAAACCCCACATCCGTGCGATTTCCAGCACCGTACAGCGCAGCATAATAAGCATGGTGTCGTTTACCAACACCCTTTCCGCCATCAATCCAAAGATTTCGTGGGAGTTCGATACCGGCGAGACGTTCATGGACTACATAGGCGACACAGGGAAACGCAGCCCCAAGGAAAAAAAGCTCACAAAGCCGCTCCACACACATCTTTACGATGCTCCTGTTGACAGCTGCCATACGCTCAAGACCCTCTTCACCGACCCTGTAAGGGCCCGTGAACTCGTTCCCAGCATGAAGAATTTCAATACAGCCCTGTTCCTCACGGCGACCATCTCCGACTGCTGGGACATAGAGGACCACATACTGCCCGCCCTGCAGTTCGAGTTCATATACCGCTACTGCTCCATGCACGCCCACGACCTGTTTGCCAGGAACGGCAACTGCGTGGAAATCGGGCCCGAACGCTTCAGCACCGGCAGCCGCCTTGCAGAGGATTTCATTGCCAAGGCCGACGAGGCGATAGCGGGAGGGGAGTTCAGCGCCGACCTGCGTTTCGGTCACGACTATCCGCTTCATTACTTCGTGTCGTACCTTGGCCTCGAAGGCCCCGGCAGCAAACTCCGCTTCGACGAGGTGGACGAAAAATGGCGTGGCTGGGAGCAGATATGCATGGGTTCCAACGTCGTCATGGTGTTCTACCGCAACAAAGCCGGACACGTGCTGGTAAAGTGCCTGTATCAGGAACAGGAAAGACAGATTCGAGAGCTGCAGAGCGTCACCGGCCCCTATTATGACTGGGAGACCCTCAAGGCCAATATAGCCGGATACAAGAGATGAAAAGATTACTCGTAATAACTTATTATTGGCCCCCCACCGGAGGCAGCGGCGTACAGCGTTGGGTAAAGTTTACCAAATACCTGTCGCGTTTCGGCTGGGAGTGCGTGGTATATACCCCGGAAAACCCCGAACAGCTGTCGCGCGACGAAAGCCTGCTGACCGACATACCCGCCGGCCTGGAGGTTATAAAGCGCCCCATCCGGGAACCGTACAACCTGTACCGCAAGATATTCAGGCCCAAGGGCGGCAGCGATGCCGTAACCCTTTTCAACGCCCAGAAAAAGACCTTCAAGCAGCGCCTCGCGGTGTTTATCCGGGGCAACTTCTTCGTGCCCGACCCCCGCGTGGGATGGGTGCGGCCGTCGGTCAATTTCCTCGCTTCGTACATCAAGGAGCATTCTGTCGATGCCGTCGTGACCACAGGTCCGCCCCAGTCGATGCACCTCATAGGGCTCGGCCTCAAGAAGCGCACCGGCGTACGCTGGATCGCCGATTTCCGCGATCCCTGGACAGAGATGTTCTACTTCAAGCACATGGGACTCCTGCCCTGGACAGCGGCACGCCATCGCAGGCTGGAGCAGGAGGTGCTCGACGGCGCAGATACCGTAATTTCCGTTTCTCCACCCGTTCGTGACGACTTCCAGAAGCGCACCTCCACACCGGTGGAACTCATTACCAACGGCTACGACGACGAAGATTTCAACCGCACGGCTCCCTATCTGTCGCCCGACCGCTTTACCATACTGCACACGGGACTGTTCTCCGCCGACGGCGACCCCTTGAGCCTGTGGGACACCCTGGCCCGCAAGTGCGCCTCCGACAGCAATTTCAAACAGCAGCTGCGGGTGCGCCTCGTAGGCAAGACCGACCCTGCAATCATCGAGTCCCTGCGTGTCAGGGGCCTTGCCGACAACGTTGAGGACCTGGGGTATATCCCTCATTATCAAACGATAAAAGAGCAACGCGGGGCGAACGTACTGCTGCTTATGATGCGCCGAGAGCCGGAGTTCACCAAGGTGCTGCCGGGCAAAATTTTCGAATATCTTGCAGCCCGCAGGCCGGTGCTCGGAATCGGCCCGGCAACGAGCGCTTCCGCCACCATACTCAACGAATCCGGTGCGGGCGTCATGATTGACTGGGACCGCGAGGAGTCGCTCCGCAATTACATCGACAGCGCCTGGGAACGCCACCTGAGGGGAGAAGAAGCCCCGTGCGAGGGCAACATCGCCGCCTACTCCAGGCTCGAACTTACCAGAAAACTTTCGCAGATACTATGAGCAGCGTTTCCGATGTACGCTTCCGCTGTTCGCGCTGCAGCAGCGAATATGAGGCCCCGGTATATACGTTTATCGATGCCGGGTCCGACCCTGCGTTGCTGCCGCGCGTGCTGAGCGGAGAACTGTTCGTTCGCGAATGCCCGGTATGCGGATGCAAGGAGCTGATAACCAGCCCGGTGGTGTACCGCGACGAGAGGTGCCTTGTGTGCCTGAGCGACCGTCCTCTTGCCGCAGAAGGCCTCGAAGGGCTGAGCGGCAGGCTTGTCGGCGACGTGGGGTCGCTTATCGAAAAGGTCAAGATTTTCCATGCCGGACTCGACGATGCGGCCATGGAACTGTGCAAGTGGGTGATCCTTTCCGAAATCGGCAAGGACGTGAGCCTCAAGTTCCTGCGCACCGAGGGAGCCGACAACGAGATTATTTTTACATATCCCGAGAACGGGCAGATGCAGCTGCTTGCCGTGGGATTCAACGTTTACGAAGACTGCTGTGCCATCATCGGCAGAAACCCGGAGCTTACGCAGAGCCTCCACGGACTTGCGAGGGTCGATGCGGACTGGGTTAACAGATTCATACGATAGCGCCTTATGAAGAAGAACATACTTATCGTCCTGGGGGTGGTCCTGGGCTTTCTGGTACTTTCCTACGCGTTTTTTCCGGAGCTTCTGTCCGGAAAGATAGTCAACCAGTTCGATATCTCGGGATGGGTGGGCATGGCCCAGGAAAAAAAAACCTGGGACAAGGCTCATCCCGACGATCCTGCGCTCTGGTCGGGTTCAATGTTCAGCGGCATGCCTGTTGCGGCCTTCGAAAGCTCACATAAAGGAGACTGGACCCAGACCGTTTACGACCTGCTGCTTACAGGCAAGCGTCCCGCAACCTACTTCTTCGTATCCCTTCTGGGCGCCTTCCTGCTCATGCTTTCGCTGGGTATCAGCCCTCTGGTTGCTGCCGGAGGAGCGATAGCGGTCACGTTCTGTTCGTACAACGTTCAGATAATCCAGGTCGGACACAACACCAAGATGCAGGCGCTTGCGTTCCTCCCCTGGGTGCTTGCCGCCCTGGTGTTCACATACCGCAGTGCGCTGCGGGAGGGGCTGGACAGGCGGCGCCGCTGGTCGCTCGTGGCCCTTGGGGCGGCGCTGTTCGGCTTTGCCGTTTCGTTCCAGGTCAAGGCCAATCATCCCCAGATATCCTACTATCTGGCGCTGATGATCCTTATATACGTCATCGTGCTGTTTGTCTGGATGCTTGTGCGCCGCAAGAACCAGAAATTCTTCTGGGCGGCGTCGGTGCTGCTCCTGCTTACGGGAATCGTTGGCATAGGCACCAATTCGTCCAAGCTCCTGCCTACATGGGAATACACTCCCTATTCCATGCGAGGCGGCTCTTCCGACGGAAACGGTGCGAAGGGCCTGTCACTCGATTACGCGACAGCCTGGTCTTACGGCTGGGAGGAACTGCCCAACCTGGTGATTCCCAATTATAACGGAGGCGCATCCTCGGGTCCCTTGAGCCAGAACTCCGAGACAGTGCAGCTGCTGCGCCGCGCCGGCCAGGGCAATCTGGCACAGGTGAGCAAGCATCTGCCGACCTACTGGGGCCCTCAGCCTTTTACCGCCGGACCCATGTATATGGGGGCGATAACGATGTTCCTGTTCGTGTTCGGCCTGATGTACTGGAAGGGCAAGGAGAAATGGTGGCTGGTGGCTTCCTCGCTGCTTGCCGTGCTGCTTGCGGTAGGAAACCACTTCATGTGGTTCACCAAGCTCTTCTACGACGTCATGCCGCTGTACAATAAGTTCCGCACTGTATCAATGGCGCTGGTGGTGTTGCAGTTTACGCTGCCTGTGCTGGGATTCCTCATGCTCGACCGCATAGTGCGCGACTCTTCCGACGGCAAGACCCTTCGCCGCCAGGTGCTTTCTGCCGGCGGAGTGTCGCTTGGCCTGATCCTGCTGCTGGCGGCGCTCCAGAGCATGTTCGGAAGCTTCTCGGGAGCATCCGACGCCGGTCAGCCCGACATCCTGGTGGAAGCGCTGGTTGCGGACCGCATGACCCTGCTGTGGAACGATACCCTGCGTTCGCTGCTGTTTGTCGCCGTGGCGGCCGCCGTCCTCCTTTGGGCCACCGGCGGGTCGAAACGCCGCCTGCCTGCCGCCGCTGTGGTGTGCGCCCTTTTGCTGCTCGACGTTTTTACGGTCGGCAAGCGTTACATCGGGAGCGACGACTTCGTGACCCCCAAGGCCTTCTATTCGCAGTTCCCCCAGCGTCCCGCCGACGAGTTCATCCTTGCCGACAAGGATCCTTCGTACCGCGTAGTGGACCTTTCCGTCAACGTCTTCAACGATTCTCATCCGTCCTACTGGCATAAGAACATCGGAGGTTATTCTCCGGCAAAGCTTCAGCGCTACCAGGAGTATATCGACGCCCACATCACGCGCGACCTTTCCGCTCTCGCCGCTTCTTTCGGCGGGGCGACTACGATAGAGGAGGCGCAGGCCGCACTGCCGTACCTTGAGAGCCTCGCGTCGCTCAACTGCCGGTATATCATAATCGACGGCAACACCGTTCCGCTGCAGTACCCGTACGCCAGGGGCAATGCATGGTTCGAATCGGCGCAGGGGAGCATTGAGATGGACAGCTATACCCCCAACCGTCTGCAATATTCCTACAGCAGTACGACCGGAGGCAGGGCGGTTTTCAGCGAAGTGTATTATCCCGCAGGATGGGTGGCCCGGCTCGAAGACGGTACGGTCCTTCCCATCGATCTGTACGAGGGAGGCTCCGACGAGCTGGGAACAATAGCGGGAGGCCTTCTGCGATGCATCGACCTCCCGTCCGGGAATCATACTCTCAGTATGAGTTTTGAGCCCGTTTCTTACAGGAAAGGAGAAACGCTCGCCCGCACAAGTTCAATCATTCTTTTATTGCTTCTTCTCGCGGGCGTGGCGTTCATTGCTGTTCCTGCTGCCGGTCTGCGAGCTTCGAAGCAGTCTCGATAAGACTGAGGAGCTCTTTGCGGAGGCCAAGGGGGTCTGCGATATTGCGTGAACCCTTGTTTACCAGTTCCTTAGCCATTTCGTAGCTTGCGCTCCCCTTGTAGCGGGAGTCGCGGAGCATGAGCGAGAATGCCGTTATTCCTGCGGCGAAACTGAATTCCGGAGACGTAGCATAAGCGGCCCTGGGAACGGTGATGTCGATTTTTAGGGGACGGCTCTCCTGCCCGAGCGCCTTTTTGTACCTTATGTCGAAGGAGGCGGCAGGCACTGACTCGGCATAGCTTTCGGCGGTAATGAGCTCGTAGAGAGCGGTGACGGTCTGGCCGGCGCCTATTTCTCCTGCGTCCTTCTTGTCATCCTCGAAGTCTTCATTATCCATGACGCGGTTCTCGTATCCGATGAGTCGGTAGCTGTCGATGGCGGGGGAGAAGGTAATCTGGCACTTGGTGTCGTTGGCGACGCTGTAGAAGTGCGAACGTTCGTTTACGAAGACCTTCATCATCTCATTTTCGCAATCTATGTAGGTGTAGGTGCCGTTGCCGTGGTTGGAAAGGCTCTCCATCCTGGCATCCTGGTAGTTGCCGCGGCCGAAGCCCATTATGCTCAGGTAAATGCCCTTGTCCTGATAGCTTTCTACCATCTCTATCAGTTCTTCCGTTGAGGAGACTCCCACGTTGAAGTCGCCGTCGGTGCACATTATGATGCGGTTGTTGCCTCCGGAAATGAAGTTCTCCGACGCCTCTTCGTAGGCCATCTTCATGGCAGGGCCGCCTGCGGTGGAGCCGTTGGCCTCGAGCTTGCGTATGGCTTTCTTGATTTTGTCGGGCTTGGTCACGAGGGTCGATTCCAGCAGCTTCTGTACGGAGCCGGAGTAGGTGAATATGGCCACCCTGTCCACCGGACGCAGGTAGTCGATCATGTTGCACAGTCCGCTCTTCAGCAGTTCTATGCGGTCGTTACCCCTCATGGAACCCGATGTATCGATAAGCAGGATGTAGTTTGCGGGCGGGATGTCGGCCTCGGGAATGGATTTGCCCTTGAGCCCGAGGCGTAGGAGCTTGTGGGATGCATCCCAGGGGCAGTCGCCTATTTCGGCGTTGATGCCGACAGTTTCGTCACCTTCCGGGTCTTTGTAATCGAAGGTAAAGTAGTTGAGGAACTCTTCGGTGCGGACTGCGTCTCCGATTGGAAGCTGTCCTTCGGTGAGGCTCCGCCGGCAATAGGCGTAGGAGGCCCCGTCGGCATCTATGCTGAAAGTCGAGACCGGCTGGTCGGCAACCTTTATAAAGTCGTTCTCGGTGATTTGCTCGAAGCTGTCGCCGCTCTCCTGGCCTTCCTGGCCCATCATTCCCGCGGCGTCATTCATGCTTGGATAAAACCCGCCGAATTCTTTCGAACAAGAGCAGAGGGCGACTGCTATGACGGCATACGAACAGAACAAATAAAAGCGTTTCATAAAATGTGTGTTTTACGAGAATAATCCGTAATTTCGTCAAATCTTGCATCACAACGTGCAATATTTTGCCTCCGCGCGGATTTATCTGACGTAATGAAAAGAAGATTATTTATCGTATTCCTGTTAATGGCGTCGCTGTGCTCCTGCATGAAATCGAACGACTTTGCCAGCGACGTTATCGGTTTCCCATACGATGCCGAGATAGTTGTGAGCGTCAAGCAGGCGGATGACGGAACGGTGTATCTGCAATACGGAAAGGACCGCCTTTATCCTGGTGGAGCCGTCCTCTTTGAACGGGAATGTCGTGCGCTGGCGTCGGTGACTGTATATGCAGAAGAGGTTCCGGAGTATGGCTACATGACCTATGTACATTGGATAGAAGAGCTTGACCGCGGTTCTTTCGGGGCTTTCCCGTCGCTTGCTGCCGCTTCCGACGGCATCGATGTGCTTCCCGGGTCTTCGTTTACGAACGTGGAGGACGGCTATCTTACCATACACTACAAGGCATGGTGGGGAAAGGACGGCGTCGCTCCGCATAGCTTCACGCTGGTGCAGGGAGAAGATCCTTACAGCCTTACGCTATGCCACGACGCGCATGGAGAATCCCGCGACGAATACGCGGAAGGGCTTGTTTACTTTGACATTAACTCGCTTCCCGCCACCGCCGGCGAGACGCATAAACTCACACTTAACTGGACAGGTACAGACGGTCTGCCCAAAGCTGCCGAATTTGAGTTCGAAACCCGCATATAGCCTGTCTGAGATGGACTTGGCCCGTCTTGCCGGCAGCGGAGATGTCCGCGGCCAGCGGGAGCTTTACGAGCGCTATGCCGGCTATCTTACCGCCGTGGTGCGCAGGTATATAGCCGATTCCGACGAGGCCAAGGACGTACTCCAGGATGCATTCATAAACATCTTCGGGCATCTTGACAGCTTCAGCTACAGGGGAGAAGGCTCACTGCAGGCATGGATGACCAGGATCGTGGTAAACGCCTCCCTGCACCGGCTCCGCAAAACCCCTCATGCCATGCTGGTGGACAATATGCCCGAACCTCAGCCGGACGAGGAGCCCGATGTAGAAAACATACCGCTGGACGTGCTCCAGCGCATGATACGGCAGCTGCCCGACGGATACAGGACTGTTTTTAACCTATACGTCTTCGAGCAGATGCCCCATAAGCAGATAGCTTCGCTGCTGGGAATAAAGGAGAATTCTTCGGCCTCTCAGTTCCTGCGGGCAAAGGCTCTTCTGGCGCGCGAAATAAAAGAATACAGAAGGAATCATGACAGATAAGAATTGGAAAGACACACTCCGGCAGGGTATGTCGGAGTATAAGGAAACCCCTCCCGAGGGGCTTTGGGAAGCGCTTGAGGCTTCCGGGGCAGTCGGCGGCAAGACAGCCTCTGGCGCCGGTAAGGCTGGTGCCGGCTTGTTTGCCTGGCTTTTCGGCAACCGTGCTCCCGTGAGGTGGGCCGCAGTTGCAGGAGTGGCCGCGGCCGCAGCCGCCGTGCTGCTTGTCGTAAAACCCGGCGCTACCCGTAACGAACCGGTTTTGAGTTCAGATTTGCTTGCTTCCAATGAGCTCCGCGAGCCTTCCGCCGCAGATGAACCCGCCTTGCAGGAGCCGGAGCCTTCTGGCGTGCAGCAAGATGTCAGTACGCTTGTGCAGCCGTCGGGAAGAAGGCTGCAGCCTCAGTTTGCCGAGGTGCAAGTATCTGAACCTAAGGTTTCAGAGGTGTCTTCGGAGCCTTCGGCGGAGTCCGGTGACAGAGGAACTCAGAATGAAGCGCAGACGGCGCAGGAAGGCGACAAGCGTCAGGATGCCGGTGACAGTCAGCCGGTCTTCGAAACCTCATCGTCTTCGGGCTCTACGGCCGTAGCTCTTTCCCGGCCGGCAAAACGCAGCCGTCCCTTGATTGCCGCTAATTTTGTAGCCTCCGGCATGCCCGGCGGCACTGTTTCTACGAGCACCGTATCCTATGGAATCAGGAACGCCGCAAAGGGCCTTGCCGCGCCCAGCGCCGTTTCCATGTTGAGCCGTAACCGCATCACCCAGAACGACATAATCCGCAAGCTCGATTTCCAGGCTGGACTTATGCTGAGTCTCGATATCACCCGCCACTTTGGCATCGAGACGGGCTTGCAGTACACCCGGCTCGCATCGACCAGCGTATCCACCAGCGGCTCAATGTCGTCCAGTACTCAGGAGAAGACATCTTACATCGGTGTCCCCGTACACGTGATTTACAGTCCCTTGAAGCTGAGTTTCATGTCGGTGTACCTGTCTGCCGGACCCGAAATCGAGTACGGTCTTTCGCGTAAATGGGACGTGTACGAGGTTATCAATTCCGCCCAGTCGCTCATCGACGGCGGTATCGAGAGGCCCGGCGACTGGGTGCTCAGCGCCAGCCTCAACGCCGGCGTGCAGCTGCAGCCGTTCCGGCATGGCGCCTTTTTCGTGCAGCCCGGCGTAGTGTATCGTCATTGCTGGGACAGCACCCCCGCCTCATACTACACGGACCACCCCGTATCGTTCCGTCTTTCTGCCGGATACAGGATTAATTTCTAAGACTGTTCCGCTCCCGCGACGGCGGTTTGTCCAAGGGCCTTTATTCTTTCCTCGAATTCGTCCTTTGGACAAACGGCCTGGTTGCGCATCCTTGCCCGGTAGGTATATACCGTTGACAAAGAGCATTTAAGGAACGCAGCAATGCTGGGGGAGTCATCCATCCCAAGCTTTATGATAGCCAGTATGCGAAGTTCCGTGGGCATGGTGCGTTTGCTCTCGCTTACGCTGAAGCGCGCGTCTTCCCGCAGAAGGGCGTTGACTTCTGTAACGAAATTGGGGAAGATTCTTAGGAAGGTCTGGTCGAAGATCTGGTAGAACTGTTTGTAGCTGGTGAATTCCAGTGGTTGACGGAGTTCTTTGAGGAGAGCGTCCGTGCCTTGTTTTTTTGCTGTCTGCAGCAGGGAGTGGCGGTAGTCTTCACTCATGTCGAGGTGCTTTACGCTCAGGTTCATGTAAGTGAACATGTAACCGTCCTTGATTTTGTTAACCTCGGCAAGGGCCTGGTTCTTCTCTTCCAGGGCCTTGTTGACCCGCTCCAGCGTCCTCGACTGGCGCAGGTACAGGCGGCTTAGCATAAACGACCACGCAAGCAGGAAAGATAGTATTACGATGCTGACTATCAGCATGATCTGCCGGTTGCGCTCTACCTGTTCGCTGGCCTTTACGATGATATCCTGAGCTTGTGAAGAGCGTATGAATTTGGCCTGGAAATCTCCTGCCAGCACGTCGTCGAAATGTATCTGTATGTAGCGGCTTGCCCTTTTGAGGTCGCCGTCATGATACAGGGCCAGGGCCAGTTCGTAGAGCGAAAGGAAGTCCCGGTTGGCGGCGCGGAAGTCTTCTATCGCTGAGCGTGCGAGATGTATCTTCTTGAGCGGCTGATCTCCCATCTGTCCGTAGAGCAGACCGGTGTGGTATTCCAGCGACAGCAGGTCCTGCTGAGAATCAGATTCTTTGGCTTGTTCTATACTGCGCAGGAATACGTCCAGGGCTTCCTGCAGCCGCCCTTCGTCCCGGAGAAGTTGGGCATAAATCTTTTTCCCATAGAGGCTTACGGTGTCGCGGGAGATATATTGCCGCCTGAGGTCCTGCAAGGAATCCGGATAGTTCTGCTGATGCTGGAGGAAGCGCGGAAAACGCGAAATGTTTGCATAGACTTCGATTCCCCTCGACAGGTATTGGGGTATCAGTCCCAATGCCTCGAATCCTGTTGTGTCGAGCGATTCGAACTGTATAAGTGCGCGGGCCTCGTCGTGCGACCATACGAGCAGCTGGATTTCTGCAAGCCTCGTGAGCAGTTCCTCCTTGCGGGAGGCTGCGAAATCGTGCATAAGGGTCACATAGCGTCCGGCGGAGTCGGAGCTGTAATGCCTGTATGACTCGTAAAGGGACTCGGCACTCGACCATTTGCAGGAGTCGGGAGATTCCGACAGGCGCTGCCGCAGGAAATCGTTCTTCTGCTCGAACGATTGCAGATAAACATTCCTTTGGGAAATGGCCTTGTCGAGCCGTTTGAGCTCCTGTGCGACCGGGTCAGGGGTGCAGGACGCAAGCGCCATAAGCAGAACAAAGACAAGCCGATGCGTTTTCATCTTTTTTCTGCAAAGGTATTAAAAATCCCAAATCAATGGTACAATAACTTATAAAACAACTTATAATTTTAATGTATGATAATCGGGCGAAAACCCGTTTCTGCGATTCTGTAAGGCATATTTTAGCTAATTTCACTTATCAATTTCATTTAGATTTTCTTTTACGCGCGTTCAAATGTGTATTTATCTTAATAAATTTGTGAAACGCGAAGCACTCTAATAACCCAAAAATATGTTTATAAACAAAATTCTTTCATTAATGAAGACCATTTTCAAAAAGCCGGACTATGTGGCGCCCACGGCCCGCATTAATGTCATCAGCGCTGAGAGGGTCCTCTGCGGCAGCAACAGCATGACTGTCACACTGGACGAAGAATTAGTCCAAGAAGAATACGGATGGGAGATTTAATCATGAAAAAGACTGTTTTATTCGCATTCGCGGCTGCAGCAGCTGCCTTTGTTGTCGCTTCATGTGACAAGACTTCCCTGATTGACACTCCTGTTGATCCTGAGCAGGAGGTCAAAGAATCCGAAGATCCCGCAAATACCGGGCAGGATGTCCCCGAAGGCATGGTTCGCCTCACCTTCAATGTGATTACCGAAGGAGAGCAGACCCGTACCGGCTGGGACGGTGCGACCCATTCCTGGAGCGACGGCGACAAGATTCGCATCATCTGGGGCGCAGGAGATTCCGATTATGTCGATGCGGCTGTGAGCGAAGGTAAAGTTACCGCTAACGTCGGACAGGCCGACAATTATTATGCTGTATATCCCACGACGGCAGGCTATGCACTGGATGCAAGCGCCGGCAGCATCACCATTACCATTCCCCGCTATCAGACCGGCAAGTTCGAGGACGCCGACATCATGGCCGCAAAGACCAGTGCCGCCGATCTCAAACTGGGCTTCAAGAGCATGGTGAGCATTATTAAGTTCACTACCGGAAGCACATACAGCTACAATTCCGTGTCCTTCATGGCGAACGACCAGACCAAACTCACCGGTACCGTTTCTACGACCTTCCCTGCATCGTTCGAGGTTACTCCTGCCAACGGTTCCGAGTCCATCGTCTGCATCCAGAAGGGCAATCCTTCCGGCAATGAGGGCGTAAGCGCTGGCGAAACCTATTATCTCGCTATGCTCCCCGGAGCGGCGATCAACGATGGCGTCGGATTCAAGATCGAGCAGCGTGGCAGCAGCACCGACCTCCTGGGCGGCGGCATTTCAAAGTCCTCTTTCGCCCGCGAGCGTGCGAAGATATATGATATGGGTACTCTGGATTCCCGTATCGTCAAGGACTGGTATATTTCCGAAAGCGGCACCGGCAAAGGAGCAAGCTCTGCCGATCCCGCTGGCCCCGAAAGGCTCATGGACCTTCTCAATCCTTCATACTCCACCAACAACACCACCGCAGGCTGGCGTCTCACCGGTGCAACCATCCACGTTCTTCCCGGTACCTACAACCTCCAGGCCCTCAATGGCGGCGAGGTGTTCGATCCTCACTACAACCTCAGCAACAACAAGGTTTATATAAAAGGTGAGGGAACTGCTGCGAATCCCGCCAAGTTCATCTGCAACCAGACAGCCACCACCGACCATATATTCTCGCTCAGCGGCACAAACCGCGTAGGCGAATTCACCTTTGAGAATATCACCTTCACAGCAAATCCGGCTGCAAGTGAAACCAATATCGATGGCGTTGCATTCAGCTATACCGGCACCAATGCTTCCCAGATTACTTTCAAAGATTGCGTTTTCACTGCAATAACCGGTTCCACAGGCACGGCCAACTTTAACGGGGGCGCTGCAGTAAACTTCAATTCCGAGGCCGGAGCTACAATACTGTTCGACGGCTGTACCTTCTCCGACAACACGTCAGCCCGCGGCGGTGCTGTAGCCCTGCATAACACTGACGCCAACAGCGACATCCAGTTCAAGGACTGTGCTTTCTCAAATAACGTCGCCAGCAGCAATCAGGGCGGTTCTGTATATGTGTATGCCAATGCTGCCCCTGTAATCTTTGACGGAACATCCTTCGTCGGAGACGGCAGCACGAACAATGCAGTCAACGGTGCGGCCATGTGTGTCGTTGCAAGTGGTTCCGTGACCATCCAGAACGGCTGCTCTTTCTCCAATCTCGTTACAACCGGTAATGGCGGTGCTATTTTCAACCACGGAACGGTTGTAATTGACAATTCCTCCATCTCAAATTGCAAGGCAAAGCAAGGCGGCGCCATCTACTCCGACAAAACTGTCGAAATCCGTAACGGATCTACTTTTACCGCTAACGATGCCTCTACTAACGGTGGTGCCATCTATAACGCCAAAGACCTGAGCATCGATGCCAGTACCATTACAGGAAAGGGAATGGGTACAGATATGACGGCTGCGCTTGGTGGCGGTATCTACAACACCAAAGCCGGAACCGTAACAATTACCGGAGGTAGCGTCATTGAGGAATGCGCACTCACCGGTGACAGCCACCACGGTGCCGCCATTTGGAATGCAGGCGTCCTCAATATCGACGGCAGCACGCTGCGCAACAATAAGAATACGCAGAGGGGCGCGGCTATTTACGGTGCGAATACTGATTGCGCGATCAGCCTTACCAATACTGTCATAAGCGGCAACGAGGCATCAAACGGCGCAGGTATCCATCTGGACGATGGTGCAGCGGCATTCCTTAATGGATGCACGATAAGTGGCAACACTGCTACGAACGGCTCTGCATTAAGAACTGCCAATAATAGCACGACAACTAACAGTAAGTTTATCGTATTCAACACGTTGATAAGCGAGAATACATCTGGAACCAGCTCCGGCAATCAGAACGGCGCTACCGTTCAGGCCACCGGTTACGGCAGGATACTGCTTGCCAACTGCACAATCCGTAAGAATACCACCCCTGGAACAACAGCAGCCCTTACGGTCAACGGAGCCAACGGCAAAGCCTATGTCGTGAGCTGCACCATGAACGAGAATGATGCTGATATCCGGCGTACACATGTCTCCCTTGAAGTCCATAACTCCATCCTCATGGGGCTGGCAGATGATCCGCTCAACGTAGTAAGGGAAAAGAGCTGGTGGTATGGCCACCTCTACGGAGAAAGCAAAGACGTCAAGCAGGATGTAGCATTTGACCTCTCGGGATTTGATTCCGCCAAGGGAGTATATCCTCTTTCCGGTGCTTATTCAAGCGTTTACACACAAGGCATGTCGGCTTCTGAGCTTCAGGCCCTGAGCTTCGACAACATCACCCTCACCGACGAGCAGAAAGCCCTCCTTGCAAAAGACCAGAAGGGTAACGACCGCACCGGCACTGTAATGGGTGCATACATACTCAACCAGTAGTTTTTCCGATACCGCCGTACAGTATTGCGTCTGTACGGCGGTATTATATTTACCATAGATGCAGCAGATGAAACGTTTCTTACTATCCCTTGCTCTCCTGCTTGCCGCGGCGACGGCCGCCTTTGCGCAGATCAAGGTCGGGGGCACCGTAAAAGACGAGCTCGGAGCGCCTCTTCCCGGAGCTACCGTATCTGTAGAGGGCACCTCCACGGGAGCCGTAACCGATGCGGGCGGAGCCTTCAGCCTGAGCGTACCCTCGGAAGAATCGGTCCTGGTGTTCGAGTCGCTTGGATTCAAGACCGTCCGCATGAAGGTCGGAAGACTCCGCAACTTCGAAGCGGTCCTTGCCGAGGATGCCGAATTCCTCGACGAGGTCGTAGTCATCGGCTTCGGAGAACAGAAGAAGCAGGACCTTACCGGTTCGGTGGCTACCGTCAAGATGCAGGACGTGGAGAACGGTGCTTCCCTCTCGGTTGACCAGGCACTGCAGGGCCGCGTGGCCGGAGCCGACATCATGAGCGTCTCGGGCGATCCCACGGAAGGGACGTCGATCCGTATTCGCGGCGCACGTTCAATCACGGCGGGCAACGAACCGCTCATCGTGGTGGACGGCGTGATGAATGCCGTACAGGACCTCGGCGACCTCAATTCATCCGACATCGAGTCCATTTCCGTCCTCAAGGACGCTTCGTCCACTGCAATCTACGGTTCCCAGGGCGCCAACGGCGTAATCATAGTGACCACCAAGGCGGGCAGCACGACCACCGGGGCAAAGCCTACCGTCACGCTTACGACCAAATGGGGCGTTTCCGCTCTTGCACGCAGCCTGGACTACATGAATGCGGCAGAATTCGCAAGCTACAACAACGACCGCATAGACTTCAGCAAATCGGCGCACGGTGACGTATATCCCGTTACGCCGAGTTACACCCAGAAATACTCCGACCCCGAAGCGCTCGGCGAGGGAACCGACTGGCTCAAGGCCATAACCCGCACCGCACTGTTCCAGGAGCATGCCCTCTCGGTATCGGGCAACAGCAAGCAGACCAACTATTTCGCCTCCCTTTCCTATGCCGACGACGAGGGTATCATTCTCGACTCCGGAGCCAGCAGGCTCATAGGGCGCCTCAACCTTGGACACCGCTTCAACAAGTGGCTCAAGCTGGATTACAGCGCGAACGTACTCTACCGCAACAACAATAACAACAAGACCAGTATAGGCGGCACCGCGGTATGGTCCGGCGCCGTCTATATCTCTCCTGTGCTGGGGATCGACAGCGAGGTCAACGACCTGTACAACTACGGACAGGGCTCGCCGTTCAACAACCCCTACATCACCATCATGCAGAGCGTCAACCAGCGCAAGACCTGGTCCAACACCCAGACGCTCGCTCTCACCCTTACGCCGGTCAAAGGACTCACGATAAAGAGCCGCAACACCTATTACAAATACGATTCTCACCTATACAAATATCTTCCCGGCACGCTCCCGGCACGCCGTCTCGCGGCTACCGGAGGCGAAGTGACCCGTCAGGACGGCGACCTGGTGCAGATCAACACCGACAATACCGCAACTTACAAGACCGATATAGCCCACAAGCACCATCTGGACGTGATGGCCGGCATGTCGATGTATTACAAGCTGTCCGGCAACCAGAACATAGTCGGCAAAGGGATGCTTGTGGACGAACTCCTTTGGAACGACCTGTCCGCAATCGGCGACAAAGACAATTACACCATCACTTCTTCGAACCAGGAAGTACGGAAACTGAGTTTCCTGGGGCGCCTCAATTACAATTACAAGCAGCGTTACTACCTTACCGTAACCGGACGCGCCGACGCATCCTCCAACTTCGCGGCCAACAACAAGTGGGGCTTCTTCCCCTCCGCCGCCGTCAAATGGAATATCGCCAACGAGCCCTGGCTCAAGCGCACCCGCATATTCAAGGAACTCTCTCTGCGATTGAGCGCCGGACGCACCGGCAACGACGCCATCGCGCCCTACAGCTCCCTGCAGCGCCTGAGTTCCTCCACAGGCGGTTACCTCATCGGCGACGGACAGGTTACCTATTACTATCCCAGCCGTCTGGACAGCCCCGACCTCACCTGGGAAAAGACCGACCTGTACAATGCCGCTCTCGACGTCGCCGTGCTCAAAGGGCGCATAAAGATGACCGTCGAAGGCTATATGGCCAACACCCGCGACCTGCTCCTGAGCGTGCAGAAGGCACAGCAGACCGGCTACAGCAGCTATACCCAGAATCTCGGCCGCACCTCCAACAAGGGCGTCGAGCTGTCGCTGGAGACCCAGAACGTGGTGCACCGCAACTTCTCCTGGACAAGCTCATTTACAATCTCCCACAACAAGCAAATGGTGGAAGACATCGGCGGCGAGAGCGAAGTGGTCGCCATGAAGGACCAGAAGGGTTACATGATCTACGGCTACAGGGCGGGCTACCCGCTCAACTCCCTCTGGGGATTCCAGTACGGAGGCGTGTGGCACAACCAGCAGGAGATAGCCGACAACGACATTACCCATCAGTATGTGGACTACTACGCAAAGCCCTACAAATGCGGAAGGCCCAAGTACGTGGACCAGAATCATGACGGCATACTCGACAACCAGGACCTCACCTACCTGGGCAATGCCGATCCCATAGTTTACGGAGGCTTGCAGAACAACTTCCATATCTTCGGCTTCGACCTCGGAATCTTCTTCGCCTACTCGCTGGGCGGCAGCATCTACAATTATTCCGAATTCTTCATGGCCGGAACATATTGTTCCAACCAGTACCGATACATGCTCAACGGCTGGCATCCGTACCGCAATCCGGAATCCAATTTCCCGGCGGCGGGCGCAAGCGGTTCCAGCATGCTCCCCAGCGATTTCATGGTACACGACGCCTCGTACCTCAGGCTCAAGACTGTCAAGCTGTCTTATAAATTCGACCTCGACAAGAGCGTCAAATGGATACGGAGCGTGTCGGTCGGCGTGACTGCCGACAACCTCTGGCTCTGGACACGCTACAACGGCTTCGATCCCGACGTCTCGTCCAAGGTTGAGGACCAGGAGTCCACGATACGTCGCGCCGACATCGGGGCCTATCCCCGTCCGCGCAAGATAATTGGCATGGTGCAAATCAAATTCTAAGGGCTTATGAAAAGGACAATCATTCTTCTCGCTACCCTGGCCCTTAGCCTGGGATGCAACAAATTCCTCGAAGAGCATCCAACCTCTTTCGTGGAGAGGGGCGACTTCTACAAAAGCGACGCCCAGTGCCGCAGCGCAGTGAATTCCTGCTACGAGGGACTTCGTACCGTTTATTCCACGACGCTGTTCACTCATCTGGAAGGGACGACCGATCTTGTGTACGTGCCTTCGGTTTCTGACGTCAATGCCATCCTCGACATCAACCCTTCGCAGTGCAACATATCCAAAACCCTTTGGAGCGCATCGTACAAGGCGGTAATGTACTGCAATGCGGCGATTGCCGGAATAGAGGGCTCGGAGACCATCAGCGAAGAGTCCCGCCGGGATTTCCTCGCCGAGGCGAAGACCATGAGGGCCTTCTGGTACTACCTGCTGACAAGCTGTTTCGGCGACGTGCCGTTCTACCTCGACGATGTGGTGGACCAGCTGACCATGGATAAGGTCGCACACCTCGGGCGCATGAGCGCGGTCGAGACCCGAAAAATCCTGATAGAGGACCTCCAGGGCTGTTTTACCTACGACGACGAGGGCAATTATACCGGAGCCCTGTCGCAGGTGCGCGCCAATGACGGGGCCGAGAAAGGACGTGCCGGCTGGGCAATGGGCATGATGCTCATAGGCAAGATGGCCCTGTGGAATGCCTGCACCGACAAGGATTCGGGCACCGACTGGTATGCCGTAGCCGCCGGGGCGCTCGAAAAGCTGGTTCCGGTGTACGGCGAGCTGTCTTCCTATCCGCTGAGCGATTTGCTTTTCAGCGTCAAGGACGCGCCGGAACGCATATTCGAGGTGCGCCATTACTATGAGCAGGGAACCTTGTCCTACGCCGGCACCCTCGCCCAGAACTGCATGCCCTCCTACAATGTGAACTCGAATCTGTTCGACGGGGTCTCCATCCCCATGCTGGGAACGGACGCCAAGGTGGGCACATGCAACCGTCCGACCTCTTATTTCTACACCATTCTGCAGCCCGACAACGGCAAGGACGCCCGCGTGGATATCAATCAGGGCCGCAGGTACAACGGACAAGCGTTCAACAACGGTCTGGGCAAGCCCTGGATGGGCCCCAAGTTCTGGTGTCCCAATATGTACACCACCCACGATTCCAACAATTATCCCTTGTTCCGCTATGCCGACGCCTTGCTGATGCTTGCGGAATGCAGCTGCGCGGCCCGCGACAAGGCGGGATTCGAGCGCTACATCAACGAGGTGCGCCAGCGTGCCGGGCTCGATGTGTACAGCGTAGGCAACTGGAGCGATGCCGAGCTGGAACTGCGCGCCGAGAGGGCGAGGGAGCTTTTCGGCGAATTCCAACGCAAATTCGACCTCGTCCGCTGGGGCGTCTGGTACGATACCGTACGCGAGTACTGGAAGGCGGAGATGGACGCCAGGTCCATACCGGTCCACGTCCGGCCTTGCCACCGCTACCTTCCAATCCCTTCCGAGCAGGTAGTCAATTCGGGATATGCCCTGGACAACAAAGAATACAACGAAAATGGCCTGTAGTATGAAACGATTATTGATAATGCTTGCCTTCCTGCTGCTTGCAGCCGGGTGTACGCAGAGGTATGAGCTTTCGCTGCCCCTCGCCCTCAACCGGGTGGAACTCAGGCTCACTTCCGGCGAAGGCTCTTCGTATGTGTTGGTGTATAGCCAGGGCCCCTGGACGGCCACCCTGGCCGAGTCCGCACCCTGGGTGACGCTTTCGCGTACGGAAGGTTCCGGCAACAGCCAGATCAACGTCAGCGTTGAGGCAAATCCCGGATTCAACCGCAGTGTGGTCCTTACGGTCAGCAATGCCGCCGGCAGCAAGGACATGCTGATTTCACAACTGGGCGATGCAGAAGAACAATAAACCAGAGAATCCATGAGAGCAATCCATATACCGGCATTTGCGGCGCTCGCAGCCTTCATCTGTTCCTGCAGCACCGACATGTTCGAACGCACGATAAACATCGGCTCCGGACTCGGCTTCCCCGAGAAGGTCGTGACCCTCGAGGCTGCGGAGGGCGAACGTACGATTGCGGTGCTCGCGACCCAGGAGTACACCATATCTTCCGATGCGTCCTGGCTGAACTGTCCCGCTACCGGGCAGGAGGGGCGCGAGGGCTTTGTGATGCATTATTCGGCCAACGACAGCTTCCCCAGGGTGGCTACGGTCGTCGTCGCCATAGATGAACACTCCCACTTCGACACCCTTACGGTCCGCCAGCGTGGAGCGGTGGCTCCTGCGCTGACGGTCAAGTCTCCTTCCATTACCGTACGCGGTTCGTCCGGCGGGGAGTTTCAGCTGTCTCTCGACACCAATCTGCCCGACGACGCCATTTCGCTTACCTGGGCTTATGACGAGGGTGCTGCCTGGTTCGAAGAGCCCCAAATCAAGGGTTCGGCGCTGCATTTCAAGTATTCCGCCAATCCCGAAAGCCATACGCGCAGGGGCAGCATAACCGCCAGCTACAGCGACGCTTTCGGGAACCTTCTTACCATTCCCTTCCAGCTCATTCAGCTCTCCAATTCCGACAGTGCCGGAAAGGACTTCAGCCTGCAGGAATTCTGCAGCCTCGCCTCGGAGGAGGGAACGCCTATAGTCGAAGACGCTACCATCGAAGGTATCGTAGTGAGCGACAAGGAGAACGGCAACTGTGGCGACAACACCCAGACTTCCACGACGACAATCGACTACAGCGTCTGCCGGAGGACCGTCTATCTGGAATCGACGGACGGGTCCAGGGGCCTGTGCCTGATTACCGTATCGCCGGACGACAATATCTTCCGGCAGGGTGACCGGGTGAAGCTCTCCGTGCGCGGTGCGACTCTTTACCGCAGCACCGTAGTGGACGCGCTGTCGGATCCTGTATTCTACACCCTCAAGGGGGTCAAGGGTAGCATGGCGCTGGAGACCGAACATCTGGGAAGAAGCGGTATCCCGGTGAAAGAGAAATACATAGGAGCGCTGACCGATGACGACATCTTTACCTACGTCACCATCAAGGACTGCGAACTCCCCGTACGCAAGGGGCCTCTTACTCCCGTTTCCGAGCAGTTTACTTCCGAAGGCGGTTCCGACAAGGTGAGCAAGTTCGGAATACTGCTGCACGACGTGTGCGGGGGCAGCATGTACCTGTACACCAACACCACCTGCCCGTACCGCCGCGACGGCTCTGTGCTGCCGCAGGGCAGCGGTACCGTGAGCGGAGTGGTGGTCCACGAACTGTATCCCCGTTTCAGCTACATGGACAACAGTTCCTCGGACTCCGGAACTTGGGGCAACATAGGCCGCTATCAGCTTCGTCACACCACCCGGGAAGACATCAATCTTGCCCGGACCATGCAGGAGAGGAGCTTCTCCGCCATCCTGTGCGAGTGGCGTTACGTGCCCGACAAGAATCTCCAGCGCTACTATGCGACGGACGGTGACACGCAGGCTTACTTCGAGTACAGTTTCGTGTATCCCGACTCCTATACCGACGGCCGCGCCGGCACACTCCCCATAAACAAACGTACCGATTACAGCTATCTTGGACCCGTAGGCGCCTCCAACGCAGGCAACAGGTCCGGACTCGGAGTGACGCTTGCCGACGGTACCGACTGGATGGGTCCGGAATACAACGGATTCAACAGTGAATTCGCCGCAAACATCAATTCCGACGGCCTCGGAAAGGTGCCTGCCGACGTCGGTTCGGCCTGGAGCACCAATCTTACTGCCCGTAACGGCAAGCCGATGTACACGCAGCTGGTCTTCTCCACCAAGGGCATCACGAGCTCCCTGATGAGCATGCAGATCAGTTCGATGAATTTCTTCTACGGTTCCACTCAGAAGATCAACGGGGTTCCCATGTACCTTCAGGGTCCCCGCTACTGGGAGGTCCAGTATTCTACAGACGGCACGACCTGGAAGAAGGCCGGCGGCTACAACCTGCCCGAGTTCTGCCAGACGACTCCCATGACCCAGCTCTGGCAGACCGCAGGCTTCAAACCGGTCAACATCCCCCTGCCGGCCGCGGAGCTGCTCGACCGCGACAAGGTTTGGATACGCATCATTCCGGAGGAATCGATGGTCAGCGGCAGCCAGACCGAGTATCTGGACTACAGCATCAAGTATCCTTCCAGCGGCTCTTTCCCCACTGCCTGGAATTACATAGGCATACGTTACAATACTGTCGAGCCTGCCTCGAGCGATTTCGGCGGAGGCGGCATCGACCCTGTAAATCCTATAGACTATAACTGGTGATGCGTATGAAAAAGAATCTGACTGTTCTTGCCCTGCTTCTTGCTGCTGTTTCGTGCGGGAAGGGGGAACTTACGGATTTGCCGCAGACAACTCTGGAGCTGACTTTTACAGCCGACGCAGTAGCGGCACATGCCGGCGGAAACGCCACCAGGACGTCCCTCGGCGCCGACTGGTCGGTCAGCTGGGTCGAAGGGGACCAGGTATCGATTCTCTGGAAGGGCGGCAGGGCCGTGAGTCAGGCCGTCCCCGAAGGCGGAAAGGTTTCCTTCGGTGCCGTGGTTGACGAGGCATCCGATTATTATGCCGTATATCCGGCCTCCGTTCCGGCCTCCGTGGACGCCGACGGCCGTCTTACCCTGCAGATTCCCTCAGTACAGGGCGGCAGTTTCGCCGACTGCGCCGTGATAGTTGCGCACACCACCCGCGAATCCCTCGACTTCGGCCGTTTCCACAGCGCCGTCTCCATGATACGCTTCACGGTGGACAATCCGGGCGTGTCGCTCGTGCGCTTCGGCGCGGCGGACTCCGGGAATGTCTGCGGCCGCATTTCGTGCGACGAGTCGCTGGCAACATTCTCCGCAGAGGCGGAAACGGCGTCGATAGATGTCCGTACGAACGGGGCGGGTACGTATTACCTTGCCATGCTTCCCGGACTCTCCCTGCCGGGCCTCAGATTCTCTCTAGGCAACGAATCCGGCTGGAAAGGCACAGCCACGAGCACTGAGGCTGTATCCCTCGAGGCGGGAGACCTGCTGTGCATAAAGACTACGCTGGACAGCCACATAGAGGTGGAAGGCAATATCCACGTCAGCGTCGAGGGCTCCGGCAGCAAGGACGGTTCGTCGGCAGAGAATGCCGCAGATGCGGAGTTCCTTCGCACCCTGCTCGCTTCGTCCGCCGGCGGCAGCCAGCTCGACGGACGCACCGTCTTCGTAGCTTCCGGCACCTACGATCTGGCCGTCGGCGGCAAGGGCCTCAGCCTCGCATACGACGTTCCGGCACATATTACCATCCAGGGCGAAGAGGGGACGGTCTTTACCACCTCTCTCTCCGGAGCCGAAGGTTGCATACTTACCGTGGCTTCCGAAGGGGTCAATCTTGTAGTCAAGGGCGTAAGCTTCACCGGAGCCTCTCATGACGGCACCGGCGGCGCAGTATGCCTCACGAAGGGACATCATGTCTTCGAGGGCTGCAGCTTCAGCGGCAACGAGTGTACCTCCACCACCTCCGACCGCACCGGCGGAGCGGTTTACGTGGGCGGCAGCGCAACGGCCGACTTTGCCGCCTGCAGCTTCGACCATAACAAGGTTGCCGTCACCGGCGGGGGAGCCCTCGCATTCCATTCCTCCGGCCTGAGCACCGTGCTGGGCTGCCGTTTCACCGGAAACGGACTCGACACCGTAGGCAACGGAGGAGCCATTTTGCAGAAGGCAGAAGGCAGCCTGCTTTATGTTGTCGGCTGCTCCTTCGATTCCAATGCCTGCAAGACCAACGGCTCCGACATCTTCTCGTCAAAGGGTGATGCGCTGATGCTTTACAACTGCACCGGCATCAATCCCGTCAACGGTTCTGCCGGAAACCTGGGATTCGTACGGGCCAATGCCCCCATGCTCATTGCCGGCTGTACCTATGCTGCCGAAAAGGTGGGAGAGGCCAACGGATGCGTTTCCTTCGGCGTGAGCGGGACCGACAAAAACATGGCGGTCGGCAATCTGGTTGTCTGCCAGGAGGGCAATTCCTTCAGCTCAGCATTCACTAACAGCAACCCCGATCTCAAGCGGATCGTGGCTTCCGGAGGATTCAACGTCTTCAGCAAAGCACCCAATATCACATGGGAGGGAGAGGGCGTCGCCTCCGACCTTGCCGGGGTTGATTACAGTACCGTATTCTCCGCTCCCGCAGCACTTTCCGCAGACGGCGTGATGCTTTGGGAAGGCCCTGCTGCGGTGCTTCCTTCCTTCACTCCTGCGAGCGCCGCCGACATCGAGTCTGCCATCGGCGCCTATCCTCAGGGCGGGCAGGCATTCCTGCAGTGGCTCAAGGACAAGGATGTATTTGCAGTTGACGGTTGTGGTAATTCCCGCGGCAGCGCTTCCTGGTGGCCCGGGGCATATCAGAAAGCCGAATGAAAAGAATACTCGTCACATATCTCGCAGCCCTGTTGCTTCCGGTGCTGCTCTGTGGGCAACCCCAGCCTCGCTTCAAGGCGGGGACGTACAACGTGTTTACCAGCGACTCTCGCCTCAAGGCGGTAAACGGCAGCGGCGATGTGTCCCCGCAGAGGCTGTGGTGCAACAGTTACACGGCGGTCGGAGACATGCTGGTGCACATGGACTGCGACATTCTGGGCCTGCAGGAAATATGCGACAGCATCTGGAACGGACCGAAGAACATCCGTGCCGACGTGGCTTCCAAGGGGTTGGAATACGAGTGGATACTGTATCCCAACACACGCCACGGGCATATTTCCTACGACGATGCCATCGCTTACAAGCCCTCCGTGTTCGACTGTCTGGAGAATGGAATCTTCTGGCTCGGTGGAGTGTTCGACAAGCC
Source organism: Bacteroidales bacterium UBA4284 (assembly GCA_002395925.1). The sequence goes on from DGVM01000191.1 coordinate 77,671, forward strand.
GGAGTCGGCGCCGGACGCTCCCAAGGGGACCATGCGTCCTGCCGTCTGGGGCCGTTTCCGTCATAAGCCCTCCGGTAAGGAATTCTATTTCATCAGCACCCACCTGCTGGTCTCCCAGAGGCAGGAAGACGGGAAATACAGCCACGAGGGCAATAAGTACAACGCCAAGCAGCTCCGGACGTGGCTGGAGGATAACCTGGACGATGATCTCCCTGCCATACTTGTCGGAGACATGAATGTGGACGACAAGGCCAAGCATTGGGGGAGCCTCGCCCAGGTCCCCATGATGGACACAAAGCTCTATTTCCTGCATTCGGGACGTCTGAGCGCCGACGCCAGGGAATGGGGTACGCAGGACCAGAAGAACGAAAGCGGCTTCAGCAAGTGGTGGCCCGACCACATCTTCCTGCAGGGATTCCGTCCGCTCGACTATATAATCGAGCGGGGGAAGTTCCCAACCGCCGACGGCAGCCTCCATTATCCTTCAGACCATCTTCCGCTTACTTGCAACGTGGAATTCCGGGATTACACCCCGGGCGGACTGCCTACCCCTGCCCGTAAGAAAAAGGCTGTGAGGCTGATGTCCTTCAACATCCGCTACTGGAACAACAATGCGGATTACGAAAACGGCTGGGCGATGCGCAGGCGCGCCATTCCCGCCATGCTGGACGACGTGCGGCCCGATGTCTTCGGCACCCAGGAGATAACCCACATGCAGATTGAATACATGGACCGCAAGCTCCCCCGTTACAAGCATGTAGGCCTGTTCCGGGAAGGCGGAGAAACAGGAGAGTGTCCAAGCATCTTCTACGATACCGAGAAAGTGAGCCTCGAAGACTGGGGCGGCTTCTGGCTGAGCGAAACTCCGACTGAGTGCTCCATCGGCTGGGATGCGCGTTACAAGCGCGTCGCCGTTTGGGCTCGCCTGAAGATGAAGGAAAGCGGCAAGGAGTTCATGTTCGTCAACACGCATCTCGACCACAGAGGGCAGCAGGCCAGGGTGAAAGGTCTTGACCTGATACTGGATACGCTTGCGACAATCAATGCCAAGAAACTGCCCGTAGCCCTTGTCGGCGACCTCAACATGCTTCCCGACAACGAAGGCATGGAGCGCATCTCGCGTACAATGAAAGACGCACGGGTTGAGGCCGCATCGTCCGACGACAAATACTCGTTCAACGGTTTCGGAAAGTCCTGGACCGGCATCATCGACTATATATGGTATAACGGCTTCCGCAGGTGCACCGACTTCAAGGTCGTATGCAAGCCATACCTGCACATACCGTTCATTTCGGACCATTATCCCATTAGAGCAGACTTTGAGTTATGAAAAAGATACTGACGGTATTGATGCTGCTGGCCATGGCTGCAGCCGCCTTGTCTGCGGCTCCCCGGGGGAAGACTTCCATCCGGGTGGGCACCTATGATGTGACCAATTCCTTCAACCGCCGCTCCCAATGCGAAAAGGGAACTATGCCCTCTCAGCGTATGTGGTGCAACAGCCGCGGGGCCGTCGCCGACGCCATAATCGAAGCGGACTGCGACATCATGGGTCTGCAGGACGTCTGCGACAGCGTTGCCGGAAGGCGTGAGGGCGTCAAACCTTTGATCGACATCATCCGCGAGCGCGGAGGAGACTTCGACTGGCTGGTACTGAGCAACAAAAACCCCGATTTCCCTCTGGACGGCCAGCTGGTAAACGGCACCGGAATCATCTGGAGGGCATCGCGCTTCGAGCTTCGTGACTGGGGCATCAACTGGCTCTCGGGCATCTACGACAAGCCGGGGCGTGCCAAGGCATACAAATACGGAGGCAACAACGCTTCCATGATGTGGGTGCGACTGTACGACAGGCAGGCGGAGCGCGAACTCATTTTCTCTTCTGCCGGAGTGAACGGTCCTACCCAGTACGACAAGGGCCAGAAGGTGGTTTATCACGAAATCAATGTGGCAAACTGCCGCAACGTGGTGAATTACATGCGCTACGACATCGTTCCTTCCGGCATGCCGTCGGTAATCGCCATCAACTCCCGTAACGCGCCCTCGCACGAGGGATACAAGGTTCTTACCGGTTCCCTGTGGTTCGACGCACACGACGTGCTCCACGAAGAAGGGGCCTTGAGCGAAGAAGCCATAAAAGTGAAAGATACATGCAACAACGCCAGCGGCGAAAAACTGCAGGGCGGCCGTCCCGACCATATACTCGAAGACGGGTTTGAAGTGAGGTCGTATATGGTTCTGAGGATGAAATACCCTACAGCCGATGGATCTCTCTTTTATCCTTCTCTGCATTTTCCGGTAGTTGCCGAATTAAGGTATTGATTTGTAATGAAAAGCTTGAAATTCATACTGGGCGCGGCCTCATCGCTCCTGCTTTCCTGCACCGGCGGCGGAGACGCTCCGGCTCCCACGCAGGTGCACACAAGGATATGCGCCGGGACAACTAAAGCTGCCGCCGGTCCGCAGGATTCCGGTCTCTATCCCGTCCTGTGGCAGGAGGGAGACCGGATAAGCGTGAACGGCAAGCTGAGCCGGCCACTTGACGCCTCGTTCGCCGGCAGCGGCGAAGCTGTGTTTGCGCTCAGCGGTTTTTCGTCCGCGGCTCCGTTCAACATGCTGTATCCCGGCACTACGGACGGTACTGTTGTGCTCGACGGCGCGACTCCTGCAATGTATGCGGTAAACCAGTCGCTGGACGAGGTGGCGCAGTTCCATCAGCTCACGGCAGGCATCTATGTGGAGCTGTACGGTGAGCTGTCCCTGTCTTCGCTTACGCTTGAATCCCTTGGCGGAGAAGCTCCGGGAGGCACTTTTTCTGTGGCCTTCCCTTCGGGAGCCCTTTCTGCGGCAAGCAGTGTGGGGAGCCTCGAGCGTACTTTCGCCTCTCCTGCATCCCTTTCTATGGATGCTCCGCTGGCCGTTTGCTGGTTTATCAAGCCCGGCACCTATGCCAGCGGCCTGACTCTGCGTGCCGGAAGCCCTCAGGGGACCGTCTTAAGCTGGAGTTTCGGACGCGGCAAGACGCTGGAAACCGGCAAGATGTATAAGCTCGGACCGGTCTCTTTCGTGTCGCCGGTACCCAATCTTCCGGACGATACCGACGACCCCGATGACCCGTCTGACCCTGCCGACGACGGCATTCAGGTTACGCTTGAAGAAATGACCGAACTTGTTTACGGATACGGATTATGAAACAACGATACATTCTGATATTGCCAATCCTCCTTGCTGCATGCACCGGACCCGGTGACGTGCGGGATACGGAATTCCGTTTCGAGGCGGGCGTGCAGGAGCTTGATACCAAGGTCGGGCTGGGCGCCAGGAATGATGCCGGAAAGTATCCCCTCCTGTGGAGCGCTGCCGACAAGATACAGATTAATTCTTCTGTGTCGGAACCGCTCGACGCTGCTTATGACGGGAAGCAGACCGCTACTTTTATATTCCGGCAGACTCCTGCTTCGGCAGCTTCTTATATTGTGACTTATCCTGCTGCAGGAGAGGGGATTATCCGTTTCCCCGGGCAGCAAGACCACGTTGAGGGTACAATCAGTCCGGGGGCCATGCCGCTCTGCGGGCGTACGGGCAGCCTCGATGGCGGAGTCTCTCTCCGTGCCTGTGGCGCCGTCGTAGGATTCGAATTCAAGGGGAGTGCGACTCTCCTTGGAATGGAATTCAGCTGCCCGGGAGGAGAGAAACTCAGCGGAGACTTTACCCTGAGCGGGTCCGCTGACGACCTGGTGCCCTCCGGCAGCGCTTCGGGCGGCATGAACTACAGTTTCGGCGACGGTCTTGCACTTTCGCAGGAGGGGACCGATATCCTTTTCACGGTGCCCCTCGGCTCTTATTCCAAAGGCATTAAGGCAATTGTGCGCAGCAGCGACGGGTCCAGCATGGCCTTGAGTTTCTTTACCTCCGGGGTTGAGCTTTCCACTACGCGCGTCTGCCGTTTTCCTGCGATCAGCTATCAGGCAGGCAAGGAAATAGCCTTCACTGCCGCCGATGCATTCAGTGCCGGGGAACTCGGGCTGGAAGGTTCGGCCGGCACTTCCGACATGGAGTCAAGAGACGCCTCTGCGGCCGCCTCCATAAAGGCCGGTACCTACAACATCTGGTCGCCGGAAGCCCGCAAAACCGTCATGGACGGTGACGCTACCGTATCGGAACAGCGCTCCTGGGCCAACAGTTACAGCGCCGTGGCCGACATGATCAAGTGGCTTGACTGCGACGTGATGGGCCTTCAGGAAATTACCAGCAGGGGCTTCAGGACTTCGATTACCAGCCCGCGCGAAGATTACGACGGCAACGTACATACCCTCAATTCCAAGCTCCCGGGATATTCCTGGGTCATTTACAACGGCGCCAACACCACCTACGACAGTCTGTTCCCCCGCAATACTACGGCAAACGGACTCAGCAACACCGAAGCCATAATCTACAAGAGCAGCGTCCTGACCCTGGTTTCCAGCGGACGGTACTGGCTTACGGGCAAAAGGACGGAAGCAGGCGCTCCCGCTGACGGATACGGCACCAACAGGGTCGCAGTTTGGGCAAAGTTCACCCACAAGGCCAGCGGCAAGCAGTTCGTGTTCGTTTCTACGCATCTCGACCTGCCGAATGCAGGATCGGCCGACGATCCATATCTGGCGCAGCGGCGCAATATCGAAGAGCTCATAGGCTGGGTGGCGCCGCAGGTATGCCCCGGGAATCTGCCCTCCGTCATCGTCGGCGACATGAATGTCGATGCCGGAGACGGCGGCGGCAACTACGACCGTCTTGTGAGCGGCCGTTGGAAGGATGTGTACGATATCATGCTCTCCGACGGAAGCCTCTCCTACAACGACCAGAGGCTCAAGGGAACCATGAACGCAAGCAAGAACGAAGAGGGTTGGAGCCTGTCTTCGTGGCGTGCCGACCATGTTCTTGCCGATGGTTTTACCCCGTCCTATTACAAGGTCGGTCGCGAGACCTTTGCCACTGCCGACGGCACTCAGCACTGGCCTTCCGACCATTTCCCCATAAAAGTCATACTTAACTTCTGATGCGTATGAGAAAGAGTTTTGTGATAGCCGTTTCGCTTGCGACCCTCGTCGCCCTGTCGTGCGCAAAAGAAGAACCACACCAGGCCGTGGTCTATACGCTCGAGGCTTCCATGCCTTTCGATGGCCAGACCAGGACGGCGCTCGGTCCCAAGTCTGGCGAAGCCTATCCGGTTTTCTGGAGCGAAGGTGATGTCATAACGGTCAACGGCGTCCGTTCCAATCCTCTGACCTCCTCCCAGGCCGGCGGACGCACCGCCAGCTTCAGCTTCCCCGGCGGCGTGCTTGCGCCTTTCCGCATCGAGTATGGCAACGGCATTCCGTCCAGTCAGGAATACATTTCCGACAATGTGTACAGCGGCTACATGATCATGGCGGCCGAAAGCTCCCAGACTTCGTTTACCATGAAGCACCAGAGCAGCATAGTGTCGTTTACGCTGACAGGTTCGGTGAACGTAGCCGGGCTGTCGCTCCGTTCGCTCGACGGCAGCCCCGTCAGCAGTATCGCTGACTGCGTGCAGATGACGGTACCTTCCGGCGGAATCAGCCTCAGCGGCGGAAAGACTTTCCGTTTCGTGGTCGCTCCCGGCATCCGGGCCAAGGGCCTCAGCCTCGATGTTTATACCAACGACGGCAGCTGCATGAACCTTACCGCCTTTGTGGGCAAGAGGCTCGCTGCCGGCCGTATCTACGAACTTGGTTCCGTTGAGTTCGCAGCCAACGTCGAACCGGTCATCGCAATAGCGTCCCGATCCGACTTGCTGGCCTTCGCCGCACGCGTGGCTGCTGGCGAAAAGGCTCTCCGGGCCCGTCTGGTGGCCGATATCGACCTCAGCGCAGGATGGACTCCCCTGGAGGGATTCACCGGAGAACTCGACGGCGGAGGACACAGGGTGACCGGTTTGAAGAGGGCCTTCGTTCAGGAACTCACCGGCTGTGTGAGGAATCTTACTGTACAAGGGAACGTCAGCATCGGCAGCGCCTCCGACATTGCCGGCGACGAGAGCAAATACTGGGCTGGAATACTTGCCAACCGCGTCTATACCGGAGGCCTCATAGCCAATTGCGCCTCCGAGGGTTCGCTGTCCTACAGCCAGTGGGGCAAAAGCGTCGCGGCAGCGGGAATTGCAGGCTATGCCTCCCGAGGCACGATACAGGGCAGCGTCAACCGGGCTTCGGTCTCGGTGACGGGAGACGGCTCGGCCGTGGTTTACGCCGGCGGAATCGTGGGCTACACCTATGCCAGCAGCGATGTTGTCTCGGTTAAAGGGTGCCGCAACGAGGGAAGTGTTTCCCTTCTGGGCAGCCTCAAGAGCGTCAACGCCGGCGGCATTGTAGGCAATATGGGAACCGCGCATACGAGCGTAATCGAGAGCAATGTGAATGTCGGCAGCGTTACTGTCGAGGCATCGGCCAAGGTGCTTGGAAACATAAATCTTGGAGGTATTGCCGGCAGCAGCCAGAACGACATATCTGCCTGCTCCAACGAGGGCTCGATACATCAGGCCGCATCTACTTCGCACATCCAGAACATAGGCGGCATCGCCGGCAGCGTGGTCACCGGGAGTGTGGAGGCCTGCAGCAACGGCGGCAGCATCCTGCTGGACGGATCTCCCTCGACGGGAGCCATACGCTGCGGAGGCATACTCGGTTTTGCCTCGGGCGACGCCTCAGTAAATACCATAGCCCTTGTGGATTGCTCCTTCGGCGGCGGGATATTGGTGGATATCGCCGCTCATTCGGCAGTTTACGCCAAGCCTTTCACCGGGCTTTACTCCATTGCAAATTATTCGGAAACCGGATGCGTTTCCACAGGAACCGTGACGCAGAGATGAGAAAGTTTTTAGTTTTATTCCTTCTGTCGGCAAGCATAAGTGCTTATGCTTCAGAGCCAATCAAGGTCGGCAGCTTTAACCTGTGCACATCCGGGTCCCGAAAATCTTTTATCGAGAAGGGCAAGGCGGGTGTTGTTGCCGGGCCTCAGAGATATTGGTGCAACAGCGCCACGGCCGTTGCGGACATGATAGCCGCGATGGACTGCGACGCTCTGGGCGTGCAGGAAGTGTGCGACAGCATCTGGGGGGTAAAAGGTGACTTTGACATACGCCGGCTGGTGGCGCAGCGCAAGGACGTTTACGACTGGATACTGTACCCCAACACCGACAAAGGCATATCCTACGACGTGGCTATTGCCTACCGCCGCGACAGGCTGGATACCCTCAGAACCGGTATATTCTGGACCGGAGGCATTCCCGGAAAGGCCCGCACCCGGGCGGGGGAGCCCAAACACATCTGCAAGCCTTGCGTCTGGGCGCTGTTCCGCGACAAGGCGAGCGGCCGGGAATTCTATTTCCTGAACACGCATACCGTCGTGCCCCAGAAATACAAGGATGACGAATGGCCCCGCAACAGGGGGAACATACTCAACCTCCAGGAAATCCGCCGCTGCGCCGAAGCGCTGGTGCCCGAAGACGTCCCGTCCATCCTGGTTGGTGACCTCAATGTCTCGCACAAGTCAGCCGACTGGGTAAACATATCCGCGGGCCGCTGGGAGGATGTCTATTCCCGCTTCTACGCCGAGAATATGCTCGAATTCGAAGACCGCGAATGGGGCACCCAGAACACCAAGGACGAGAAGGACTGGACCAAATGGCATCCCGACCATATAATGCTCGACGGCTTCAGTGCCGTGGATTACAGGGTCAGGCGCGACAAATTCCCCACGGCCGACGGCACCCGCCATTATCCTTCCGACCATTTCCCGCTTACGGCTACGGTGCGTTTTGAGGACGCCCCGGAGCGCCTTGCATGGGAGAAGGCGGTCTCTGCCGACGGAAGCATCAGCCTTGAACTTCAGGAAAGGCAGGAAGGCGTTTTCTACAGGGTCGTATGCGACGGCAAGGAGGTTATAGCACCGTCGCGCATATCGATGACCCTCTCCGACGGAACGGTTTTCGGCACCGGAAGGCTGCTGGAGACAAAAAAGGCCCCCGGATGCGTGACTATGCTTTTTGCGGGCTGCTCACTCGAGGCAAGGGCCTTCGATGACGGAGTGGCCTGGCGCTGGTCTTCTGCCGCCAGAGCGCCTTACACCGTCGTTTCCGAACAGGCCGGCTTTGGTTTCGACGCCCTGGCAAAGGCCACCATTTCCTATACCCACAAGAACAAAGATCCCTATCAGGACGACTTCCAAAACCTCTATTCTCGTCAAGGATTCCCCATCTGGGGTACCGGAAAGCCCCTTCTTGACGTGAAGCCCGGCAAGTACGACAAACCTGTGGACATGAGCCATCTGTCCAAGACGCCGCTCGTTGTCACCCCGGCCCTTGTGGAGAGCAAGGGAGTTCGCTTGGTAATTGCTGAATCGGATGTAAATGCCTATCCCGGAATGTTTCTCAAGCCTTTCGGCAGCGGTTTTCAGGCTGATTTCGCGCCCTATCCGGCGACTCTGCAGCAGGGAGGCAAACGCAACCTGCAGATGATTGTGACGTCCCGTGAGCCGTATATCGCAAGATGCAACGGGCGGGCCAGGAACTTCCCCTGGAGAGTGGTCTGCATTGCGCGCGACGACAAGTCCCTGGCTACCAACGACCTGGTGACGCGTCTCGCCCCGCCTGCCAAAAACGATTTTTCCTGGGTCAGGCCCGGGAAGGTGGCGTGGGAATGGTGGAGCCAGTTTGCCATCGGGAACGTGGATTTTACGCCGGGGGTCAACACTCAGACGTACAAGGCCTACATCGATTTTGCTTCCCGGCACGGGATAGAGTATGTGCTTATGGATGAAGGCTGGGCCGTGCGGTATGCCGACGATCTCTTCGAGGTGGTACCCGACATAGACCTTGCCGAGATTATCCGTTATGGAGCCGAAAAAAACGTCGGAATAATCCTCTGGGCGGGCTACACCGCCATAATGAAGGACCTGGAAAGGGTGTGCATGCATTATGCGTCCATGGGCGTGAAGGGCCTCAAGATAGACTTTTTTGAGCGCAACGACCAGATTGTTCAGGAGGATATGAGGCGCATAGCGGAAACGTCCGCACGCTATCGCCTGCTGGTGGACCTGCATGGCTGTCCTCCTCCTACGGGACTTCAGAAGCAATACCCCAACATCCTCAATTATGAGGGAATCTTTGGGCTGGAGCAGATGAGGAACCGTCCGTATCCGCAGTATGACATGGTCACCCACGATGTTACGCTGCCCTTCATCCGCTTCGTCGCGGGCCCCGGAGACTATACCCCCGGAGCTTTCCTCAACGGCACCCGGGAGACCTTCGTCCCCTGCAAGCCTGCACCTATGTCGCAGGGTACACGCTGCCGCCAGCTTGCCCAGTACGTGGTTTTCGACGGCCCGATGCAGATGATTTCCGACGGTCCCTGCCGGTATGAGGCGGAACCGGAGTGTGCGGAATTCATCTACCGTGTCCCCACAGTCTGGGACGAAACCCGTGTGCTGGATGGCCGGATAGGGGAGTACATCGTCACGGCACGGCGTAAGGGGGATGTCTGGTACATCGGCGCCATGACCGACTGGACGGCAAGGGAGCTGACCATCGACCTTTCTTCTCTCTATCGACCGGGCGAAGCGAGCGGAGAGGCGCGGGTCGAAGCCTGGGAAGACGGCCCCGACGCATCCCGGAACGCGCAGTCCTGGCAGAAGCGTATCTATGAGAACGCTTCCAGTCTTAAAATACAAATAGCACCCGGCGGAGGCTGGGCGGGAATTATTAAATTTGCTGAATGAGAAAGGTATTATCCATAGTTTTGTTCTGCCTTCTTGCAATCGAAGTGCAGGCGCAGCGCAGTTACACAGATGCTCTGAGTCTCACCGTAGTTGGAAAATACACTCAGACCGCTCATCCGTGGGACCGTCTCGATGAACGGGAGGGCATGACAGCCGGAGAAAAAGGCCAGGCCAAGCATTCAGCCGGCCTCGCAATCGCGTTTTCCACCAACTCAAAGAGCATAGGCGTGCGTGTCGTATGGCGTGCAAAGGCTGCAAACGGCGGCAACATGGGCCCTATATCGGCCCGAGGCTTCGACCTTTACATGCAGAAGGACGGGCAGTGGCTTTGGGCCGGCAACGGATATCCGGGCAAGAATACGCCCGACGAGCCTCATGAAGTGGAACTCATCTCGGACTGCGGCAACGCCGAAAAGCACTGTCTGCTGTATCTGCCGCTCTTCTCCCAAATTGAATCCCTGGATATCGTAACTACTGAGGAAAGCTGGATTGAGGCTGATTCTCAGCCCTTCAAGGGCCGTATTGCCGTCTGGGGCTCCTCCTACACCCACGGCTCCGGAGCCGGGCGCTGCGCCATGACCTGGGAAGCCCAGCTCGCGCGTGCCACCGGGTACAACTTCATCAACCTTGGTTTCAGCGGCAACTGCAAGCTCCAGCCTTATTTTGCCGACGCACTGCTTGCCGGGGAACCTGTAGATGCATTCATCTTTGATGCCTTCTCCAATCCCTCACCGAAGGAAGTGCAGGAGCGCCTCGAACCCTTCATCCAGCGCTTCGTCAAGGAGCGTCCCGGCATTCCGCTCATCTTCCTTCAGACCATAAGGCGCGAAAAACGCAATTTCAGCGCTTCCTACGACGCCCGCGAACACGCCAAACGCGCTACGGCCGAAGAACTTATGCAGCAGATGGTTGCCAAGTATCCCAACGTCTATTGGATAAACACCACCAACGCCAGCGCTCCCAGCCACGAGGCTACTTCCGACGGCTCCCATCCCGATTCCTACGGCTACACCCTGTGGATGCAGTCGGTCAAGGACCCTATAATGGAAATCCTGACAAAATGAGAGCGCTTGCACATATCATCCTGCTGGGCGGCGTGTGGCTGTCGGCACTTTCGTGCGTGGAGCAGTATGATGTGTGCATATACGGCGGTACGTCGGCCGGTGTGGTGGCTGCAAGAAGTGCAGCCCTGGAGGGATGCAATGTGGTCGTGGTAGAACCTTCAGCACATATAGGCGGGCTCACCACCGGCGGTCTCGGCCTCACCGACATCGGAAACAAACAGGTGGTTCAAGGGCTTTCCAGGCAGTTCTATCGGGAGCTTGGAAAGCGTTACGGCAAGTTGGAAAGCTGGGTGTTCGAGCCTCATATGGCGCAGGAGGTGATGGATACGTATCTGGAGCATCCCCGCATAAGCGTTTTGCGCCATACCGGCATGGACAGACTTCGCAAACGCGGCAAGCACATCACCCTCATGCATACAATACGCCTCGATGGAGAGGGACGGGTGCTTGGGCGGGGGCCGCTGATCCGGGCCAAGGTGTTTATCGATGCCAGCTATGAAGGGGACCTGCTGCCTGCCGCCGGCGTGAGTTATGCCGTCGGGAGGGAATCGTCGGCACAATACGGAGAAAGCTGGAACGGCCGCCATATCGCCACAGGCCATCAGTTCCCGGACGGCGTGGACCCGTATGTAGTACCGGGAGACCCTTCAAGCGGGCTTCTTCCCGGTATGATGGAAGGGCCGGCAGGAGAAGAAGGCGAAGGAGACAGTTTGCTGCAGGCATACAACCTGCGCCTCTGTCTCACGGATTCGTTGGAAAACCGGATTCCGCTTACAAGGCCTTCCGGCTATGATTCTACGCGCTATGAGCTGCTTGCACGCCTGGTTGCCGCGCAGCCGGAATCGGCTAAATATTTCATTTGGAGCCCGATGCCCGGGCGCAAGACCGATGTTAACAATTACGGTGGCTTTTCAACCGATTATATCGGCGGGAATGCCGGCTATTTGGAAGTCTCTTATGAGTGGCGCTACAAGATATATCAGGCACACACTGACTACACGCTGGGCCTGCTCTGGTTTATGATGACGGACCCGCGCGTCCCGTCTGCGACCCGGGAGGAACTCGCGCGATGGGGCCTTCCCAAGGACGAGTATCCCGAAAACGGCCACTGGACGCCGCAGCTTTATGTGCGGGAAGGACGCCGGATGGTGTCGGATTATGTCGTTACCCAGAAGGACTGTGAGGGACTTACAGACGTGCCGGACGGCATTGCTTATGCCGCCTACAAGATGGATTCCCATAACTGCCGGCGCATCGTGGAGGACGGCATGGTGAAGAACGAGGGCAATGTTGAGGAGAAGATTCCGGGGCCGTGGCCCATCCCTTACAGGAGCATTGTTCCCGCCGGGAAAGAGTGCGACAACCTCCTTGTGCCGGTCTGCGTGTCGGCCAGCCATATCGCTTTCGGCTCCCTGAGGATGGAACCCGTGTTCATGTCCCTCGGGCAGGTGGCCGGCCTGGCAGCCGCCATGTCGCTTCGGCTGGGCGTTCCGGTTCAGGACGTGTCGGCAGGGGATTTGATGTCGAGCCTGGCCCGGGACCCGTTGCAGGACGGATCCGTCCCCGATCTGTTTATGGATGACGCCCTGATGGACGTTCCTTCCGGCTGGACGCGTGTGAGGTCCAAGCGAGGATACGGCCCCTCCTATCTGGAGTCATCGGCTCCGGGCGCGTCCGTTACCTTCGGTGCGCGGGTGCCTTCGCCGGGATTATATGATGTGTATTCCTATGTAAATCTGGTGGATGATGTGGAGCCGCTGATGTATTATGTCATTGATGGAGTGAACGTTACGGTAGATTCTAGGGAAATCCCGCTCGATGGTCAGATGAAAGGTGACTGGGCGCCGCTCGGCACTTTTGAACTCTCCGACAGCGTTTCCGTGACGGTCTGTGGCGGCGGCAGCGGAAAGCCTTTGCGGGCCGACTGCATCCTTCTTGTGAAACGATAAGTCCTATTTATGAAACGATTCTTCATACTGCTGTCATTTGCCTTTGTGCTGGTTTCTTGTGCACAGCGCGGGGCCGCTCCTGCCCTCTTGTGGGGCGGTGAGATGCACAATTCCAACGCCTCCACGCCGGAGTCGATAGATGCATCGCTGGACCTGGCCGCGGAGCTTGGTTACAATACTGTGCTTGCGCCCGTAAGCTGGGAGCTGTTGGAGCCGGTGCAGGGCCGGTTTGACTTTTCGCTGGTGGATTATCTCTTGAAGGCGGCAGACAAACGGAATCTGTATCTGGGCCTTCTGTGGTTTGGCACGTGGAAGAACGGTGAGTCCTCCTACCCGCCGCTTTGGGTCAAGGGCGATACCGCCACCTATTTCCGGGCGCCGACCGATGTGGCGGAGAAGACTGGTCCCATCTCGCCTTTCTGCGAAGCAGCCCGTGAGGCCGACGCTACTGCTTTCAAGGCCCTGATGGCACATCTTAAAAAGGCCGATACAGCCCGTCGCGTCCTCTGCGTCCAGGTAGAAAATGAAGTGGGAGTATTTGCCGAACGGGATTATTCTCCCGCCGGCATCAAGGCATGGGAGGAGAGCTCCTGGAGCCGCTCCGACGATCCGCTGGCCCCGCAATACTTTATGGCTGAGGCCTATGCGCGCTATGTGGATGCAGTTGCCGCCGCCGGAAAGGAAGCTTACGACATTCCCCTTTTCACCAACGCCTGGCTGGCCGATGCCGACAAGGCCTACGGCAAATACCCCAACGGAGGCCCCCGCGTGGCCGTTCTGGACGTCTGGAAAAAGAACACTCCTCACCTGGACTGGCTCTCTCCGGATATCTACGGCCCGGATTTGAGGGAAATGTGCGCGGCGTACGCCGACGGCCAGCCCCTCTTTATTCCGGAAACCAATTGTAAGGCCGGGCGATACTGGTATGCCTTGGGAGAAGCCGGCGCGAAGGGCGTATTCGGCTTCGGCTATGAGGAACACTTCGATGACCCTTATTTCACCGCCGAGTGCAAGGTGATTTCCGAGATGATGCCGCTTGTCTGTGAAGGGCACCCCATGCGCGGCTTTGTGCGTATCGACAAAAAGGACGCCCCCGACTCGGTATTCGCCCTGTCTTTGGGCAATTACACTTTCTGCGTCCACTGCATAGAAGGGGAGAAAAACGCTCACGGTATCATTGTCCAGACTGCTCCGGACGAATTTACCGTCGCCGGCGTCGGAGCCTGGATAGACTTCGGCCCGTCGGCGAGAATCGCCTTCTGCGAGGAACTGCGTGACGGCCGGCGCTGGCAGGTGCTCAACGGCGACGAAACCGGCCACCACAACATGCTCTACCTCCGCGGCCGGCTTGACCTCCCGGATGGCGCCCCCTGCTACGGTCTCAGCTTCCAGCGCCGCTTCCGTCCCGCCTGCCAGGAACTCTTCAAAGTCTCCGGCATCTACCGGATCAAACTCTATAACTTATGAAAAAGAGCCTTCTGACACTATGCGTTCTGGCCTTTATCCTGCCTTTGAGCGCGCAGGTGGGCCCCTCCGTCACGTACGAGAAGTTCCTGCAGGCCGCGCCGCCCCTCACGCAGGTGGGATTTCTCGAGGCCGATGCTTCGCTTCGCGCAGGGCGCTGGTCTATAGGTTGCGAATGCCTGGACAGGGATATGGCCATCTTCGATGAATACAAGCAGTATGTGGGGCAGTTGGGAGTCGGTTACGCCCGCATCCAGAGCGGCTGGGCCAAGACGGAGACGGAGAAGGGCAAATATGACTTTGCATGGCTCGACGCCATTGTGGACGGCCTCTTGGAGCAGAATGTCCAACCTTGGATGTGCCTTTGCTATGGCAATCCTATTTATGGAGACGGCAACACCCTTGGCAATGCAATTCCCTCGGACCTCGGTCCCTGGAAAAAGTATGTGCAGGCCGTCGTGGAGCACTTCAAGGGTCGTGTGCACTGTTACGAAGTCTGGAACGAGCCCAACATTTCCGTGAATGCCGGGCATCCAGAGCGTTATGTAAAACTTCTCAAGGCCACTTCCCCCATTATCCGCAAGGCCGATCCGTCGGCAAAGATTGCAGCCTTTGCCCTGGCATCGCTGGATTACGCGTTTCTGGACGAGGCCCTCAAGGCGCTGAGCCCGGGGCTCTTTGATATCGTGAGCCTTCACAAGTATTTTGAAAACCCGGACGAGGGGGACTACGATTTCCGCCTCCTCACCGAAAGGGTGCATGCCTTCGACCCTTCCGTGAAGGTCGTGATGGGCGAAAGCGGCTGTCCGTCGGAACTGGGCTGGGCGCATGCGCTCAAATTCAATGAATGGACGGAGTATTCCCAGGCGAAGGTGATTCTCAGGCGCATGGCCTGCGACTTTGCGCTGGGCCAGCCGTCTTCCATCTTCACCATGGTGGACCTGGTGTATCCGGATTTCCGCCAGTCCTTCGGCCTTCTTTGCACCAGCCTCAAGGGCAAGGTGATTTACAAAAAGCCCTCGTTCTACGCCGTCAGGAACATGGTGAACCTGCTGCCGGACACAGTGGAACCTGTTGAAGTATCCTTTACTTCCTCCATCAAGGAGCCGGTTAAGGTGACCGGGCTTCAGAAAGACGGCAAACTCATCGGCGCCATGCTGTATCTTTCCGGGAACAAGCCGTCATCGGCCTTGGAATGGCAGAAGGCACGTATTGCCATAGAAGGGCTCAAACTCGATAACCCTGTCCTGGTGGAACCCGTCACCGGGCGCATCTTCTCCCTGGACCGCTACCACTACTCGCCCAACAACCCTACCAGAACCTACAGCCTCCCCGTATGGGACAGCCCGGTGTTCTTGCTGGAGCGTAGTGCTGTAATATCGACTTCCTCCAATACAGAATGGCATCATGAGTGGTAAATGGTTATTGTGGACTTCGCTCGTGCTTGTCGCCTGCACGGCTGTTGAAACCAAGGACGGCTATCAGGAGCTTGTCCAGAAGGGCGGGGCCACGCTCACTTATACAGATGTTCCGCTACTGCGTGAGGGCGTCAAAAGCTTCAAAGACCACAATCGCAACGGGGTGCTGGACCCTTATGAGGACTGGCGGCTCTCACCGGAGGAACGGGCGGCCGATCTGGCGGCCAAACTGCCGCCGGAGTATCTTTCCGGCCTGATGACCATCGGCCATACCGTGAATGTGCCCGGCATTTCGTCCATGAGCGTGAGCGGCATCACCTATAACGGAAAGCCCTATCAGGAGAGCGGTGCCGAGCCGTCGGATATCTGCGACAGGCTGCACGACGCCCTCGTGAACTTTGATACCCGCCAGATTCTGCTGGCTCATTCCGACGGGCCCGAAACCATCGCCCGCTGGAACAACAAGGTGCAGGCGCTTTGCGAGAGCCTGCCATGGGGTATTCCCTCCCTCAACTGTACAGACCCGCGCAATGAAATCAAGGCTACCGACGAGTTCAACGCCGGTTCCGGGGGCATCTGTTCACAGTGGCCAACGCCGCTTGGACTTGCTGCAACATTCGATACTACCATTGTCATCAACTTCGCACGGACCGTCAAGCGAGAATATCGCGCCCTGGGCTTTGGGACGGCGCTTTCTCCCCAGGCCGACCTGGCCACAGATCCACGCTGGAGACGTGTGTCGGGCACTTTCGGGGAGAATCCGGAGCTAGTCCGGCAGCTGTCATCGGCATACATCCATGCCATGCAACCCGAGGTGAACTGCATAGTCAAGCACTGGCCGGGTGGCGGAGCAGGTGAGGGCGGAAGGGACGCTCATCTTTCCATCGGCAAGTATGCCGTATTCCCGGGCGGACGGCTCAAAACGCACATGGACGTTTTCTGCCTGGAGGCAGGCGGCGTAATGCCGTATTATACTGTTTCTTACGGGCAGGATCCTTCTGGTGAGAATGTGGGAAACAGTTACAGCAGCTATATCATCGATACACTTCTAAAGAAACAATACGGATACGAAGGGATTGTCTGTACGGACTGGGGCATCGTTGCGGACTACAACGGCGACCCTCTCACCACCGGCGGCAAATGCTATGGCGTGGAGGCGCTTACCAAAGGAGAACGCATCCTGAAGGCGCTGGAAGCGGGTGTGGACGAGTTTGGCGGGACCGTTTATGCTTCCTGGATTATGGAGGCATATCAACTCTGGTGCGATAAATACGGAGCGGCTTCGGCACGGACGCGCTGGGAAGACTCGGCGCGGAAAAACCTTGTTTCCTTCTTCCGTAGCGGCGTTTTTGAGAATCCTTACCGGGATCCTGCAGTGGCTCTAGACGTGCTTTCTGACCCAGAGGCACAGGCGCTCGGGGAGGAAGCCCAGCGGAGAAGCGTCGTGATGCTTAAAAACCGTGGGGGCTCACTTCCCGTACAGACTGGCGCCAAGGTATATATCCCGCAGCGCAAAATCCCCGGCGTCTATTCCATGACCGGTCGCCTGAAGAAAGCGCCGTATGTTGGCTATTCCATAGATACTGCGGAAGTCGCCCGGCATTATACACTGGTTGAAGACCCTTCAGAGGCCGATTTTGCGCTGGTAGCGATTACAGAACCTGAAGGAGGCATTGGCTACAAGGATGGTCAGTACATGCCCATCTCCTTGCAGTATTCGGCCTATACCGCTACCCGGGCCAGAGCCGTTTCCATTGCCGGCGGCGACCCGGCGGAGCAGAGTACCAACCGCAGCTACAGAGGACGGCGCATTGATGTGGAAAACGCATCGGATCTTTCCCTTGTGAAAGAAACCAAAGCGCTGATGGGAGAAAGGCCGGTTGTCGTCCTTCTTCAGACCACCCGTCCTATAGTGATGGAGTTTGAACCCTGGGCCGATGCCATCCTCGTTGCGTTCGGGGTGCGGAGCAAGGCTTTTCTGGAAGTTGCCTCCGGCGTCTACAGGCCCACGGGCCGCCTTCCCATGCAGTTCCCCGCATCAATGGACGAGGTAGAAATGCAACGGGAAGATGTCCCTGAGGATATGACCCCTTGGCAGGACACCGAGGGAAACACTTATGATTTTGGATTTGGGTTATTATGAAAAGATTCGTGTTATTGACCCTTGCTTTATTGTGTGCATCCCTAGCCTTTGCTCAGCCGGCCATACCGCACCGGGCGTCGGAAGATACGCAAGGGGTGATGAGCCCTGCCTACTGGGCTTTGTGGAACGATGAGGTCCAGGCGCGGATCGATGCCGACATCGAGCGCAACCGTAAGGCCGATGGCTTTGTCAAAATCCCCGGCCTCAAGCGTGGTACGCCGGTTCAGGTGGAACAGGTCTCATCGGCTTTCCTCTTTGGCGCCTCCACGTTCAACTTTAACCAATTGGGGACGCCGGAGGCAAATGAGCGCTATCGGGAGCTATTCGGGACGCTGTTCAACCGGGCTACGGTGGGGCTTTATTGGCGCGATTTCCAATGGTTCCGTGAGTCGCCCATGCGTTACAGTGGCGAATTCCGTGATAGCGAAGAATACTGGAATACGTTCAAGAAGAAACCGTTTGCCCAACCACATTGGCGGCGTCCGGCTTCAGACCCCATCGTGGAGTGGTGCGCCGCGCATGGGGTTGCCGTGCACTTGCATCCCCTGGCCTGGGGCAGCGGCACCAACAATCCCCGTTGGTTGCACCAGTTGGCGCCATATTCCGAACGGTCCCTGTTGGATTCCCTGGAAGACGTTTCCCTGTTTGAAAGCAAGGTCCCGCGCTCTGCGCGCTATGAGTCCCTTTCCCCTGCGGAACTCTCACAGCTGCTTCCCGGATACGGGAAGGCTCTTGGAGACACCTTTGACGCCCATGTGCGTAATATAATTGACCATTACAAAGACCATCCGGCAGTGACCAGCTATGACGTGGTGAACGAAAGTTGCAAGGACTGGCGTGCGGGCGTACAGGTTCCAGGGGACCTTTTTACCAAAAGCCGCTATATGCTGCTCCCCGGAGATTATACCCGCCGGACTTGGCGCATCGCGGATGAGATGATTCCGCAAACCCAGCTGAAATGCATCAACGACTATGTAGATACGGACGACTATACCCGCCAGGTGCAGACGCTGCTGGAGGAGGGGTATGGTGTACAGGCCATCGGCTCCCAGATGCATCTTTATGACCCGGATCAGTGCCGCCAGATTGCCGAAGGCGCCGCCATTCAGACACCGGAGTACGTTTGGGACCTCATGAAACGGCTCTCCGCACCGGATCTTCCCATTTGCATCAGTGAAATTACCATTACAGCCCCCACGGAAGGGAATCGCGGAGAGATGATTCAGGCCATCATCGCCCGAAACCTTTACCGTCTGTGGTTCAGTGGCGAAAAAATGTTCGCCATCACCTGGTGGAACCTGGTGGACGGTTGCGGTTTCCCGGGAGAGCCCTCTACGTCGGGCCTTTTTCACCGGGATATGCGCCCCAAAGCGGCCTATAATGCGCTGGAAGAATTGATTCTTCACGAGTGGCGTACCCGTCTCGAAGTGAAGGCCGGCCGGAGCGGTGAGGTGCGTTGGCGCGGCTTTAAAGGAACTTATCGCTTGAGTTGGAAAGACAGCCGTGGCGAAGAACATACTGCAATTGTTGACTTATGAAAAAGATAAAACTTTCCCTCTTTGTAAAGGTCCTTATCGCCATTGCCATCGGTTCGCTTCTCGGACTCATCGCTCCGGACTGGCTTGTGCGGCTTTTCAAGACCTTCAACGTGCTGTTTGCGCAGCTTCTCAAGTTCATCGTCCCGCTCCTGGTGCTTGGTCTGGTGACGCCGGCCATTTACGGGCTCGGCAAGGGTGCCGGAAAGATGCTGCTCGTCGTGGTGGGCGTGGCTTACGTGTCCACCGTCCTGGCGGGGCTCTTCGCATACGGCAGCGCATCCGCCCTGTTCCCGCATATCCTCGGGGTGGGCGACCTGCAGACCGATGCTGCGACTGCAAAGACCTTCGAACCCTATATTGACCTCAAGATAAAGCCGCTCTGCGATATGCTCACGGCCCTGTGCCTATCTTTCATGATTGGCATCTGCTGCATCTACATCAAGGGCGACACCCTCAGAAACTGGTTCAATGAGTTTGGCGAGGTGGTCAAGATGACCATCGAGAAGGCCATCATCCCCCTGATGCCGCTTTACATCCTTACCATGATGTGCGAGATGAGCGCATCCGGCAAGATGGCGGTGGTGATGGGCTCCGGAGTGAAGGTCATCGCAACGGGCGTCGTACTTTCCATACTCTATCTTGTCGTCCAGTATGTGATTGCGGGCATCATTGCGGGTAAAAACCCCTTCAAATGCCTCTGGAATATGTTCCCGGCATATCTGACGGGCTTTTCAATCTGTTCGTCTTCGGCAGTGATTCCGGTAACCACCAAATGCACACTTAAGAACGGCGTATCGGAAGAAGTCGCCGATTTCGTGGTGCCGCTCTGTTCCAACGTGCACATGTGCGGCTCCGTAATCAAGCTTGCCACTACGGCCGTTGCGGTCGCCCTCATGGTGGGACAGCCCATTTCCTTCGGCCTGTTCTTTAACTTCATGCTTATACTTGCAGTGGCTACCGTTGCTTCGCCGGGCGTCATGAGCGGTGTCCTCATGGCCTCCGTCGGCTTCCTCGAGAGCATGCTGGGATTCACTCCCGAGATGACGGCTCTCCTCATGACCATCTACCTTGCCCTGGACGGCTACGGCCCTGCCTGCAACGTTACCGGCGACGGTGCCATCGCCCTTGGCGTGGATCGTTTTTTCAAAAAACAAATGCCCGCACAATGAAGAAGTCCTGCCTCTTGATTCCGGTCTTGATCTGCCTTGCCGCATGCGGCAGAAACGAGATAAACTATCAGCCCGGAGAGGGATATACGATTGTCAATCAGACTAAAGGCCCCGCCCTTGGATTTACGTCTGCACCCATCCTCACCATAGACGGATATGCCTTCAAGGATCTCAGCAGGGACGGTAAGCTTGACGTTTACGAGGACTGGAGGAAGGATGCAAAGACAAGGGCGAAGGACTTAGCTTCGAAGCTGACACTGGAAGAGATTTGCGGCCTGATGCTCTATTCCAGCGCCGTCGATGCTTTTTCTCCGGAGCTGACGGACAAGCAGAAATCCCTTCTCACAGACGACCACATCCGCCACATGCTGGTGCGGGAGGTCGCCACCCCGTCCACTGGTGCCGCATGGTCCAACAACGTCCAGGCGCTTTGTGAGCAGGCACGGCTCGGAATTCCGTCAAACAATTCATCGGACCCTCGCAACTACACGAACGGCACGGCGAACGTCAACAATTACAAGCCCGAGCCCGACGGCGAGTACGATCCCTCCGGAACCAGCAATATCTCCAAATGGCCTCGCGAGATGGGGCTGGCCGCCACTTTCGACATGGACGTCATACGCAAGCATGGCGAAATGGTTTCGGCAGAATATCGCGCCCTCGGCATCACGACCGCTCTTTCCCCTCAGGTGGATATGGCTTCCGACCCCCGCTGGCGCCGTTTCTACGGTACTTTCAGCGAGGATCCGGCTCTCTGCCGCGACATCGCCCGCACCTACTGCGAGGCCTTCCAGACTACGCCCGGCAGCAAGACCGGCTGGGGCAACCAATCCGTGAACTGCATGGTCAAGCACTGGCCCGGCGGCGGCTCCGGCGAAGGCGGCAGGGATGCCCACTTCGGAACAGGAAAATATGCCGTGTACCCTGGGAACAACTTTGCCCAGGGGCTTGTCCCTTTTACCGAGGGAGCGTTCAAGCTGCCCGGAAAGACCCGTATGGCATCGGCTGTAATGCCTTATTACACCATATCTTACGGGCAGGACCCCAGCGGGGAGAACGTAGGCAACGGATTCTCCAAATACATCATCGGGGATCTTCTGAGAGACAGATACAAGTACGAGGGCGTTGTCTGTACGGACTGGGGCATAGTGGGGGAATACAACGTTCCCTGGGAGCATAAGGGCACCCCGTGGGGTGTGGAGACCCTTTCTCCTGCAGAGAAGCGTCTCAAATGCTTCGAGGCCGGGGTTGACCAGCTCGGAGGGGCGAAAGACAATGCCGTGAGCATTGAAGCCTATCGCCTCTGGGAGGCCAAATACGGCGAACGGAGCGCCCGCGAGAGGTTTGAGCTGAGCGCCTGCAGGATACTTGTAAACATCTTCAATACCGGCCTTTTCGAGAACCCCTACGTGAGTCCGCAGAAGGCAGATCAAATCGTTGGGTGCAAAGAGTTTACGGCTGCCGGTTACGATGCCCAGCTAAAGAGCGTCGTGATGCTCAAGAATGTTGCCGGAGTCCTTCCCAAGGCCAGCCGGCTCAAGGTGTACGAGCCTCTGCGTCACGTACCTGCAGGCTTGTCACACTGGCAGAAACCCACTCCGGAATACGACGAGTATCCGATTTCCAAGGAGCTGCTTGGCAGGTATTACGAGGTCGTAGAATCCCCGTCGGAAGCCGACTTTGCCATCGTATGCATCAAGAGTCCGGTGGGACACTGGGGCTACGTTCAGCCCGATGAAGAGTATCCTGAGGGTCACTACAACCCGATAAGCCTGCAATGGGGCCCTTACAAGGCCGTAAATGCAAGGGAGCAAAGCATCGCCGGCGGAGATCCCAAGGAATCATCGACCAACCGCAGCTATCGCGGCTTCGAAGAGACATCCTCCAACGCCACCGACGCCATCCTGGTCAGGGATACAAAACTGGCGATGGGAGAAAAGCCCGTTGTGGTGGTGGTTGCGATGGAACGTCCGTTCGTGCCCGCCGAAATCGAGCCCTGGGCCGACGCACTGCTTACCGTCTGCGGCGTTTCCAACAACGCGATTCTGGACATAGTGAGCGGAGCGGCAGAGCCTTACGGCCTTCTTCCGTGCCAGCTTCCTGCCGACATGGAAACCGTTGAATCTCAGTGCGAAGACGTTCCCCGCGACATGCGGTGCTACAAGGATTCCGAAGGCAATACCTACGATTTTGCCTACGGCCTCAACTGGTCGGGAGTCATTGATGATGCCCGCGTGAGAGAATACCGCTAAAGCCTCATGTGAATCATTTCGCTGCGTTCGGCGGCGAATTCCGTGATGGCGGTGAAGTGGTTGCGGATTTCGCGCTCGGCTCCGTCGGGGTCGCGGAGGCTTATCATTTCAAATATGCGCCTATGTTCGTCGATAACACCTTCGGGGGGCATCGCACAGGCGTTCAGACGATGGTAATAGTCGAGTACGTCGGGGCCTATCGTCAGCAGCAGGGAGTAGATGACGGGGTTGTGGCAGCAGCGTGCGATGGTGGTGTGGAAAGCTATGTCTTTCTCGTTGCGGAGGGGTGTGTGTGCGTTTTCGATGAATTCTTCAAGCGCGGCCCTGACGATTTTCAATTCTTCTTCCGTGTGGTTGACTGCGCACAGGCGCACAGCCTCTACTTCGAGCAGTGTTCTGACATGTACAAGGGAAGAAAAGTCGTATGCTCTGCCTTCTTCGAGAGAGGATATCTGTTTAGCCAGTATTGTCCGGGAATGGTTGGACAGGACAGAACCACTTTGCGGGAGTATCCTTACGACTCCGTACGATTCCATGCGTTCCAGGGCCAGGCGCACCTTGGCACGGCTGACTCCTGCTTCCTGGGCAATCCTGCGCTCTGCCGGCAGGCGCTTGCCGGGAGCGACGGCTTCGGTTTCAATCAGCGTGCGTATGTATCGAAATACGCACTGCAGCTCCTTCTCAATGCTTTTCTTTCCTTTGTATTCAGTCATTCTTATTTAAGTTTGCGTATGTCGAAATCCGCGAACTTGAGCACCTCGTCCCTCAGCTGGGAGGCCAGGGAACGTCCTTCGCCGAAGTTGCGGTACAGGCCCCATTTGGGACGCATGCCGGTACAGCCCGTGCGCCACAAGTCCAGCTCTGCTCCATCCACCTTCGCCAGTTGCTTGCCGTCGCGTATCCTCGTGACGATGACCGAGTAGCGGCCATTGTCGGCGAAGTTGACGGTTTCCGTTACCGATACCCATTCGCCGAGGAAGCCAGACAGGTCGGCCCTTGCGAGATAGGTGGACTTGCCGTCGCTCTCGACTTTGGACGCGGTATAAAGCACCTGGAACTGCTGCTTGCCGTTGGATAGGGTGCGGCAGGTAAAGGTGATGGCGGGGAGCGCTACATCGGCGTTGCCCTCTTTATTGTCGATGCCCTTGAGCTGATGTATGTGGGCGAACTTGTTGGTGGTCTGCATTCCTTCGGGCAGGCGGAATTTCCAGGTCATACGGAGGCTTTCGCCGTACTGGGCCACGAGGGAGTCGGGCGAGTGCGCGTCGGTCTTGATTTCGTTGCGCTGGCGGTCGGTCACGTCCGCCTTCCCGCGGTCATCGTCGTTCTCTATGTGAAGGTAGAAGTCGAATACATACTTCCCGAGGGCTTTGTCAAAGCTCTGGCGGATGTGGCGGAACGGGGCTTCGGAATGGGCGCCGGAGTTGTCGGGGGTCTCATAGTTGTAGCCCTTGGAAAGGATAAGGGCATATGTATCTGAATCGTTGCCGTCTGCCGCGAGGCCCGGCTGCCGCTCGGGCTCTGCAGCGGGTTCTTCGGTCTGTTGGGTGCCGGGTTGCGTCTTGCCTCCTGCACCCGGAACGGGGTCGGGGATAATGAAGGCCGAACTGCAAGCTGCCACCAGTGCGAGGACCCAAATAACAGCGAAATTTTTTTTCATATCTACAAGATTTAGTTATATTTGCAAAAGCGGGAAATTGGTTAACCAATTGTGCCATGCAAATGTAACAAACAAAAATAGTAAATAAAACACTATAACAAATGAAACCACAGTTTTTTTATGCTTTGTTTGCAGGCTTGCTCCTGACGGCTTCCGGCGCATTTGCCCAGCAGGCCGTGCCTACCAACCGCTATGCCATGAAGCTGGAGCAGAAGCCCGACGGCAGCTATGCCCTCCAAAAGGAGAACCGCTATGCCAAGATTCTCAATCTCAGCGAAATACCCGACCTGTACACTCCCTATACCCATGTCAACGACCGCCTTTCCGGCAAGCTGTACAACAAGGTGGAAACGGTGGAAGTCGAGTATAAAGGCACCCTCAAGATAGCCATAGACAAGGCTATCTCCGACGTCCCTTCCCCCGTCCTCTTTTTCTGCCACGGCGGAGGCTGGGCAAGGGGTAACTTCGACGCTTCCCGTTCCCTGACCAAATATCTCGCCCAGAATCACGGCATCACCGGCGTCCGTATCGAGTACACCCTCGCTCCGGAGCCCGGCGCCAACGTTCAGGTCTCCATACAGGATATCCTGGATGCCGTTCAGTATATCCGCGACCACGCAGAGGAACTTAATATCGATGCTTCCCGGATGGCCTTCGGCGGCACGTCCGCAGGCGCACACCTTGCGGCCTGTGCTGCGATGAAGACGGCAGAAGCCAAAGTATTCGTCGGCTATTCAGGTATTTACGATCTCACCACCGCAGCTATCGTCCAGCGATCGAAGGACGAACAGCGCATCCGGTACTTCGGGGACCGCGAAGAAAAGTACCTCAGGGACGCATCTCCGGTGTATCTGATTCCCAAGAAGACCAAAATAGCGGCCCAGCTGTTCTGCGGCACCGGAGACATCACGGTGGAATACAGCCAGAGCGAAGCCTTCGCGCAGGAACTCAAGCGCCACAAGGCAAAGGTTGACCTCCAGGTGTACAAGTACTACGACCACGGGCTCAACGCCAAGGCCTCCGACAAGATGGAGGAAATCTTCTTCAAGACCGTCGATTTCGTAGCGTCGAACATTTGACAAAACTACAGTCAGCATCAAAAAACAACGGCGCCCTTTCCGGGCGCCGTCGTTTTTTTTAATGACTCGTAACATAGAAGTCGGCAAACAGCAGGGTCTCGTCCCTGAGCTGGGATGCAGCTGAGCGTCCGTCTCCGAACCAGCGGTAGATTCCCCATTTTGGCCTCATTCCGGGAGAGCCGCTGCGCCACATACACAGCGGGGCGTCCTGAATGTTCACAAGCTGCTTACCGTCCCGTACGCGCATTATGCTAACCGAATATGAACCGCTCGTGGAGCAGGTCATCCGTTCTTCGACTTTCACCCACTCGCCAAGCAGGTCGGACAGGGGCACCTTGGCCAGATAGCTGAGGGTGCTTCCTTGGGACGACGGCGCCACGTGGATTACCTGGAACTCCTGCCTGGAACCTGTGCTGCGGCAGGTGAAGGTAATGACCGGCTGGCTGACGTCCGCCGTGCCCGCCTTGTTGTCGAGGCCCTTTATCTGGTGCACGTGGGTGAAGGACGATGTGGTCTTCATCCCCTCAGGCAGACGGAACAGCCAGCTGTCTTCCAGTTCCTGTCCTTGCGTGGCGACCATCGATGCGGGAGAATTGTTGTCGGTTTTGAGCTCGTTTCGCTGGCGGTCAGCCTCTTCTCCCTTGTTGGTATCGGTGGCGATGTGTATGTCCATGGCAAACACATAGGAGCCAAGCGTGGCGTCGTACTGCTGGCGTATATGCCGCACGGAGGGCGAGTGGTCGTCGTCCGGCGACTCGTAATTGTAGCCCTTGGACGTAATCAGAGCATAGGTTCCCCCGTCGTCACCATTGGCGACGAGGGTCCCTTCTGCTGCCGGGTCGATTGACGGATCCGCCGGCGGGGCCTCTGTCCTTCACTGCGGTTGGATCTGGGGCCCGAAAGCCTTGTATGCGCTGACCAGCTCGAATTCGCCGGTGGCGGCATTGAAGCTTGCGATGGGGGTCGAATCCAGGATGGTGACGTCTGTGAGCGGTCCGCGGCAGACTTGATCGCTGATCGTCCAGGTCTTTTCACCGAGGTCGCCGAAGCAGTAGTTGTCGGAGGATGAGCCTTCGAATTCAGCCGGTTTCTCTTCAGTGCCTATGTTGGCCTTGAACATTTTGATGTTGCTGCCGTAGGAGCCGTCTTTTGCCCATAGAACGTTGTTCTTGATGCTGATCGATTTGAGGGTGTGCGTCCTGAAAATGCCGCTGCTTGCAGCGATGTTGTAGAACAGGTTGTTGTCCATCACCACTACCTGCTGGCAGGAAGCCGCATCAATGCCGGCTGCCGATGTTGCGAACACATAAGTCTGAAGGGCGTCTCCGGTAGAACTGTAAAGAACGTTGTTGGTGAAGGTGAAGTCCTTGTAGCCTTTGAGCGTCGTGGCTCCGGAGTTGATGGTGAAGAGCTGCACGTTGGCACCGGTACCTATACGGTTGCCGTTCATCGTGACGCTGGTTATACCGTATTCCAAGGAGGAGCTGTTGGGTGCGAAGAATGGTCTCTTGACGTTCCTGATGTCGCACTGGCTGACGGTAAGGGAGCCGAAGCTGCCGTTGTTGTCCTTTTTGGTCATGAACTGACCGGAAG
This sequence comes from Bacteroidales bacterium UBA4284, assembly GCA_002395925.1. The sequence continues at coordinate 104,777 of DGVM01000191.1, forward strand.
TCATTGCGGCCATATCGATGATGAGGTTGTCGAACACGAGAGTGCCTGACTCCAGCACGAACGATTTGCTGAGGGTGCCCGCATAGGTTGCGGGATGAGCCAGGTCGTTGCTGGCCAGGACAACGTCCGAGGTGATTTTTGCTTCAGAGGTATTGGTTACGGTTGCGGAAGCGTCCAGGAAGATGAGTCCGGACATGCTGGATGTCTTGAAGACCTCTCCGTCTTTAAGCAGTGTCGCCTCGCCGTCCTTCGCCTTGTTGTAGGTCTTTCCGGCGATGGTCACATCGAACCCTGCGTTATACACGGCGCACCTGTCGTAAGCGAACGTCACGTTGCCGCTGCTGAACTTGCCAAGGGGATGGAGGTTCTTGCGGACAATCTGGAGGGGATTGTCAGCTACCCTGCTGGCCACCTTTGCATCGGCGGTGATGAGTTTCGCAGTGAATCCTTCCTGGGAGTTGCTGCCGGTGTGGCGTACGCTCACGTAATAGGTCTCACCCTTGGTAAGGGGACTGCCGTCGGCATTGCTGAGGGTAACGCTCTTGTAGTTCGGGGTGCCGGTCGCCACGCTGGTGGGGCCGGTGGCCTCGACTGCATTGGTGAAGGTAACGTCTCCCGACATGGGGCGGCTGCCCGAGAATTCCACGAACACTACGTCGTCGAAGTCAACGGAGAAGCTCAACAGCGAGCCGATGAGGCGGAAACGGATGGAGGGATTCTCGGCGGTTGCGGATCCGACGGTCACGAGCGCCTCGGGATCGAAGCTGCCCGCCACGGCATGCTGGTTTTGGGGGAAGTCGATTTCGCAGGCACCGGTGGCTACATCGACGCTCTTTGCTGCCGAATAAGGGTAGATGGCGATGAACTGGCTTGCACCGGCGGTGACGGTGCCGGAGAAGGAGACCTTCTCTCCGTCGGAATTGGCTACGAATACATTGGGGGCTGAGGATTTGTCATCGAAGACGGCAATCTTGTCGCCGGCTTTCCAAGTGAGCTTGAGAAGGGTCTGCTCCTCCTGGGTATAGGTGGAGCCGACGGCTACCTTCGTGCCAGCGTCAAGCCCTTCGCCGGACTCGAAAGAGGCGTTGAATGTCATCTCCACTTTCTGGAAATCTTCCCCTGCGGGGTCTTCGGTTTCTATGGTCTGGCAGGAAATGAATGCCGAAAGAGCCATAGCGCTGAGCAAATTAATCTTTTTCATAATTGCATTCATTTTCGGGTTACCATTGAAAATCTTCTGTGACTATCAGGTCTTCGGTGACGCTGCCACTGAATTCGCTTTCGCAGATGATCTGGGACGGCAGGGCTTCAATCTGCCGTTCGCAGTCAGGACGGATATAATTCTTTTTCATACTCGAGATTATTAAAGCTGAGGGCCGTAGGCGGCATATTCGCTGACGAGCGTGAACTCGCCGGTGGCAGTATCAAAGCTTGCGATGGGGTTGGAATCCAAAGTGGTTACTTCGGTCAGCGGTCCGCGGCATGCGGAATCGGAGATGGTCCATTTCTTGGTGCCAAGGTTGCCATAACAGTAGTTGTCTGAGGATGCGCCTGCAAATTCGGCCGCAGCACTTGCAACGGCAAGATTCGCCTTGAACATCTTGGCATTTGAACTATAAGTGCCGTCCGCTGCCCAGAGAATATTATTGCGGATGTAAATGGATTTCAGATAATGTGTCCTGAAAAGGCCGTTGCCGTTCGGCATATTGTAGAACAGGTTGTTGTCCATTATGACTTCCTGGTTGCAGGTGCTTTCCGCGATACCCGAAGCGGTGGTATAGAACACATAAGTACCAGTCTGTGCGGCTGGGGCGTACAGGACATTGTTGGTGAAAGTGAAGTCCTTGTATCCGGCCAGGGTAGTGGCTCCGGAACCGATGGAAAACAGCTGCACGTTAGTGGTAGTGGCGATACGGTTGCCATTCATCCTGATGCTGTTGATGCCATTTGTCAAGTAAGCACTGTTGGGTGCGTAGAACGGTCTTGCGACGTTCCTGATATCGCAGTTCTCGACGGTAAGGGAAGTGAAGTCGCCGTCGCTGTCTTTTTTCGCCAGGAACTGGCCGCTGGTCATCGCGGACATATCTATGATGAGGTTGTCCAGCACGAGGGAGCCGGATTTCACCAGAATCGACTTGCCGTTTGTGCCTTTGTAAGTCGCAGGATGGTCGGGATCGTTGCTTGTAATCACCACGTCCGAGGTAATGGCGGCCTCCGATGTGTTGGTGACGGTAGCGGAGGCGTCAAGGAAGATGAGTCCGCTCATTCCGGACGCAAAGATATCTCCATCATTAAGCAACGTGGCATTTCCGTCCGTTGCTTTATTGTAGGTCTTTCCGGCGATTGTCACGTCGAATCCGGCGTTATACACGGCGCATCTGTCATAGGCCAATGTGACATTGCTGCTGCTGAAAAGTCCAAGCGGGTAGAGAGTTTTCCTTGCAATCTGAAGGGGATTGCTTCCGGTCCTGCTGGCTACCTTTGCGTCTGCGGTGATAAGTTTTGCCGTAAATCCTTCCTGGGAATTGCTTCCGGTATGGCGGACGCATACATAATATGTTTCACCCTTAGTCAGAGGGCTTCCGTCAGCATTCTTTATGCTTACATCCTTGTAGTTTGGAGTGCCTGTGCTCACACTTGAGGGACCGCTTGCCGTAGAGTTGAAACTGAGCTGTCCCGACATCGGTCTGCTTCCGGAGAACTCCACATAAACGACATCGTCGAAGTCCACCTTGAAGCTCAGAAGGCTGCCAAGAAGGCGGAAGCGGAGGTTTACGTCAGTAGCCTCGGCATAGGCGGTCGCCACGAGAGCTTCGGGGTCGAAACTGCCGGCAACGGCTGTCTGCTCCCTGGGGAAAGACGCAACGCAAGCACCGGTTTCGGCATCGGCGCTTTCGGCGGCAGAATAAGGATATATGGCGACGAATTTGGTCGCGCCTTCCGTTACGCTTCCGGAGAAAGCGACTGATGCTCCGTCTGCGGTTGCGGTAAACAGGTTGGGCGTGGAGGACAGGTTGTCGTAAACGGCAATCTCGTCACCGGCTTTCCAGGTGAATTTCAGTTTTTTGTTTGCCATGTCAACTTCATCGACGGCAACCTTGGAGTCGGATTCATCCATTTCGAGGGATGCGACAAAGGTCATGGGGACCTTTGCGTTATCATTCTCGGATGGGACCTCGGTTTCGATATTCTGGCAGGCAGTAAATGCCATCAAGGCCATAGCTCCAAACAAATAAATCTTTTTCATACTTATAGCCTTTTGATGTTTACCAATCATATTCATCTGCGATATCCACGTCTTCCACGGCATTGTTTTTCCGGAAATCGCTTGCGCATATCATATTGATGTTCTTCAGCTGGTTGATGCTGCAGCTCGGAACTATGTAATATTCACTTAACTTCATATTTCACACTTTTTTAGCTGAACAGCACACCGCCGTTGATGTCGATGCCGGTTCCGGTGATGTAGGATGATTCGTCGCAGGCGAGGAAGCACACGAGGTCGGCGACTTCGGAGGCCTCTCCCTCACGGCGGAGGGGTGCGCTGGCATGAAGGTTCTCGCGGGCTGCGGGTTTGGTGAAGCGGTCGTGGAACGAAGTGTTGATCATTCCGGGAGTGACAGCATTGACCCTGATTCCTGCAGGGCCGAGTTCTTTGGCCATCGCGCGGGTGTAGCAGAGCACGGCGGCCTTGGAGGTTGCATACAGGGAAGCGCCGGGGCCGCCGCCGTCGCGTGCAGCCTGGGAAGAGAAGTTGACGATAGCTCCGCCTTCGGTCATGGCGGGAACGGCCTCGCGGGTGCAGAGCCAGACGCTCTTGAAGTTGACGTCCATCAGCAGGTTGTACCAGTCTTCGTCCTGCTCGGTGACGGTCTTGCGGCCCATGATGCCGCCAACCACGTTCACGAGAACGTGCACTACGGGACCGAAGGCCTCGCGGGTCTTCTCGAACAGGTTCTTGACGTCTGCGGCCTTGGTCATGTCGCCTTTCACGATGATGGCCTCACCGCCTTCGGCTTTGATAAGACGCAGGGTTTCCTGCGCATCTTCTTCGCTCCCGCGGTAATTGACGCAGACCTTTGCGCCTTCGCGGGCAAGTTTGATCGAAACGGCGCGTCCCAGGTCGCGGGAACCGCCGGTAACTACAGCTACTTTTCCTTCAAGTTTCTTACTCATAATACGTTATTTATTAGTGTTGTTTTCGGTGAGGGCTTCGTGTTCGATCTTTCCGCCGAACAGGAAGACGCAAATCAGGCTGAGCGGCACCAGGGATGCGCCCATGATGAAGAAAGGAGTCCAGTTGTCACCCGCCGTAAGCATGGGGATGAAGAGCATGCTGAGGATGGTGCCGAGGGTTGCCGCGGCGCCGCCGAGTCCGGCAAGCGAACCTATGCTCTTGCCGGTGTACATGTCTCCGGGCAGGGTTTGGATGTTGTTGATAGTGAACTGGTATCCGAAGAGGATGATGGCCATCACGGTCACTGCGACCATGGCGTCCTGAACGAACGCCACGAAGATGAGGGACGGCAGCAGTATGGCCGCACCTATGACGATGGATGCCTTGCGGGCGAATCCTACGCTGCGTCCCTTGCGGATGAAGAAGCTGGAAACCCAGCCTCCGGCGAGCGACCCGAGGGCGGCGCCCACGTAGGGAATCCACATGTGGGCGGCGAGCTGCTTGATGTCCATGCCGTACTTTTGGCCGAGGTAGATGGGCAGCCAGGTTACGAACATCCACCAGATAGGGTCGAGGAAGAAGCGGCCAAGGATGACGGCGTAACTCTTGCGCCTGGAAAGCAGCTGTCCCCAGCTGAGGCCTTTGTCGTTCACGACCTTGCACTCCGGCTGGCCGCTCAGGATATAATCTTTTTCCTTGTCGGTGATCCAGGGGTGCTCCTTTGGCCCTTTCTTGTTGATGATGAGCCAGGGGATAATCCAGAGGGGCGCCAGGATACCTATTGCCACGAAGGTCAGCTTCCAGCCGAAAGCGGAATAGATGAGCGCGATTAGGATAGGCGCCAGGATGGCACCGATCGACGCCCCTGCGTTGAAGAAACCCTGAGCCATGGCCCTCTCTTTCTGAGGGAACCATTCGGCATTGCTCTTCACGGCACCGGGCCAGGGGCCGGCGACACCGAGTCCGAGACCTGCACGGAACGCACCGATGGACTTGAAACCTCCGGCGATGGAGGTGAGCATGTCGGAAATGCCCCACAGGAGTGCTGAGAACGTGAATCCGCGGCGGGTGCCGAACTTGTCGTACAGCTTCCCGGAGAACATCTGCGACAGGCCGTAGGCAATCATGAACACCATATTGATGTCGCGGAACATCTTCTTGCTGAGGTCGTTGAACTCAGCCTCCGACAACCCTTCGGTGTTGATGAGGCCAAGGTCTTCCACGATCTTGGCCCACATGATTCCAAGGGTGTTGCGGTCCAGATAGTTGATGATGGTCACCAGGACGATGAGTCCCAGCACCCACCAGCGCATGCCTTTGACTTTCATAACTTATTTCTTGAGGAAATCCGCACGGTGGGGGGAGAATACGTCGATGAGCACGCCCTCTTCCAGGCACACGCATCCGTGAAGCTCGTCCGGAGCCACGTAGTAGCCGTCACCGCCTACGAGGACCTTCTTCTTGCGTCCTATGGTGAGTTCGAACTTACCGCTTACTACGTAGGTCGCCTGGCTGTGGAAATGCTCGTGCAGATTGCCTACGGCGCCTTTCTCGAAGTGCACCTTGACAATCATCAACTGGCCGTCGTAGCCCATGATCTGGCGTTTTACGCCTTCGCCGGCAGGCTCCCAGGGGAGCTTCTTGCCGATTTGGAATGTTTCGCTTCTGGTTTTCATATCAATTGTAGTTTACTGTTGCCGTGTGTGTGGGGCTCACGGTGAGCGTAACGCTGTGGGAGCCGATGAAATCGTATCTTACGGTGATGCCTTCCTTATCGTCGGAAAGGACCGTGACACCCTTGCAGGAGTGTACGAGGTTGGCGGACTGCTCAACCTGCAGGTCATATTTTCCGTGGGTCTCGAGGCAGGAGGCGAAGATGTGACCTCCGGCGTTCTTTTCGCGGACGATGTACATGGGCTCGTTGCGGAGGTTGAAGTCCGGGTCCGAGGCGCCGCTGCGGCAAATGTATATCTCCGAGGCGGGAGTCGTGGCCGTGGAGACAGTGTACATCCTGTAGCCGGTGAGCCATGTGTATGATGTCGTACCGTCTGCTCCGCGGGCCTTGGCCTCCGTCCATATGTGCTGGTAGCCGTTGGCGTTACCAAGCGTGGACATGGAGGTGAGAGCCCTTTCGTAAGGTACGGAGAGGGATATCATGTGCCCGTTGTAATGGATGGGATAATCGTACTGATGCCTGCCGTCGCTCTCGGCCTTGAGTACGTCCATGATCAGCGGATACTCCAGGAATGGTACGTCGGCATAGACGAGGTAGCGGGTGAAGGACACGCCCTCATAGGCGTTGTCTTCCCTTGCCGCCACGCACTGCAGGCCGTCTTCGAAACTGTGCCAGAGTACGGTGGGATGGTATTTCTGGGACTCGCGCCACTTGCCTCCGAACATGTTCTTGCCATCCACGACAAGCGTGTTGTGGGCGATGGAACTCTTGGCCCAGCTCTCGTTCTCGTGGGTGTAGTGGCCGTTGTATTTCGCCTCTATGTTGAGGAAGCGGGCGGCGCCGTAATCGGTCACGATCTCGTTGCCGGCATCGTAGTAGGCGAACGTCAGCTTGTCGAAGTGCCCGTGGCTCAGGCCGTGGGACGTGGCCTTGAAGGTGACGGCGCTGTTGAGCTTTTCGGATGCGGGACGCATGATGCAGAATGCACCCTCGGTACCGTCGCCGCCGTCGCGAAGCCACATGCTGTGGAGTTTCAAGGCTTCGGCCTCTCCTGCCGCCAGTCCCTTTGCAACCGCAAAACCGGCGTCGGATACAAGCACTTTGTGCTGATAGTCCCGGACTACGGAGAGTAGGCTCTTGTCGGCGGGATTGGCGTTGTAGGCAATATCTACCGCGGAAATGAGTTCCTGTGCGCTGTATCCTTTTTCGAGGGCGTCGTTGAAGTGCATGAATTCACCGTCATAAGCCATCTGTAGCAGGGCGTCCACAGCTTTGAGGAGGATGCCGTCGCGGTATTCGAATATCTTCAGTCCGGGGTTGTAAACGTCGAGGCACTGGGCGAACGTTACGAACGGCCAGATGGCGTACCTCAGATAGTAGGCGCCCTCCGTAAAGTAGCCGTCGGGAGAGAAGAGGACGTCCATCTGCTTGAGAAATCCTCCCTCGCCGCTCAAGTCGCTGCCGTACAGGGCTTTCTGCACCAGCGAATCGTCTCCCATCGCAATTCCTATCATGCCCACTCCCGCGCAGGCCCAGGTAGCCCAGTTGTTGATGTTGTTGAACATCTGGGTGTTGGCCCTGTTGTGAGGCAGACCGTGCATGATGAAATCGGTGTAAGGATAGAAGAACTCCTTTTCGATGGTCGAACGGTCTTCCGCCGACAGGAAATCATACACGCAGTCGTATGCAACGGCGGTATGTACCAGGAAGACGCTTTCGTTGAGCGTCTGCCAGAAGATGCGCCCCGGATTTCCCGACAAGCCCAGCGGATGGAAGTCAAGCGTAGGGTAGAAATCAACATAAGCAAGGAGGATGTCCCTGACTTTCTGCGCATATTTTTCCTCTCCGCTAAGCTGCCAGGCAATGCCCAGGTTGTACATATCGTAGTAGTTGAGCTTGTGCATTTCGTGGCTGTATCCTCCTCCTCCGTCCTTGGGGGCAGGAAGGCAGAGCTCACGCTCCACTGCGGCATCGGCATCCTTTAGGAGTTGCTCCCAAGACGCGTCAAAGACGGGCAGCTTCCCCTTGTGGGTGCGTATCTGCCTGACGCCGTCGGCGGTCAGCAGGAGGCTGGGATGAGCGGTCCGGTCTGTCTGTGTGCAGGCGCAGAGGGCCAGGGTAAGAAATATGGCCAATTTTCTCATAAGGCTCTGTTTGATAAAATTTTACCACTGTTGCGGAAACTGTTGCCCGATACTGAGATTTTCTCCCAGGGAGCATCGTCGAGGCGTATCGAGTAACCGCCACGCCCGCTTCCGTTGAAACTGTTGCCGGAGATTTCCAGGACCTGCGCTCCGATGATCCTCAGGACGGATCCGCGGACCTTGTTGCAGCAGTCGTCGAAGGTGCAGCCGCGTACGGTCACGTAAGGGCCGGCGGTGGATTCATCGCTGCCGTTCCTGGCAATCTGCACCGGTATGCCGAGGATGCGCTTGAAGGTGCAGTCCTCGATGAGGATGTCGTCGCCGTTGTAGCGTCCCTTGTCTTCCGTTTCGGCGGCGTAGTTGATTGCGTCTCCGGACAGGGCCTCGAATGAGCAGCCGCGAATGGTGACGCTCTCTGCGAAAGTGCCCTTGAGTCCCCTTATGGGCACGAATCCGCTTTCTCCGCAATTGGAGAAACAGCAGTTTTCGACCGTCAGCGTGTATGGCTTGACCATGTTGTCGTCGGTCGAAATGATGCCTTTGGCGAGGCTGCGCCCGGGGGTGAGCCTTCCGTTGAATCGGATGCCCCGCACTGTCAGGGAGCCCCCGTCGCAGATGGTAATCATGTTCTGGCTCTTCCTGCCGGCGAAAATCACCTCGGGAGAGCATCCTTCCTGGGCCCGGATCAGCGTTGGACGGCAGATTCGCATGCTTTCTTCGAGCACGTACAGGCTGTCCTTGAGGATGATTTCCTCGACTTCGCCGGGGCCTTCCTGAGCCAGTCTGAACCAGGACGCGCCGCGCCCCGCCGCCAGTTCTTCGTAAGAGGGCTCGGCGCAGGTCTGAATGTCAGTGACCTTGTTGTCCTTCCACATGGTGCCGACAGGTGCGAGAGTGCGTTCAAAATCCTGTCCCGTAGTGAATTCAATGCTGCGGCAGGCCTCGAAAACATTGTTCTCGACCGTGGTGTTCCTGACCTGCATGTAGCGGTTGGGCAGGGAGTTGGGCACGCCGTACATCAGGGCGAGGGCGGAGAAGAAGCGCTCGCCCGACAGGCCCAGGAAAGTGTTTCCCGAGACGACCTGGTCTTCGCCGACGATGCGCACACCGCCTGTATTGCGCACACCGTGTCCTATGAACAGATTGTCCAGCGCCTTGTTGCGGTCGCCGTGGCGCAGGGCCAGCACGCCCTGGCACTCATAGAACACATTGCGCTCGATGACGTTTTCGGAAGACTTGATGGATACGACCTCCACCTCGCCGTTGCAACGGTTGAACAGGTTGTCGCAGATGTGCGTGCGGGAGTTCTGCATGCATTGCTGGGACGTGCCCACACGTATGGTCTCGGCTCCGTTGGAACCATATACCGGCCTGGGACCGAAGTAGTTATGGTCTATGCTGTGATGATTGTCGTCGCAGCCGTCATAGTTAAGCATGACGATGAGCGTCACACCCAGGTTGAGTTTTCCGGTGAATGAACAGTGGTCCACGCGGTTGCCCCGGCCGTAGAGATGCACGTAGCTGTAGGATATGTCCCGGCGGGCGGGGTTGCAGGAATCAATGACGCAGTCGGTCAGGCGGCATCCGCCGGCAAGCGAGTCGCCGTCGCGGAACTCCACAATCGTGCCTTTGTCGGCCGTGCAGCCCCTGAACATCAGTCCGCTGACCACGAGCCCGCTGCCGCTGATGTGAAGGGACGAACGTCCTTCGACTGTCACTTGCCCGGGGTGCTCGGGGACGACCACGACGGGGTTCCCGGCGTCTGCCTTGCCGCACCAGCGCAGGTCCACGTCGTTCCAGACCCCGTCCCTGACAAACAGGGTATCTCCGGGCCCGGCGGTCTGCAGGGCCTTCCCGACATCCTCAAGCCCGAGGGCCCGGGGAGCGCAGGAACATACTGCCGTAAGAAACAGAAGGATATATGTGCAGTGCTTGATCATTTCCAGGAAGTTCCAGCGTTTGCGCGTATGGCGGATATGGCATCCGTGCGGTCTTCGTAATCGGGCTTGCTGCCTGTCGTTCCAAGGGATACGCCCTTCTGTGAGCCTCCCCAGATGATATTGTCTTCCCAGGTGACTGCATCCTTTGGGGTGCCCTCCAGCACATTCACGGGAATCATGTAGTTCTTGCCGGAGATGATCGTGTTGCCTTTGATCAGCAGGTTGACGGGCGCGCTGTCCTGGCTGTCCCGCTGGCCGTAATTTACCACGATGCCGTTGCGGCAGTCCACGAAAAGGTTGTTCCGGACTATGCAGTCCTTGACCGTCCAATAACCGTTCAGCGCGGCTCCGGATTCCCCCTTCACCACGCACAGGGCGCTCTTGTAGTTGCTTCCGGTGAGCTTGAAGAAGAAGTTGTCTTCGACGATGTGGCGCTCACCGATTATGCGTACTCCGCCGACCTCGGTCTTGCCTCCGGAGAGGAAATAGTTTCCCCTGACGGTGCAGGCGTTGCCATGACGCAGGGTAAGCGAGCCCTCTCCCTCTTCGAAAAGATTGCCTTCGAAGAGATTGCCGCAGCTCTTGTTGGAGATTATTTCCGCCCGTTCGCCGTCGCAGCGGTAGAAGTGGTTGCCGCGTACGACGCAGAGGGCGTCGGACATCGAGAAGTCGCTTGTGCCTATGCGGATGGACTCCTGTCCGTTGCGTGCCTTGCCTTTGTCGTCGTAATGGGTGTAGGGGCGGGTGAAGTAGTTGTCTGCAATCACGTGTGCGGGAACGATTCCGGCCTCCATCCAGACTACGAGCAGGCAGCCCATGTTCTTCTTATCCAGGAAGGTACAGTGTGATATCTCGTTGTGCGTACCGTACATCGACACCCATTTGGTATCGACTTCGGAGGGCTTGCTGACGCGTCCGTCGATTTTGCAGTCGGATATGCGGCAGTTGCTGCTGCCCTTGGCGAACGTGAGTACGGAACCCTTTACGGAAGTATCGAGCCCGGTGAAGGAAAAGCCTTCGGCGACCAGCCAGCTGCCCTGCAGCTGTATGGAAGAAACTCCTTTGAACACCACTTTCCCAGGCGTCTGGGCCCTGAGCGTAATGGGGGAGCCTTCGCTGCCGTTTGCCGACATCTTGACGCTTACATTCTCGTATTCGCCGTCAGCCCAGACGATTGTGTCACCGGGCTTTGTAAGCTGGAGAGCGGCACGGAATGACTCCGTGTCGCTCACCAATACCCCTGCTTCCTGTTTGGAGGGAAGCGGATCCGGTATTACGAAGCGCTCCGAGCATCCCGCCGGAGCGGCGAGCGCAATGAGCACTGCAAGTTCTGTTGGCAGCATCTTATTCATTAATTACATTTGACCAATACAGATCTACTTCGATGTAGCCTTCCCTGGACTCGAGGGCAAGTCCGGTCGCGGGATCGCCGCAAGTGACTTCGCGGATGTACATGAATCCGGTCTTGTGCACGTCGGAGATGTCCGCAGCCTTGCCGCCGGTCGTGGAGGCGTGATCGTAAGTGAGGTACTGCAGGCAGATTACGCTGCCCTTGACCCAGGTGCTGCCCTCGGCTGTTCCGAAGGCCGGGGCGCTGGTGCCGGCAGGGTCCTGTTCGCACAGGATGTCCGTAAGCGTGCCGGCCGCCACGTTCGTCTTGGTATCGCCGTCACCCATTATCTTCATGAAGATTATGGGCGTTCCGAAGGTGCTGGGCAGAGAGGTGCTCAGGTCGGAGAGGCGGTGAGTCTTGAGCTGCGAGGCTGAGTTCGCGGGATTGTTGAACGCCAGCTTGTGGGCGCTTGACGCGCTTGCGAACATGTAAGGCTTGGCCGAATAGTAGTCTTCCTTGCTGCCGCCGGTGACCTTGTTGGACTGCGAGACTACGGCGTTGGAGCCCGCCTTGGCGTTGGCGTCCACGGGCATGTCGTTCCACTCGTCGGCCGAGATTACCCGTCCCTCGTCGAGAAGGATGAAGGCATTCTGGTTGTTGTAGGCGGGATAAGTGCTCTTGGAGTTGGAGCCGGTGCCTATTCTCAGCCCCTTGGTGTAGTAGAACGGATGTACTGTGACGGTGCCGAAGTCGGCGCGGTTGCCGCCGTTCCAGATTGCCACGAGGCTGACTTCCCTGGCTGCGGTGCCGGTGATGCCGGAGGGCACTACGAACTGCGCCTGAATATCGGTAGGTGCAGATGCGAGCGCCGCTTCCAGACCGTCGATTTCGAATTTCTCGATGGAGGCCATGTTTTCGCCCTTCACGGTGACTGTCCTGCCAAGGTAGAGGCCGCTGTAGCCTTCGTCGGCAGGCACTGCGCTTGCGAATACGGGCGCTGCGGGACCGATGGGGGAGGTGTCCACCTTGAAGTCGGCAAGGATTGTTACTGCCTGCTCGGCAGGGATGCCGAAGTATGCGGTCAGTGCATTTCCGACGATGGCGGGATTCTGTTCGGCGATTCCGGAAGGAATCTTGACGGTGATGGAGTTGTCGGAGGCTTCGGCTATCAGCAACTCCTCGTCTCCCCATTTGACAGAGGACACCAGGGTGAGGTTGCTGCCGCTCAGGACGATTTCGTCGCCGAGCTTTGCCGGCTCAGTCTGCGAGAAGCCATCGAATACGGGAATGCTCAGCGTAAACTTGTCCTGCATGGAAATGGTTCCTCCGGGCCATACAGCTGCTACGTCCAGCTCTGTATCGGCTGCGGATACGTTCACTGCGGGCACGGTGACGACCACGGACGAAGCATCCTTGGAAACGAAACCGGCATCGGCTCCGCCGAAGGAAACGCTGCTGAGCTGATCCAGGTTGCGTCCGCTGATGGTCACTTTGGTGCCTACGGTGCCGCTCTTGGGCTCGAATCCGCTGATAAGCGCGTCGGTTACGGGGACGGTGACGAAATAGTCGTACTTGAAGACGACGGTCTGGGCGTCGGCGTCAAATACCTCAAGCAGAACCATATAAGGTTCGTCCTGCTGGGCCTTGTCCATGGCCGGTATTTCGAAGACGAGGGTCTTCATCGACTTCTCGACGACCGTCGCTTCCTTGCCATCGACTTTCACGGCTCCCACCTTGTCGAGGTTGAGGCCCTTGGCAGTGACAAGGGTGCCGGCGAAGGCCCTCACGGTGCCGCTTTCATCGGTGTTGGGGTCGAGTTTCTCCGTCGTTATGTTGATGGCTGGAGTGTTGACCAGGGTCTGCTTCTCCTTTTCGCAGGAGGCGAAGAGGACTGCGGCGGTCATCAGTATTCCAAATATCCTTTTCATATCCAGAGTCCGTTAAAGTTTGGAATAGTCGTAATCGTATTTCTGCCAGTAGCAGTTGAAGGTAACACGGGTGCTGCCGAAGTTGGAGTTGTTGTACACGCCCCAGTCGATGCCTGTGACGTGAAGTATGCCCAGGCGGCGTATGTTGCCGGCCGGCTGCTCTTTGCTGTAGCCGTTGTTGTTGTAGTAAGCTACGAGGAAGACGGCGTCGGTCTTGTATCCGGGCTCGTCCTTGAGCTCCGCCGTCTGGTGGTCGCACCATTTGTCGGACTTGATGGCTCCTGCGAACGACGCCACCGAGATGCCGGCGATTGTGCCGGCGGCGGCATCGATGGGGAACAGGGTTTCGTTGATGTTGTCCAGTTTGCCGCTCAGTACCTTTTCGATGAGTGCCGTCTCGGCTTCCACCGTGGATGCGGGGTTGAGGTAGCGGAAGGCCAGGATAGGTGTTCCGGGCAGGTTGTTGTTGCTTCCCGGGACCCGGTAATCGTTGGCCGGAGTGCCGGCGAAACTGACGTAGAAGTTCTTGAGCTGGCTGTTGGAGTTGGCCGGGGAATTGATCTGCAACACGTTGCCGCTTACGGCGGAGAAGAAGAAGTAAGGCAGCACGGAGTAGTACTCCTCGTCGGTCACCACTCCGGGCTTGGGAGTGTTGGCTGCCGCCCACTGGTCTCCGTTGTGACGCAGCGCCACAGGATCCAGCACATCTTTCCACTTGGCATTCTCGTAAGCGATTCCGGTTTCGGGCGAGAAGAAGGACACGTATTCGTTTGCCTCGGTGCGGCCCTGTGCCCAGGTGCGGACGTTTTCCCAATAGCGTACGAAGGGAACATACACCACGAACGAGTCGGAGAGGACGATGCTCTCATTGTTGTCGAAATACCAGGCGGTGAGCTTGACCGTGGTCTCGCCGTCCTTGAAGTCTCCTGCGGGGACGGTGAACGTGATCTGTCCGGCCTCCTTGAACAGGGGAGCCTCGAAATCACCGACCGTAATCCTGTCAATGTTGTTGAGGTAGGAACCCGTCAGCACGATGCTCTTGCCGACTGCCGTACGGTCGAGCGAGTACTCGTTGAATGTGGGGACATAGCGTATAACCTTGATGGAGGGCGCTTCGGAAAGCGGAGTGAAGGCTTCGCCGTTGCCGTCGAAGTAGCCGAGGGTGATTCTGGCGTTGGCGTCTTCCACATAAGGGACCTTCACTACGATTTCTTCCTCGGAAGCGACGACGATTTCTGCCTGATGCCCCTTGGTCTGGCCGTCTGCCGTGAACAGCACCGAGGTGACGGCGCCCAGGCCGGTGCCGGAGATAAGCACCTCGTCTCCCATCTCGGCCTCTGCCTGGAGCAGGGATGCGGCAATCGAGGGAACTGCGAAGGTGCAGTGGAAATCTGCAGCGGAGAGTCCTTCCCCTACGGTATTCACAAGCTTGATCTTGCCGGATGTGACGCCGCCTGCGACCCGGATGGACAGCCTGGTGTCGGATACCTTTTCCATGATATCCACCTTCACCGAGCCTATGTAGGCCTCCGTCACGTTGTTGAGGCTCTTTCCGGTAACCCTGACCTCCGCTCCGACGGGCGCGGAAGCAGGAGTGAACTCCTCGATTACCGGTGCAGTCAGTTCCACCTCGTCGATGTGGACCTGGTCGCAGCCGTACGCTGCGAGGAGGGCGATGGACGAAAGGATGATATATTTGCTGATTCTCATAATCTTATGCATCAATAGCCCGGATTCTGGGCGACACTCTTGTTAATGTTCAGAACGGACACCGGTATAGGCAGCAGCGTCTGCCATTCGGCGATAGGGTTCACCACATAGTCGTATGCGGCGTAGAAGGGCTCGGAAGCGAGATACTCGTTGATGGTCGATACGGCCGTTTTCCACCTGAGCAGGTCGAAGAAGCGCTGGTTCTCGAATGCGAATTCGAGCCTGCGCTCGTTCCTGACAGCCTGGCGGAACGCATACTTGGAGGCCAGGTCCCCGAGTTCATAGACCGGGATGCCTGCGCGCTCGCGTATCGCGTTGAGCAGGACGAGGGCTTCGGCTGACGGGCCGCCCAGTTCGTTGTCAGCCTCGGCCTTGAGCAGCATCACGTCGGCGAGGCGGATAACGGGGAAGTCGTTCTCGGCATCGTATTCGCTGGTCATGTCGGGATCGATGAACTTGCTGCAGTAGCGTGCGTTGGCGTTGTCAACCACGACTCCGGTGGTCTTGTTGAAGTAACTCTCTTGCAGACAGACGTCCTTTCGCAGGTCGCCGGGATTGGCGTTGAATGCGGAGATGATGCTGTTGCTGGGATAGTTGTACTGCTTGGGAGCGCCTATGGCCACGTTGCCTCCGTTGTTGACCGGGGCGTAAAGCGTCGTGAACGGGGAACCGATTCCGACGTTGCCGCTGCGGTACCTGACGGCGAAGATTATTTCGGCATTGCCTTCCTTGGTCTTGTCGAAGATGTCGGCGTAAGGCACGAGGGCGGAGCCGGAAGCTGGATTGCCGCATGCTTCCAGGACTTCGCCGAGCAGGGCGGAAGCCTTGGCATACTTGGCTTCGGAGGGCTTGTATTCGGTCATGTAAACCTTGGCGAGGAGTGCCTTGGCGGCCTTCATGTCCGCCCGTCCGAGGTCTGCCGCCGGCATGGCGTCGGGCAGCAACTTGTTGTCCACGATTGCTTCGAGGTCTTCTTCAATCAGCGCCCACACGTCTTCTGCGGGGGAGCGTTGCATGTAGCGGGCCTCATCGGCTCCGGTCTTGCTCTTGACTATGAAGACGGGTCCCCAGAGGCGCACGAGGTCGAAATACATCCAGGCCCTGAGGAAACGGGCCTCGCCTTCGTACCGGGCGCGGAGAGCGTCATCCTTCACCACATCCAGGTTGGCCAGGACGGTGTTGGCCCTGTTGATCACCACGTAGAGGGCGTCCCAGTAATCCTGTACCCAGGCGTTGGCGGTAAGTACCACAAGCTGGTCGAGCTGCTCGATCAGCTTGGAATCCTGGGATGTGGAGTTGTTGACGCGCATGCGGGCATTGTCGGAGCGGAGCTCGGTCATGGCCCATTCATTGTACAGCACGTCGTACAGACCATTGTAAACGCCTATAACCAGGTTGTTTACTGATGTGGCATCCTTTACGTACTCGTTTGCCGCCACCTCGGAAAAGGGATACTTGTCGAGGTTGCAGGATGTGGCCGCCAGGACGGAAACCAGAATCGGTATTATATATCTTTTCATACAGCGTCTCGATTAAAATTTCACATCGACTCCAAAGGTAATCGTGGTAGTCACGGGGAAACCGCCACGCTGGTATCCTGAGATCATCGGGGAAGAATATTGTCCGGAGAGCATCCTGGATTCGGGGTTCACGCCCTTGTAATCCTTGGACCAGAGGTATGCCAGATTATTACCCGTAAGATAGATACGCAGTCCGTCGAGCTTGTTCTTGAGGTCCTTCTTGGAGAAGGTATAGCCCATGATGACATTGCGCAGGCAGATGTACGAACCGTCCTGGAGGGGATAGTCGGTGAGGAGCATGTCGTAACCCACTTTCATGTAGGGAACCTTGCCGTTTCCGGGGTGCTCGGGGCTGACCCAGCGGTCCTTGAGGTACGCCGTGTTGTATTTGTGGGATTCGTTATAGAAAACGTCGCCGTTGAAGACCGTCACTCCCTGTACTCCCTGAAGCAGGAACGAAAGGTCGAACTTGCCGATCTTGAACGTGTTGGTCATGCCGTAAGTAAAATCGGGATAAGGGTTTCCAAGAGCCACACGGTCCTCGTCGTTGAGTACGCCGTCGGGTTTGGCATCGACGATGCGCAGTCCTCCGGGCACGTCGGCTGCGAAGTGAGGGTTGGCCTGGATTTCCTCCGAGGAGTTCCAGACTCCGTCGGTCTTGAATCCGTAGTACTGGATGAGGGGTTCGCCCACTCGTGCGATATAATTCTCGTTACGCTCGCCCTGGGTGATGACTTCGCGCTCGCCGCCGATCTCGAGGAGCTTGTTCCTGGAGAGGGAGAAGTTGAAGTCGGTGGTCCAGGTGAAGTTGCGCCTTGTCACGTTCACGGTGTTCATCTGGATTTCCACGCCGGCGTTGCGGACGCGTCCGATGTTGTTCCAGTACTTGGTGAAGCCGGTGAAGGACTGGGTCGGCTGTTCGAAAAGGAGTGCGCGCGTGATGGAATAGTAGGCATCGACGCTCAGGTTGATGCGGTTCTTCACGACGCTAAGGTCGAGACCGGCGTTGAATTCGTCCGTCTGTTCCCAGGTGATGTCGGCATTCGCCAGGGTGGAGGAATTGTTTGCGGTTCCGGAAACCAGGGCGCCGTTTCCCGCGCCGGTGGCGTAGTTGGCTCCTCCGAGCACTTCGAGGGCAGAGTAATAGTTTACGTTATTGTTGCCCGTCACACCGTAGGAAGCCCTGAGCTTAAGGGAGTTAAGCCAGTCGATATGTTGCATCCACGGCTCCTGTGAGATTCTCCATCCGGCCGAGACCGAAGGGAACCAGGCGTTGCGGTTGCCGCGGGTGAACAGGGACGAACGGTCGAGACGGAGGGATGCCGAGAGCAGGTATTTGTCGGCATAGCTGTAGGTTGCCCTGGCCAGACCGGACTCCAGGATCTTGTCGGGATAACGGAAGGTTCCGGTTCCGGCGCCGTTGCCGTTGTTGTTGGCAGCCAGCGAGAATACGGTTGCGGCGTTGAGTGTGTGTATGTCGTCGGTCGGGAATCCCGTTCCGTCGAGAGCCACACGTTGAACGCGCGTGTTTTCGAGAGTGTAACCTGCAAGCAGGTCGAGCTTGTGACGTCCCTTGGTCAGATTGTAGTTGAGGGTGTTCTCCGTCAGCAGGTCAACGTAGAGCGTGCTGTTGAAAGTCGCCTCGCTGGGCGTTCCGTCCTTGAGGGCGTTGAGGTTCTGGTAACTGTAGGAAGGTGAGTACCTCACGTTGAAGCCGTTTGAACTCTTGAACTTGAGCCCCTTGAGTATCGTAATCTCGATGTAGGCGTTGCCGAGGCCGGAGAAGGATTCGCTCCAGCGCTCGGTATTTGCCATGACGCTCTTTGGGTTGTTGTTGGCCGAGTTGAACGGACTTACCTTGCTGTCCCAGGTGGGGTTGCCGTACGAATCGGGGTCGCCCGTGGGAGTGGTGATCTGGTTGAAGTGGCTTCCGCGTGCGAATCCGGTGTATCCTCCGGTGAATTCGGTCGTCCAGTCGTTGTGGGTTACGGGGAGGAACGACGGTGTCCTGTAGAAGTCGATGAAGTTGTTGCGGGGACGCTCCGTCTTTGAGTAGTTTGCGGAAATGTTGTATCCGAACTTGATGCTGGGGCTCAGATCGACATCCAGACGGGTGCGGAACGAGAGCTTGTCCACGGAGTTCTGCAGCATGATACCCTGGTCCTTGGTGTAGGAAGCGGAGGTGTAGTAGCGCATGGTCTTGCGGCCGCCGCTTACGGTGAACTGGGCGTTGGTGATTCCGGTAAAGCCGCGCAGGCCTTCACGCTGCCAGTCGGTGGCGCCTATGTTCTTCTCGATCCAGGCTGCCGCCCTGTCCTGTCCCTTGACTGCAGGTCCGCCTACGGATTCCTCGAATTCTTGAAGCCTCAGGTAATCGGTGGCAGTGAGCAGGTCGTGCAGTTTGTATGCGTATTTCGTTCCCTGATAAACCTTTACGGAGTAATGAGGCTCGTCGGCCTTGCCGCTCTTGGTGGTAATCATGATGACACCGTTCGCCGCACGCGAGCCGTAGATGGCGGCGGAAGCTGCATCCTTGAGGATTTCGATGGACTGGATGTCGTTGGCGTTGACGGTCGAGAGACCTTCGGGTACCGGATATCCATCGACTATCACCAGAGGAGAACTGTCGGCTGATATGGAACCGGTTCCGCGTACCCTTATCGTCGGTACAACGCCGACTTCGGAAGTGTTGTTGTTGATGGTGAGGCCGGCGACTTGTCCCTGGAGTGCGGTCGTTACGTCGGACACCGGGATGTCGATAAGCGCACCGCCGCCCTCTATCTTGGAGATGGAGCCTGTGAGGTGCGACTTTGCCTGAGTTCCGTAACCTACGACCACGACATCCTCGAGCAGGTTGTCGTCGATGTTCAAGCGCACGTCAATGTCGCGGGAATTGCCCACGGTGCGTTCTTCGGTCTTGTATCCGATGCAGGAAAAGACAAGTGCGGCATCTGCTGAAGGCACGGAGATGCTATAATGTCCGTCCAGGTCGGTAGCCGTTCCGACAGAGGTGCCCTTGATCATGACGGAAGCTCCGACAAGGGGGCCTTCATCATCGGTCACAACGCCTCTCACCTGCCGGTTCTGCGCGGTAAGCGCCATAGGCAGGAAAACAGCCAGCATGATTGCTAAAACTCTGAATTTTAGTAGATTGGCGAATTGCATATAAAATAGTTGGTATTAGTTCGTGTTTGTTGTAAATTGGTTAACCAATTTTTGCCACACGCAAATATAACTATTTATGCGTTAAACGCAATACTAAAATTCAGTAGTTTGACAGAATAGTATTTAGAATAATTTACAGTGATGCCTCCATGGCCCTTGTGAGGATGACGAATTCCTCAACACCCAGGCGCTCGGCACGGAGGTCCATAAGGGCTGCGACCGCTTCGTTCCACTGAACCGGCCTCTCCGCCATGAGCGGCTTGAGGGCGTTACGCAACGTCTTCCGGCGCTGATTGAAAGCGGCCTTCACCACCTGCGTGAACAGCTTTTCGTCGCAGCCGAGCTGTGTGCGGCCGTTACGCCTCAGCCGGATTACTGCCGAGCGGACCTTGGGCGGCGGTGCAAAGGCTCCAGGCTCCACGGTAAACAGGTATTCGATGTCGTACCAGGCCTGCAGCAGCACGCTCAGAATGCCGTAGGTCTTGGTGCCGGGCTTCTCCGCGATCCGCTCCGCCACCTCCTTCTGTATCATGCACACTACTTCCGGGATGCGGTCCTTGTCGTCGAGCACCTTGAAGAATATCTGGGAAGATATGTTATAGGGGAAGTTGCCGATGATGCGATACGGCCCGGAGAAGACGCGATGCATGTCGAGGCGCAGAAAGTCGGCCTGCAGGAGTTTCCCCTGGATGCCGGGGAAATGCGTCAGCAGGTAGTCCACGCTCTCGCCGTCCAGCTCGACAGCCTTGAGGTCGATGTCCTGCCGCTGCAGCAGATACTGCGTCAGCACTCCCATGCCAGGTCCGATTTCCAAAACCGGTGTTTTGGAAATCGGTCCCGGACAATCAGCGACATCCATTTCACGCAGGGAATCTACTATCCGCCTGGCGATTCCCTGATCCACCAGAAAATGCTGTCCCAAAGCCTTCTTTGCCCTTACTTCCATAGTCTTATCCAAGTTTTTCTGCAAGGCGGCCGGCGAGAGAGAGGAAGGCTTCGGCGTCGGGACGGGTGCCGAGGGCCGCGGGCTCACCAGCATCGCCGCTCTCGCGTATGCTCTGCACGAGGGGGATGCGTCCAAGGAGCTCGATTCCAAGGTCTTCTGCCATGCGGGCCCCGCCGTCACGTCCGAAAATGTAGTACTTCTCGTCGGGATGTTCAGCCGGAGTAAACCATGCCATATTCTCCACGAGGCCGAAGATTGGCCTCTCTATCTGCTTGTTGCGGAACATGTTGGCGCCTTTCTCCACGTCAGCCAGAGCTACCTCCTGAGGAGTTGTGACGAGGAGCGCACCCTCCATGGGAACCTCCTGCAGCAGGCTGATGTGGATGTCGCCAGTTCCCGGAGGCATGTCGATGAGCAGGAAATCGAGAGTACCCCATTTGACCTGCAGTATCATCTGCTTGAGGGCGTTGCTTGCCATGGGACCGCGCCAGATGAGAGCCTGTCCGCGGTCGGCAAAGTAACCTATGCTCATCCACTTCACGCCGAACTTCTCGAGCGGTACGATGAGTTCGTGTCCGTCCACCTCCTCCGCCATCGGGGACGCTCCCTCGGTGCCGGTCATCAGGGGTACGGAAGGGCCGTAAACGTCGGCGTCGGCAAGTCCCACCTTATAACCGAGGCGGGCGAGGGCGCATGCGAGGTTGACGGCGACGGTGCTTTTGCCCACGCCGCCCTTGCCGGAGGCTATGCCCACTATATGGCGTACGTTGGTGAGGTTTTCGGTACTGAATTCGATGCCTTTCTTCTTGGGAGCGGCCTCTTCCAGCACCACCGTCCTGACTTCCGGATCCTGCATTCCGCCCCGGATTAGTGCTGCCATGGTGGCGCCGATAAGGTATTCGGCCAGCGGGTCGCGCTTGCGGGGGAATCCGAGCGTAACGGTGTTTCCTTCAATCGAATGTATCATTCCAAGCTCCTCGAGCGTGCGGTCGCCCTGTCCGGGGTGCCGCACGCTGCGGAGCAATTCGAGAATCTCTTCTTTAGTCATTATTTTCGCACTTTTCTTCTTCACATTCCTTGTCGCAGGAAGGACGTACCAGCCTCATTTCGTCGAGCAGATAGCCTGCGCCGCCGAATTTATCCATCATCAGCAGCACGTAGCGTATATCTACGCAGATGCACCTCTGAAGCTGGGGCTCGAACATGACGTCGCTGCTCATGGCCTCCCAATTGCCGTCGAAGGCGAGTCCGATGAGGTTGCCGTCGGCGTCGAGAACGGGGCTGCCGGAGTTGCCGCCGGTGATGTCGAGGTTGGTGAGGAAGCAGGTCACGAGCTCACCGTCGGCGTTGGCGTACTGGCCGTAGTCGCCCTTCTCATATATTTCCTTGAGCTTCGCAGGCACGCGAAACTCGTAATTGTCGGGGTCTTCCTTCTCCATGACGCCCTTGAGCGTCGTGTAGTACTTGTAGAGCACGCCGTCCTTGGGCTCGTAACTCTTTACGGTGCCGTAGGTAAAGCGGCAGGTGGAGTTTGCATCGGGGTAGGACGGTTCGCCCTTCTTCCATTCGAGCAGGGCTGCGGCGAAGTCTTTGGAGGCTCCGCGAAGCTTCTCGCGGCTGGCCATAACGGGCTCACGCAGAGGACCGTAGGCCTCAATCAAGGCGCGGGAAAGCTTGACGGCGGGATCGGCGTTCAGCATCTTTGCCGTGATGGGCTTTGCCGTAAGTTTTTCGTATGAAGTGAAGATGCTCTTGCGGAACATGTTGTCCACCAGCTTGCGGGTGTCGGTCTTGAGGATGCTGCGGCCGTCCAGTTTGATGGCCTCTTCGGGCTTGACGTTCTTCTTGTAGAAGTCGATCATGGCGATGGCGGCATCGTGGTCAACAGTGGCGGAGAAATCTTCGTAATACTCCTTGAGAGCGGCCAGAAGCTGGTCCGTACTCTGCTGTGCGCCCGCTCCGGCAGTCACGCTGCGGTCCACGGCTCCGGCGAAATTGACTATCTCGATGCGTCCGAGGCTTTCGGAAAGCAGGGTGACGCTGTGGTTTGCGGATGAACCTTCGCTTACGGCCTCGCCTATGCGGGAGATTGCCGTGCCCCATACTGCGTTGCGTTCGGCATCGGCCTCAATCCATGTCTGGAGGTCTTTTTCTTTCTGCTCCTCGCGTCCGATGATGTCGAGGGCCTCGAAGGCTTCCTCCTCACCTATCCATTTCTTCCAGCCGTTGGAGGAGCCGGCGTACTTGCTGGCGTACTGCAGGCCCACTTTGTCGTCGGCGCGCATTGCCTTCCAGATGACGTCCTGCCATGCGGCGCGGGCCGCGATGCGTATGTTGTTGGTGGCGAGCATCTCTTCAAGCTGGGCGGCGGTCTGGAAGCGCTGGGTGCGTCCGGGATAGCCCATGATCATGGCGAAATCGCCCTCCTGCACGCCCTTGAGCGATACTCCGAGGAACTGACGGGGTACCATGGGGACGTTTGCAGGGGAGTAGTCGGCCGGCTCGTTGTCGGCTCCGGCGTACACGCGGAACATCGAGAAGTCGCAGGTGTGACGGGGCCACATCCAGTTG
>DGVM01000191.1:127932-131334 GCA_002395925.1 Bacteroidales bacterium UBA4284
GGCCACATCCAGTTGTCGGTCTCGCCGCCGAACTTGCCGCTCGATGCCGGGGGAGCGCCCACGAAACGCACGTCGCGGTATATCTTGGAAACGATGAGGTAGAAGACGTTTTCGTTGTAGAAGCTGGTCACGGTGCACTGGCAGCCGGGGTTGGCTTCTTTCGCCTCCTTTAGTATGTCTTCGCGGGATTTGCCTCCGTCGAGCTCGTCGGTGACGTCGGTCATGCTCTGCAGGAAGCGTACGGTAAGTCCGGGTACGGGGATTTCCTGCTCGCGGCTCATCGCCCAGAAGCCGTCTTCCAGGTAGTTGTGCTCGGGGGTGGAGAGAGCCTGTATGCTGCCGTAACCGCAGTGGTGGTTGGTTACGAGAAGTCCGCTGCCAGAGATGATTTCTCCGGTGCATCCTCCGCCGAACTGTACGACTGCGTCCTTGATGGAGGAATGGTTGATGCTGTAAATCTGGTCCGGAGTAAGCCGGGAACCGAGATTGCGCATTGCCTCGGCATTCATTTGCTCGAGGAGGGGCAGGAGCCACATGCCTTCGTCGGCCCGCAGGGTGGCGGTTCCGAGGAGCAGCAGGGCTGCTGCGATGGAGGTGACAATACGTTTCATATCAATCGAATAATGTTGGTTCAAGTTCTTTCGGGTGGAAGCTGCGACGATGCTCCGGAGTCCAGCCCAGGCGCCTTATGGCGTCGATGTGCTCTTTCGTGGGATAGCCGAAATTGTGCTCCCAGCCATATCCGGGATACTTCTGAGCCAGCTGCACCATGTAGGCGTCGCGGGCGGTTTTTGCAAGCACGGATGCGGCTGCGATGCTGGCGTAGGTGGCGTCGCCATGCACCACGGTGGCGTAAGGGATGCCGGCGTAAGGCCGGAAACGGTTGCCGTCCACAAGCAGGAAATCGGGTTTTACGCGGAGCTTCTCAACGGCCCTCTGCATGCCGGCGATGCTGGCGCCCAATATGTTGAGGAGGTCGATTTCTTCTGCGCTCACGGCGCATACTGCCCAGGCCTCGGCTTCCTGCTCGATGACTTGTCTCAGGGTCTCCCTCGCACGGGCGGTCATCTGTTTGGAGTCGTTGAGCAGGGGATGATGGAATCCTTGCGGGAGGATGACCGCGGCAGCAAATACGGGGCCGGCCAGAGGGCCGCGTCCCGCTTCGTCGAGTCCGGCCTCCAGGCGGCCGGGTTCCATGCAACTTTTGAGGTGTGGCAGATTATGCTTCACACCGCAAAGTTAATCATTTATTTTTTACTCAGTTTATCGATTTTTTCGCTAAGGGATTCGATGATTGCGCGAAGTTCCTTGACTTCTGCCGAGAGCTCGTAAACCCTGTCTTCTATGCCGGCCTCGCGCAGGATACCGGTACGCAGGTCGCCGTCCAGGTCTATGATGTCTTCCGGCCTCTTGCCGGTAGCGCGCATGAATCTCCTTGCATTGGCGGTGAACAAATGAGTCTCGCCTCTTTCGAAACGGCCGTAGGTCGAGCGCTGGATGCCCATAAGGTCTGCCATCTCTTCCTGGTTTTTCACTATCCTTTTCCGGATAGTCCGTATGTTGACGTGATACTTGTCCATTGTCCGTTTTTTGGTGTCATCAAAGTTACGCCATACAAACGGGCTGCGCCACGTCATTTTGGAGCACATTTGGCTATAAAAATCAGACAATTTCTTTAAAAAACGTAAAAATCTGTTCCGGACCCCCGGCTTTTGCTTGCATTCCGCCGCCGGCTTGTCCATATTTGCAGCACATTGAAACCATCGCCATGAAAACAAAAATCTACACCCGTTTCGCCTCTCTTCTGCAGACCGGCCTCTATCCCAGTTACGAACAAATCTGCCGCGCCCTTCGCGTCTGTCCCGACGACCTGGACGAACTGATTTTCTCCGAGTTGGGCTATACAGGCGCCGAGCTGGTGGATTATTTTGGGAATCAGAGAGAAAATTATTAGATTTGCAAGCTTTGATAATCTACAACACCATATAAAATGAAAGAATACACTACCAAAGACGTTCGCAACGTGGTTCTTCTCGGTGCTACCAAGTCCGGAAAAACCACGCTCGCAGAGGCAATGCTCTTCGAAGGCAAGGTTATTCCCCGCATGGGCTCCATCGAAGACAAGAGCACCCTGTCCGACAGCAATGAGCTGGAAAAACTCAATCAGCGTTCAATCTATGCGACCCCTCTTTACACCGAGTATCAGGGCTGCAAGATCAACTTCATCGACGCCCCCGGTTCCGACGACTTCATCGGCGGTGCTTATTCAGCTTTCCGCGTCTGCGAGAGCGGTGTGCTTCTCGTAAACGCCCAGCAGGGTGTCGAGGTCGGCACCGACAGCTTCATCCGCCGTGCCGAGGAGCAGAAGCTCCCCATGATCGTCGCGGTAAGCCAGCTCGACGCCGACAAGGCCGACTGGGACAACGTCCAGAACTCCCTTAAGGAGACCTTCGGCGGCAAGATGGTCAACGTGCAGTTCCCCGATGCCACCGGCGCTGCATTCGGCGGTATCATCGATGTCCTCACCATGAAGTATTACAAGGGCGGCGAGGTTCTCGACATCCCCGCACAGTTCGCCGACCAGGCCGAGGAGTACCGTCAGGAGCTCATCGAGAAGGCTGCCGAGTTCGACGACGCACTCATGGAGAAGTTCTTCGAGGAGGGCACCCTCAGCGAGGAAGAGATCCACGGCGGACTCAATAAGGGCATCGTCAGCGGTGACGTATATCCCATCTTCTGCGTCTGCGGCAAGAAGGACATCGGCGTAGGCCGCATCCTCGAATTCATCCGCGACGTGGCACCCGCTCCCGCAGTCAAGCAGGACGGCCCCACCTCCATCTTCATCTATAAGAACGACGTCGAGCAGCACCTCGGAGAGGTTTCCTACTTCAAGGTGATGAGCGGCACCCTCACCGCAGGTATGGACCTCGAAGATCCCGTTTCCGGCGGCAAGGACCGTCTGAGTGCCATCTACGCCGTTGCCGGTTCCAAGAAAGAGGCTGTCACCAGCCTCCACGCCGGTGACTTCGGCTGCGCCGTCAAGCTCAAGAACAGCAAGTCCAGCACCACTCTCGCCGCTCCCGGTTCAGACATCGTCTACGACCGCATCCAGTATCCCGCTCCCAAGTACCGCTGCGCCATCAAGGCCAAGGTACAGCAGGACGACCAGAAGCTCGGCGACGCCCTCAAGAAGATAGCTTCCCAGGATCCTACCGTGGTGGTAGAATACTCCAAGGAACTCCGCCAGACCATCCTCAGCGGCAACGGCGAGCAGCACATCAATATCGTCAAGTGGCGTCTGAACAACGAGTTCGGTCTCGAGGTCGAGCTCTTCGCTCCCAAGGTGCCTTATCGCGAGACCATCACCAAGGTGGCCTGCGCCCAGTACCGTCACAAGAAGCA
>DGVM01000010.1:0-2032 GCA_002395925.1 Bacteroidales bacterium UBA4284
TTCCACATCCGGGACAATATGCTGTTCTTCTGCATAGGCGACGTATCCGGCAAGGGGGTTCCGGCTTCGCTTGTGATGGCCGGGATAAACACGCAGTTCCACGCCCTGTCGGCCCACGAGACGCAGCCCGACATTATAATCGCGGGTCTCAATGAAGCGATGACGGGACGCAACGAATCCTTGATGTTCGCGACTTTCTTCGTCGGAATGATCAGTCTTTCTTCGGGCGCATTCCACTTCTGCAACGCAGGCCACAACGTCCCCATCGTCATCGATGCCGACGGGGCGAAATTCCTGGATGTCGAATCCAATATCCCTCTGGGCATCGACAGCGAATGGCGCTACCTGCGTCAGAACAAGGTTATCGCACCCGGCACCACCATACTGCTGTACACCGACGGTCTGACCGAGGCCGAAAACACGGAGCACGATCAGTTCGGCGAAGAGCGCGTCCTGCAGCTGCTGAGCGAGTGGAGAGGCTGCAGCCCGAAGGATATAATTTCGAAGCTCACCGACGCCGTCCACGCTTTTACCGCCGGCGCGGAGCAGAGCGACGACCTCACGATGCTCGCCATCAGATATAAATAATACTCCTGCTGTATATGAAACTTATCTTCAAAATCATTAGCGTTATGGCTCTCGGCTTGTTCGGAACTTCCTGCCTGGCGCAGGCCCCTAAAGGGAAATTAACCTATTGCAGTTATTCCAGCACGGGCGCTGCCGGGCTGGGCAAGGACTACTGCGAATTGATAGCGGACCCCGGGAAAGCGCCCAAGGTAGTCGTGGCGCTGAATCTGGGCAACAGATTCAATGATCCGGAGATTCGCGCCGAGTACCCCATAGGGCAAGAGACCGTTGACTCGCTTGCCAAGCTGCTTGCAGAAGCAAAGGTCTATAAACTGAACGGATACAATGTAGACGAGGCCATCACCGGAGGACATTCCCACCGGATTTACCAGGAATACGATTCGGGCGAGAAAATCAACGCCCGCTGGTACGGCCTCCACGTGAAGCAGGAAGCCTGGGCCGCCTACCGTATGATAGAGGCGTTTTTCGCGCCCTGGCGCACGCAGGCCACAAAGGAGAACGACCCTGTGGTCCGTTTCGAGATTTTTGCCGAGAGCGTCGCAGGCCGCGGCACCGACCACTTCTTGCTGCTGGCCCAGGACGGAACGATGCCGAGCGTCATATACGACCTCAACATCGACAGCCGCTTCAGAGAGGAGGTCCACGAGCAATTCGACCTTGAGACCGAAGAGGACCTTCAGAAAGTCCTGCGGCTGCAGCAGGACCTTATCGGCCTGAAAACCGCAGCTTTGGGCGACTACAAGAAAGACGACTCCCTGAACGGAGGCACAATCTACTCTGTCGAACTGAACTACGCCTCCGGGGCCAGGCAGTCTCTTTATTGGCACACTCAGGACGTCAATCCTACAGCCCAGGCGACCTACAACCGCATAAGGGCCTTCTTTGCCGCCTGGGTGAAAGAAAGATAGGAAGTTATACGTTCTTATTCGTGCACTGCCCTGACGGAGTATCCGTAATAGCGTCCGTTAGAATGCACGAAGATGCCTCCTCCGCTGCTCACGTCCACAAAGAAAAGCGAATATGCGTTCCATTGGTCTTCAGCCAGGGTTGAAGACCAGTACTGACCAAAGATGCCTTCGGTGGCGGGGTTGCTGATTCTATCTTCATCTCGACCGCCGGCTGCCGGGAGGAAAATATAGTTGCCGGTGATGTAGCTGGTGACCGAGTAGCCCGGGACACCGTTTATTTGCGTACAATCCCAGTAACACATTTGGGGATTCCGAAGTTCTTCCCACTCGGCGCGGGTAGGCATACGCCAGCCGTCTCCCATTACCACGCTTGCGGCATCGTCTCCGGCGGTCAGGACGGCAAGGTTGTCGACAGTCGGGCCGCTCGAATAGCTGTCGTTGTATTTGTTAAGGGAATCGTAGCTGCCGTTGCACCAGCGGTAGCTCGTCCAGTAGTAACCGTCTTCCTTGCCCGGCTTCCAGAGGGGGCTTGCGCT
>DGVM01000010.1:2150-6246 GCA_002395925.1 Bacteroidales bacterium UBA4284
CCGAATTCCTCGGGACTGGTGGCGCCCACGTTGAATTTGGCCCACTTGACGCTCAGGCCCATATCCACGTAGTCGGGCTCCGGCAGCGCCTGGACAGTGACCTTGCAGGTGGCGCTGACATACCTTTCTGCCTGCCAGGCGACAATCTCCACTTCTGTAACTCCGGGAGATACGGCGGTCACAAGACCCTTGAAAGTGTCAACTTCGGCGATTGTTTCGTCGGCGGATATCCAGCCCAGGTCTTGTTCCTTTGAGGCATTCGACGGCACGACAGTGGCGGAGAGCTGGTAAGTCTGTCCTACGATCAGCGTAATATCGGTTTCGCGGGGTATGATACCGGTCACAGGAATGTGTTTTTCTTTTCCAAGGACCGGGCGGACAGGGGCTCCCTGAAAACGGCTGTTCAGGGAGTACCCATAATAACCATTGTGAATAAACGGGATAGAATAACTATAGAAACTGGCAATTAACCACGTTGTCATAAATGTAGCTATGTTGCCGTATGACTTCAGATTCTGATATGTCCTGAAACCGGCAGCAGGAATAATTATTGAATTCCCGTTAATTTTACTTGTACCCCGCGCAACTGTGTTTCCGTTTTCCGTTTCAAATATCCAATGACAATTGTCAAGGAGTTCGAACATTTCTACAAGGGTGGGCGTGCGCCACTCGCCGCCCCAGTTGGCGCGGGCGGCATCGTCTTCGTAATTAAACACGCTGAAGCTCATAGCCTTGTCGCTACGGCAATACTTGGTGTATTCGCCGCCGTATTCACTTGTAATCCACTTATACGAAGAGTTGCGGTATCCTTCTTTGCCCGGCTTCCAGTCCGTGCAAGGATTATCCAGCGCGTGGCCGGGAAGGTAGTACGGCTCGGTTTCGCCCCAGGCGAAATAGTCTCCGGGGTCGTCAGGCGATGTGGCGCCTACATTCATATTTGCCCACTTCACTCCGGAAGGAAGCCCCAGGTCAACCGCCTGCGGAGCGAGTTCGGACTCGTGCTTTACGGTGACGGTGCAGGTTGCAGTGAGGCCGCCGTCAATGGTTTTTACGGTAATGGCGGCCTCGCCCAGGGACACTGCGGTAACTGTGCCGTCTTTGGATACCGTGACCACACCGGGATTGCCGGAAGACCAGGTGACCTTGGGATTGTCGGCATCTTCCGGCACAAACCTGGCCACGAGGTGCCGCGTCATACCGACTGCGAGCACCAGGGAACCGGGAGCGATGCTCACGCCGGATATCGTCTTTGCCTCATATTTACCGAGGACGGGGCGGATGACTTTTCCGCTGCTGCGCAATCCGGCTCCGGCGCTGCGCTGGGACGAATATATGTACAAAGTCTTGGCGTAGGGATATGCCGAATGCAACGTGGAAGCCCAGTAATACCCTGAACCATTGTCCTGAAGCTCAGTGCCGGCCATAGTTCCGGTGACAGGCAGGAAGATGGACCGGCCGGCATAGCCGGGTTTTCTGCTTGTGACTTCATAACCGTACCTTCCTTCCCTGCTGGTCCAGGTCCACTTGAATTTGCTCTCGTCCAGCAGTTCATTCCAGTCTTCTTCCGTAGGGGTGCGCCACTCTCCGCCCCATTCCTGACGGGCTGCATCATCGCCGTAATTATCGTCCGCAAAGGAACGGCAGCCGTCGGCCTCATTATACTTGGTGATGGATTCTTCGGTGCCGTTGCACCATTTGTACGTTGCCCAGCTGTAGTTTTTCTTGGGCCCGGTCTCGCCCCAGGCATAGAAGTTTCCCGGCTCCCAGGGGTTTTCGGCACCGAGATTGGTGTCGGCGAACTTGTTGCCGGACTCCAGGCCGAGGTCCACGTAGCCGTGGCCCATATACTCGTTCTTGGGACAAAGGGGAAAGTAGCCGGAGGTCACGGCGAGCAAGGAGCCGTCGCTGATGGAGAGGGCTGCGCTCAGGCCCAGTTTTTTGCTTGCGAACCCTGGGTCAAGGTCTTCTCCGGAGGTAGTGATGGTGAGGATGCCGTCTTCAGCCGTGCGCTTGTGTACGGGGAGCGTGATGAGGTCGCCAGCTTCGGCGGCTTTGGTGAGCGTATAGACCGCGTCCAGCTTGAAGAATCTTGGATCAAGGTCCAGAAGGGCCTCGGCAGCGCTTTCAGGAACCACCTTGAAGCGTATCGTGAAGAGGCCCGCGCCGGCCTTCACCGCCCCGTCGCTGTAGTCGGGAATGACCGCTATCGACGCCACCGGCCCCTCGCCGCGGCGGAGCACGAACTCCGTGCCGTCGGACATAGTCACGTAAACGAAATTCCCGTCAATCCTTACCTCCTTAAAGAAGGCGTCGCCGTCCTCGCCGGCGGCCTTGCAGAGCCTGGTCCAGGTCTTGCCGCCGTCGGTCGAGACGTACCAGTCGCCGCCCTCTATCTTTAGCCGGGGGGTGACGCCGTCGGCACCCGTGACGGGCAGCTTGTTGCCGCCCTCGTCGAGCAGCCACTGTCCGTACAGGGTCCAGTAGTAGATGCCGTCGGCGTCTTTCTTCACGCCCACGACCGGGGCGCTGGCCGTGCCGCCCTTGCTGACGGTCGCCGTCTTGCCGTTGCCGAATTTGAGTATCCAGGAATCGTCAGTCTCGGTCACAGAGGTGATTATGATGCCGTCCTTCTGGGCGTTCACAATTTCCCACAGGCCGGAGATGTTGGTGTTCACCTTGTCCTCCAGGGCGGAGAGACGGCTCTTTATGCTGGTGAGCTCGCTTTGAATCTCGCTGTCATCAAACTTAACGCAGGATGAGACGGCAAAAAAGGCAGAAACCGCCATTACAAGTGCAGCAAATCTTTTTATATGCCAAGTTACGATATTATAACTCTGCAAGTTACCAAAAAAAACGATATAATAAAATGGGTCCGTCAGCGGCCGGCATCCTGCACTGCTGACTCCATCCCGACTTTTGCCCGACTTCCGCCCGACTTTTGCGCGGTGGCCGGCATCCGGCTCTGCTTCAATCACTTACCGCTTTTGCTTGCATATAAAACGGAGGCCACTGAAAAAGGTTCGTCCTCTATAACCTTCTGAGAATCGCATATTTGTACATTACCCTCGAGTTTCTGAGTCCGCTTTCGGGTTTTCGATTCTCGAGGGGATGTTTTATAAAAAAGCGGGATTATTCCGGCTATTTCCCGTTCTTTTCGGCCAATAACCTCACGATTCGCTTCAGATTGGATGCGTATATAGCCACGGCACCTTGCAGGGCCATACACCCGATCCCATAGGATTCCGCCCTGTCATATCCGAGATTGTTCTTCAAGTCTGAGTTCTTCGCTTCGATTTTGTATCGTTCCCTGTACTTCTCCTTGAACTCGCCTGTCTTCTGGAACTCCATTTGCCGTTCCTGGGCTTCGCTGTGGATGGTTACTGAATAGGTCTTGCTGCATTGATTGAAGGCGAAACACCCTGAGCGATGTTTGCAGACCACGCACTTTCTTGGGTCAAAGTGATATACCTCCTGTGCCGCCCTTTTCTGTTTATCCTTCTTGTTCTGCGCCATTACGACGGTCTTCTTGACAGCCATGTGACCGGCCGGGCAAACATACATCCCCGCATCCTTGTTGAACGTGAAACAGTCATCGTCCTTGCGGCATCCCTGCACGACATTCGCGTTCAGTTTCGCAATAACCTTCACGCCCTTCTTCTGGCTTTCCTCCAGATTTTCGTTGCTTGAGTACGCTCCGTCACCGATGGCTTCCTCCACCACCTGTCCGTTTGCGCGGCTCTTGTCAATCAGTTCCTGCATATACTCCCCGTCAGTGACCTCGCCGGATGTAACGACGGCCGCCGTCACCAGACGTTCCTGGTTGATGGCGATGTGGGTCTTGTATCCGAAGAACTCGTCGTCCGCGCTCTTGTGCCCCGTGCGTGCATCCGGATCGACGGAACTCTCAAAGTGGTCACGGATGTCGTCAATGGCTTCCTTCAGCAGGTTCAGGCGCTTGGACACAGCCCCCAAACGGGAGTGGGGCATCTCCGAGACGGCCTGCACAAGCGACTCGGCGTAGGACATCGCCTTCTCGAGGTCCTCGCCCTCATACTTCTCCGGTAGGTTCTTCTTCACACTCTCGTCAAAACTGTAC
>DGVM01000008.1 GCA_002395925.1 Bacteroidales bacterium UBA4284
AAGATGCGCCGCCCCATTTCGAAGGGTTACTTCTGCGAGCTGTGCAAAGACTCGCCCGTCACCAGCGAAGACGTGGACCGCATCGCCCGCAGGATGAGAGAGATAGTCGAGGGCAACGCCCCGTTCAAAAGGGTCGAAGTACGCAACGAGGAAGCCATCAGGATATTTTCGTCCCTGGGTTACGACGACAAGGTCAAGCTTCTGGAAACCAGCGGCCAGCCCTACATCAGGTATCACACCCTGGAAGGCACTCCCGATTACTACTATGACGCCCTCGTACCGTCCGCCGGCTACCTCAAGGTATGGGACCTGTCGGTGTACGAGCACGGAATGCTGCTGCGTGTACCCGACCGCCACGCCCCCGAGAAGCTTGCAGTCCTTGAGCCTCAGCCCAAGACCTTCGAGGTCTTCCGCGAGAGCATGCGCTGGAACGCACTCATGAACCTGGACAATGTCGGAGATGTCAACCGCGCCTGCCAGAAGGGTAACGCAGGCCAGCTCATCCAGGTGGCGGAGGCGCTCCAGGAGAAGAAGATAGTAAAGATAGCGGAAGAGATTGAGCAGCGCTATCGCCAGGGCGCCCTCCGCATCGTACTCATCACCGGTCCCAGCTCAAGCGGCAAGACCACCGTAACCAAGCGTCTGAGCATACAGCTGATGGCCTGCGGACTGCGCCCGGTCTCGGTCTCCACCGACGATTATTTCGTAAACAGGCTGGATACGCCCCGCTTCCCCGACGGCTCCTTCGACTTCGACAATTTCGACACCGTAGATCACGAAGCGATGCAGGACGACCTAATAAAACTGCTGGCCGGAGAAGAAGTCAGCGTACCCGAATTCAACTTCGTCACCGGCCTGCGGGAATACAACGGCAAGAAGCTCAAAATTGAAGACGGAACCGTCCTGTTGGTAGAAGGCATACATGCTCTCAATCCTGCCCTGACCGACCGCATACCCGACAACGCCAAGTTCAAGATTTTCATAAACACCATCATCAGTATTTCCCTGGACGACCATAACTGCATACCTACCAGCGACAACCGCCTGCTTAGGCGTATCGTCCGCGACTTCAACAAGGGAGCATTTACCGCCCGCGAGACAATCAGCAACTGGCCCAACGTACGCCGTGCCGAAGTCAAGTGGATATACCCGTTCCAGGAAACCGCCGACGTGCTGTTCAACTCGGCGTACCTGGTGGAATTCGCTGTGCTCAGGGTGCATGCGGAGCAGATTCTGTCAACCGTTCCACGCAACTGTCCCGAATACAGCGAGGCCAACCGCCTTCTCAAGTTCCTCAGCTACTTCATGCCGGTCAGCGACCGCGAAATCCCTCCCACTTCCCTGCTCCGCGAATTCGTCGGAGGCAGCAGCTTCAAATACTAAATCGCTATGGTACAAAGCATTCTGGATACCGACCTGTATAAATTCAGTACATCCAACGCATATTTTCAGCTATATCCTCTCGCAGAGGGCACATTTACATTCAACGACCGCAGCGCGGAAGTTTACGACGAAGATTTCCTCGGGAGCCTTCGCGACGCATTCCGGGATCTCGCCTCGCTTCGTCTCACGCACGAGGAGTTCATGTATGTCAACTCCCGGATACGCTATATCGGCCGCAACTACTGGGAATGGCTGAGCGGTTTCCGCTTCGAAGCCGACAAGATCGACTGCCGGCTCGACGCCGAAGGTCATCTCAAGATAGAAGTGACCGACCTGCTTTACAAGGTAACGCTTTACGAGGTTCCCATCCTCGCCACGGTCGCCGAACTTCGCAACCGCCGGTTCAAGCTTGACATTCCGACGGCCCTGGAAAGGCTTGACGCCAAGATAGCCATCGCTAACGCGGACGAGCTGGTTTTCTCTGAGTTCGGTACCCGCAGGCGTTTCTCCTCCGCGCTTCACGAAGCCGTGGTGCGCAAGCTCAAGGCCGACTGCCCCAAGTTCTGCGCCGGCACGTCGAACGTGATGTACGCTATGAAGTACGACCTCATCCCCGTAGGTACCTTCCCTCATGAGTGGATGATGTTCCATAGTGGCGTATTCGGCTACAAACGAGCCAATTACCTTGGACTCGAAGACTGGATTACAGTATATGACGGCGCACTCGGCACCGCCCTTATCGACACTTTCACCACCGCGTCGTTCCTAAGGACCCTCACCCTCAAGCAGGCCAAGCTGCTCGACGGATTCCGGCAGGACTCCGGAGACGAGAAAGAAATAGGAGACGCCATAATCGCCCGCCTGGAAGAGTTCGGCATCGACCCCCGTACCAAGCTTCTGGTTTTCAGCAACGCGCTCGATTTCCCCAAATACCGCGAAATTGCAGCTTACTTCAAAGGACGCATCAAGGTCAGCGCCGGCATAGGCACCAACCTCACCTGCGACCCGGGCATCCCCGGATACAAGGCGGCGAATATCGTGATGAAGCTAAGCCGCTGCCGCATGAGCGCAAAAGACCCTTGGGAGAAGGTAATCAAGATTTCCGACGATGCCGGCAAGCATCAGGGTGACAGCGTAGAATTCCAGATCGCCACGCACGAACTGCACCTTTCCGAATGATACTGATTACGGGTGCCTCCGGTCTTCTTGGCCACAACGTTCTGCGGCTTCTACTGGAGCAGGGGCAGCGGGTCCGCATCGTTCTGCGGGAAGGCTCCACGATAGACAGCGACGTGATTTCCGTAGCAGCCCAGGGGCAGCTCGAAACCATGAGGGGCAACATCCTCAGCGACCGCATGCTTGACAGGGCAATCGAAGGATGCAACGCAGTTGTAAACTGCGCCGGCGTGACCGACATGTCCCTTTCTTCGCCCGAAGACTACAGGCCCGTAAATACGGAACTGCCTCTCCGTCTGGCGAAAGCCCTTGACAGTCATTCCGGAGGCGTGCTGGTAGATGTAAGCACTGCCAACACCATCGCACCCGGTACGGCGGAGCATCCCTCCAACGAGGACTCCCCTTTCGGCGCCCCATTCTCGGCATCGCTATACGCCCGCAGCAAATGGGAAAGCGAAAAAAAGCTCGCCGCATTCGCCGGGACGCACTTGCGCACCCGGATTGTGGTTATCCTTCCGGGCTTCATGATCGGTCCCTACGACCGCAAGCCATCGTCCGGCAAGCTCCTCGACGCCGCATACCGCAAGCCCCTCATGGCGGCCCCCTCCGGAGGGAAGAGTTTCGTGGAC
Organism: Bacteroidales bacterium UBA4284; assembly: GCA_002395925.1. The sequence goes on from DGVM01000008.1 coordinate 3,189, forward strand.
GTACGCGACGTGGCCGCCGCAATCGCCGGAGCGCTTGGCAACGAACGCGCGCAGGGACGCTATCTGGCTACAGGTCAGACATATTCTTTCAAGGATTTCTATGCAGTCCAGGCACGTGTATGCGGATACTCTCAGACATTCATCCCTTTGTCCAAGGGGCTGGTAAAAAGTGTAGGCAAGGTTTTCGACTGCCTTGAGAGCCGCGGCGCCAAAGTGCTCGCCACCAGCCGTAACGTACGCCAGTTGCTCTTCGAGGAGCATTACGACAACTCCCGTGCCCGGCGCGAACTCGGCATGCCGCTGACTCCGCTTGAGCAGTCCATAAAAGATTATTTCGAATATGCAGCACGCAGATGACGTGATTTGCGCTCCCGCTACCGGCAGGGGCGGCGCCGTAAGCATAGTGCGCCTGAGCGGCAAGGGCTGTCTGGACGTTGCAGACGCCGTAGTCTCGCTCCGACGTGGTACTGTCGCCGAAGCTCCAGGGTTCAGCCTCCGCTTCGGTGTCGCCGAGGGGCTCGACGAACTGCTGGTAAGCATCTTCCATGCGCCTCATTCATACACCGGAGAAGACATGGTGGAGATTTCATGCCATGCCTCGCCCTTCGTGGTATCTTCGCTGCTGGAAAGGCTCTGTGCAGCAGGAGCCCGCCTTGCCGAACCCGGAGAATTCACCCGACGGGCCTTCGTAAGCGGGAAAATGGACCTGGCTCAAGCCGAAGCGGTTGCAGACCTTATCGCCGCACAGTCGGAGGCGGCGCACCGACTTGCCTTTTCGCAGCTGCGCGGCTCCTTCTCGACGCGCCTGCAGGAACTCCGGGGCAAAATCCTGGAACTGTCGGCACTGCTGGAGCTGGAGCTCGATTTCTCCGAGGAAGAGGTTGAATTCGCCGACAGGAGTTCGCTCCGGTCTCTGGCTTCCGAAGCTCTGGCAGAAGTGAAGAGGCTGGCAGGGACTTTCAAGATGGGAAACGCCTTCAAGAGAGGCATCCCGGTAGCTATAGTCGGCGCAGTCAACAGCGGCAAGAGCACCCTTCTCAACACCCTTCTGGGCGAAGAGAGGGCTATAGTATCCTCAATCCCGGGGACAACCAGGGACACCGTGGAAGAGTTGCTCGTGCTGCGAGGGGTTCAGTACAGGTTCATCGATACGGCCGGGCTGCGAGACACATCCGAAACCGTAGAACAGATAGGTATCGAGCGCTCCCTGAGCCAGATAGAGAAGGCATACGTAGTGATTGTCCTGATGGACAGCACCGCTCCCATGGAAGAGCTCGAAAGCGTCGTGGCCTCCGTAAAAAGCCACCTGCAGGAAGATACCCGGGTGATATGGGTACGCAGCAAATGCGACCTCATAACGGAGGGAGATTCCGTGCCGGGAGGCGTTTCCACTCCAGGGGCAGCGTCCAGCTTTTGCGCCCGGTTAGACATTCCGAAGGTCATCGATATTTCCGCCCTGACAGGAAAAGGCCTCGATGAGCTCCGGGAAGCCGTTGCATCCGACGACGCCACCGTCCTCGACACCACGGACGCTGTGATGGTCACAAATCTCCGTCACTACGAATCCCTCAAAAGCGCCGCATCAGACCTCTCAGTCTTCATCGACGGCCTGGCCTCCGGCATCCCCACAGACCTCCTGGCCGAAGACCTCCGCTCCACCACCCGCCACCTCGGCCTCATCACCGGCGAAATCACCCCCGACGACATCCTTGGCGAAGTATTCGGGCGGTTTTGCATCGGGAAATAGAAGTTAGAAAATAACCCTATAGAAACCCCCTAAAAACACCATATAACTAATTGATTTATAGCCACCTTGCAGGGATGGCTATTTTTATTGTTGTTTATTGGTTTTTATGGATATTTTGTGTATTTTTGTACCACATTTGTACCACACGCGGTACAAGCCTTGTAGAATCTTTCGGCAGTAGGCGAAAACTTTACAACACTTTACAAGGTTTTACAACTTTCTGCCACCAGATGGCGCAATAGAGGTCCCAGGAAACCTCGCTATGTAGAATTTAGAAAAATGGTCGGAGGACGCACATACTACTCGTTTTCCGAGGCTTCGCGGATGCTCGGCGTTTCACGCCCGACCATCTACGCGCGTATCAAGTCCGGTGACCTCCTCGCCGTCCAGGTATCCCCGAAGACCATCCGTATTCCCATAGAAGAACTTGAGGCCAAGCCAGTCCGCTACGCCCCTGCCCCGTCATCCATCAAGGACATCCGCCGAGCGATCGAGACAATGATTACCCGCGACCAAGCGATAGCCAAATATGACATCAGCCAGCAGTGGTTCTATAAGAAGGTACGCTCAGCCGGTATCAAAGCAATGCGATATGGCACCAAGGCTTACTATCCCAAGGACGCCATCCACAAACTCTTCTTCAAGAATACATATCCCCAGATTGACGATTGGGCTACGTCTGAAGAACTGGCGAAGGAATTTGGCATAAGCCGCAAGACCATATGCGCCCTGGCTCGCCAGTACGACATCCCACGCGTACGCACAGGACGTGAGCAGATGATAAGCAGGAAAGACTGGCTCCTGCACAAGGTAGAACTCCCCGACCTGGAGAAGAATTACCTGACGGTGGACCAGGCAAAGGAACTCTACCACATCGGCGGCAGCCGCTTCTACAAGGAAGTCAATGAGAACAATATCCCTCGCCGCCGCCAGGGCCGTGAGGTATACTTCCCCAAAGCCGACCTCGACCGCCTCTTCAAGGACAAGAGCCCCAGCATACCCGAGGAGATCCGTCGCAACTACGTCACGGCAAAGGATGCACTGAAAGTCTACCACGTCGGACAAAAGCGATTCTCCGAAGAGACCAAGGCCGCCGGCGTCACCAAGATTCGCACCGAAGGCAACTTCATGTGGTACAAGAAATCCGAACTCGATAAACTATTCAAATTATAATATATGGCAGTCACCAAAGTCACACTCCGCAAGCGCCTGCTTCCGTCCGGGAAGATAACGCTCTACCTGGACTACTATCCGCCCATCCGCGACCCGAAGACCAATAAGATGTCGCGCCGCGAATACCTCGGCCTCTACCTGGTCAACAAACCTCGCACGCAAGAGGACAAAGATGCCAACAAAGAGAAACTGATTGCCGCCGAAGGCATCCGTTCCCAGCGCGAGATTTCCATCCTGAAAGGCCAGCTCGGATTCGCCAACAAGGAGACGGAGAAAGAAGATTTCCTCGCCTATTTCCACGAGCATCTTGAGGGCCAGAACCAGAAATGGATACGCGTCTATGACCACTTCAAGAAGTACTGCGGTGGTGAATGCAAGATGGGCGATATAACCGTCGACTTCTGCAATGGCTTCAAGAACTATCTGCTTAATGCACAGCAATTAAAGCACGATAAACGGAAGTTGAGCACCAACTCGGCTGCTGGCTACTGGTCAACCTTCCGGGGCTTCCTGGCAGTCGCATTCAAGGACCATAAACTCACGGAGAATGTCAACGACTACCTGGAGGCGATCAAGTACGAGGATACCGAGCGCGAATACCTGACACTCGAGGAACTGCAGACACTTGCCGATACACCCTGCGTATCCAAGGTGCTCCGCAACGCTTCCCTGTTCAGCGCTCTCACCGGCCTCCGCTTTGGCGATGTCCGCGACCTGACCTGGGAGAACATCGAGAAGTATCCTGATGGCGGCTACTGCGTCCGTCTGGTCACGGAGAAAACAAAGACAGCTACTACCCTCCCCATCTCCGACGAGGCCTACGAACTCTGTGGCAAGCCCGGCAAAGGAAAAGTATTTCGCGGTTTTTCCTACGCACTCGTTCAGAAAGAACTCGCCGGCTGGCTGGAGGAAGCAGGCATCACCAAGCACCTGACCTTCCACGGTTTCCGGCACACCTTCGCTACCCTGCTGCTGGACAGCGGCACCGACATATATACCGTCAGCAAGATGCTCACCCATCGCAACGTTTCCACCACGCAAATCTACACCGCAGTGATGGATAAGAACAAGCGAAAAGCCGCTGATAGCCTTAAGATTAAGAAATAACCTGTAACTTTGCATAATATGGTACCACGTAAGTATATTTTCCTTGACGCCGATTCGATGGCGCATTACCTAAAAGGGTCAGATTTTAACGGGCTCCTCCTAAATGGCGTCCTTACCATAAAGAATAGGCAGCAATATCCGATGTTGTATATGGATACATTGCCGATATTTAACGAGGCCTATTATTATGCTACTCGAGTACTTTTTGAACAGTTTCCAGAGATGGATATAATGAGAGACTATATCAATGACTGCACGGCGCGCATTAAAGACGACGTCGCTCCTCATGTCATTTTTGCTATGGTCTACATTATCCTGAGTAGCCTATCAGACATTCCCGATAAGGCTAAGCGTTTCTGCAATCAGTTACAGAACATCTATCGGTATCGCGATGGTTATATGGATGAAATAACTTCTGTGTGGAGAGAATGTGACCGCAGAGGAATCCATTCAGATTGGGACTGGTACCCTCCCATCATAGATTGCTTCGAAAATAGAGAGGCTCCGGTTGACTGGAAAGATGCAACAGATGATTTCAATTTTGATAACATCCAGAGCTATATGGATTGCTGCGTTGTAGCAAACACCAAGTACGATATTCTTTCCACAATTCAAGAACGTTTACTGAATGAACACAAAGCCAATCCCGACCAATACCCTATCAATTTAGTTGCAAAAGTCACCCTTCTTCTTACCAGGGTCAGAGAAGAGAAGGAAGCCGAAGATAAGAAATGGGAAGAGGAAAGAGCCGCAATGGGACCGACTATTGAAGCCGAATTCATTGACCCGAAGGATTATGTGTTTGGTAGAGACAAGTATGCTGATGCCGTCATTGAACTGAAGGATGCAGAAATTAGCCGTCTTAATGGCGTCATCGAAGCCAATACCGATAAAATTAAGGAACTGAACGAACTCGCGGCGAGTCTACAAGAGAAACTGGACAATGCTCTTGCACTCGCTAAGGAATTGCAGGGTCAGCAGATAGAAGATGATTCTTCAGAAACAGCTGCTGATGAAGGCCAAGGGAGGCAGAAGGTCATAACGAACTACTTGTTCGCTATTCTAAAAAAAGCTGGTCTGGGCAAAGAGACCGTCGACTATAACAAAACGGATGTCTCAAAACTCATCCACTACATCACAGGGTTTTCCAGCAATACTATTCGGCAAACGCTTACCTATCCACGACTGACATCAGCAGCCGAGAAGGAGGTCAAGAAGGCCGCCGCTTTACTCAAAAAAGTAAACCTCGATATATCAATCGAATAGCCCCTTACACATAAATTTGTAACCCCTTACAGGGGGCCTTACACGCTTACTTACAGCCCTTTACGGACGCTAAATTTGTAGCGTCTTTTTGGGGCGAAATAACTATTGCTGCACCGTCCCAGAAAGGCCGCCGCTCCGGTGACTACAGTGTAGCAAGGTATAAGCGCGGGGCACCCTGTACTATGGTAGATAAAATTGTAGAAACAGAACAGAAACAAAAATTAACTTTCGACCAGCTCCCGGAAGTCGTAGGCGAACTGCGTGATGAGATTGCGCAGCTCAAAGGCTTCATTATGTCACATTTCTCTGCCCTGCAGCCCCCGCAGCCCACAGCTGTCTGGATGGACCTGGCCCAGCTCTGTGAATACCTGCCAGACAAGCCCTCCAAGGCCACCGTCTACGGCTGGGTCTGCGCCCGCTCGATCCCCTACCACAAGAAGACCAAGAAACTCTCCTTCTTGAAATCGGAGATAGACGACTGGCTCGTCAAATCCGGCCACGCCACGGCAGAAGAAATCAAGGAAACTGCACTCGACACATTCGGGTACAGAAAAGGTGGACTTCGATAAATGTACGTACTATGGAAGATCAGGAATTAAACAAAGTAGTACCGCAGGTCACTGAAGACCTCCCCGCCGAGGAGAACCCGGTGGCGGACATTCTCGAAGAAGTAGAGAAAGCCAAGCGTGCCCCCAAGGTCGCCGGCATTCTCACCATCAAATCTGCAAACGACTGGATTGAGGACGCCGCCAAGCGTCCCGATCCCAAGTTGTACTTCCACGGTCTCATCGTCCAGTACGAGAACACCGTCATCTTCGCCTCCAGCAACGTCGGCAAGTCCATCCTTGCCGTCCAGATAGCGGAAGACATTGCCTGGACGGAGAAGGTTTACTACCTGGACCTTGAACTCGCCGACAAGCAGTTCCAGATGCGCTACACCGACCCGGACACCGGCGCCGTTCACGTCTTCCCTCCCGGCTTTATGCGGGCAGAAGTTGACCCTGAACTCATCGGCGGAGCCGACCTGGAACAAGAGATCCTGGACTCCATAGAAGAAGCCGCTAAACAAGGCACGAAATTCATCATCGTCGACAACCTGACGTTCCTTTGCCACGATGCCGAGAAGAGCGCCCAAGCAAGTGAATTTATGATGAAACTCATCCGGCTCAAAAAGAAATATGGCCTCACCACCATCGTCATCGCGCATACGCCGAAACGCCGTGGCTACGAGCCCATCACGCAGGACGACCTTGCAGGAAGTTCCAAGTTGATCAGTTTCTTTGACGCCGGCATTGCCCTCGCCCGCAGTGCAAGGGACAACAATCTGCGCTATCTAAAGCAGGTGAAGGTCCGCACCGGTGAGTACAAGTACGACGGCGACAATGTCATCGTCTACGACCTCAACAAAGTAGACGGCTTCCTGCGCTTCGAAGTCCAAGGCTATGCCAAGGAAGAGGAACACCTCAAGTTCGGCAATCCTTCCGACGACCTGGAGGAAATCTATGACATCCTCCGGCTCCAAAAACAGGGCAAGTCCCTGCGCGATATTGCCAAGACCCTTGACATATCCCTCGGCAAAGTCCAGCGCCGTCTCAAAAAGGCTCAGGACGAAGGCATATCCCTGCCGGATGAAGAATCGGGCGATGTATCGCCTGTATCGAACGTATCGGAAGAAGAATCCCCAATACAGCCGATACACAATACACGGAAACGTCGCACCAAAAAGCAGAAGGAGGCCTGATATGAACTACAGATACCACCTTCTCAAGTACGCCGGTCCCGCTTCACGCCTGACCTGTCCAGCCTGTGGCCGCAAGCACTGCTTCTCGCCATACGTCGATTCCAACAACCAGATTGTCGGCGAGCAGTACGGACGCTGCGACCACGAATCCTCCTGCGGATACGTGAAATACCCGCCTTCAGAGCGCGAATGGCGTCAGTCCTGGTCAGAGTACCAGAACAGCCGTAAACGGCCTGAAAAACGGGTTATCTCGCGCCCTGAACCGAAGCCGGAACCACCGGGAGGAATCTGCACCATACCGATGGAAATAGTCCTGAAAACGGTGCGGACCAATCCCCTATCCGACTTCCTCTACTTCCTGTGCAACCTCTTTGACACGGACACCATAATGCGGCTCATCGAGGAGTATGCCATCGGCGTCACCCGCTCCGGCGACGCGGTCTTCTATCAGATAGACCAGCAAGGCCGTTGCCGCTCCGGAAAGGTGATGAAATACAACCGCGAGACTGGCCACCGCATCAAGGACGAGGCTATGCCCAACCGGATCACCTGGGTACACTCCCTGCTCAAGAAGCAGGGGGTGCTCCCCCAGGAGTGGGAACTCACTCAGTGCCTGTTCGGCGAGCATCTGCTCAAGAAGTATCCCGACAAGCCCGTGTGCCTGGTCGAGGCAGAGAAGACGGCCCTCATCTGCGCTGCACTGATGCCAAAATGCGTATGGGTGGCTGTCGGCGGCAAAGGACAGCTGGGCGACAAGGTGGAAGTCCTCTATGGTCGCACCATCCTGGCTTTCCCTGACTCCGACGCCCGGGAGAAATGGATAGAGAAGATCAATGAGCGCCCCTACCTCAACATCCAGATTTCAAACATTCTGGAGAAGTACGCCACGCCGGAGGAACTGGCTGGCGGTGCCGACATCGCCGATGTCCTCATCCGCTGGATTCTCGAGCGCAAGAGCAAAGTCGCACCACAGGCACCGGAGCCTCCCCCAGCGGACCTCTATGCCGACAACCCGGTAATGCGCGAGGTGATGCAATACATCTCCCCCGAGTACTGGCCCGAAGTCGACGCCCTCATCCGGGAGCTTGACCTGGAACTCATTTCCGTGACAAGGATTCCGAAGTAGATACCAGCAGCCCCGGCGATGAACCGGGGCTGTATTATTCTTTTGGACTCAGCATCTTACCCCTTCATTCGGTAATCTCAGCATTATTTCGTATATTTGCCATTGCAATACTTTTGCAAGAAAAATAAATACATAGCATTTGCTATTTATTCGGTTACCAGAAACCTGAGAAATTTCTAAGTGAAAGACCGAATAAGTCAGTGAATGTCTGCGCTTCGGCGTGGGCACGACTTATTCATTTTCACGGCTTCTCAGGGCCTCTGGTGTGGATAGGAAACGGTCCACGCCTTTTTTGGGTCCTTTGAAGCCGTCAATCGGATAAAACAAATGCCAGACATGAAAGCGCAGAATGGACACCCAAATCAAGTCCAAGGAAAGGGTGGCCGCTCACGGGGAGGTGTTTACCAATCCCCGGGAGGTGAATGCCATGCTGGACCTTGTAAAGCCGGAAACGGAACGCTTGGATTCCCGTTTCTTGGAACCTGCATGCGGCGACGGTAACTTCCTCATAGAAATTCTACGGCGCAAACTCGCCATCTGCGAGGCCCGCGTCAAAGCAAAGCAATATACTCAGCTCCAATACGAACACGATGCCATCTGGGCCATATCCAGCATCTATGGCATCGAAATCCTGGCCGACAATGCCGAAGCCTGCCGAGAACGCCTTCTGAACTACTTCACGGAGCAATATCAAGCGCTCTTCAAATCTAAATGCAAGGACAACTGCATTGAGGCTGCCCGCTATATCCTTTCCAAGAATATCATCCACGGCGATGCCCTCACGTACAAGCGTGTGGATCGTCCCAATGAGTGGATACACATAAGCGAATGGAGTTTCATTGGAGCCGACAAGGTCAACCGCCGGGACTACGAGTTCTCTTATCTCGTTGGTGAATACGAAAGCGACGGGCTCTTCTCCGACCTTCCGGCTGAGACTTATGCACCCGTCCATTTCCTCAAGATAAATGCTGCTGCCTATGGTGAACAGTAATTACAATCCGGACGTGCTAAACTGCATTGCCAATCTGAGCAACGACGAAGTTTTCACCCCGCCGGAACTGGCCAATCGAGTCCTGGACCTGTTACCGCAGGACCTTTTCAAGAGCCCGGACACCAAGTTCCTCGATCCATTCTCAAAAAGCGGCGTCTTCCTCCGCGAAATCGTCAAGCGGCTCGACCGTGGTCTGGAATCCCAGATGCCTGACCGGCAACTCCGCATCGACCATATCCTGCACAATCAGGTCTTCGGCATCGCCATCACGGAACTGACATCCTATTTATCACGGCGTTCCCTCTACTGCAGCAAACACGCTAACGGGAAATACAGCGTTTCTCAATTCAATAATGAGAGCGGCAATATCCTGTATGTAAACCGCAATCATACATGGGAGAATGGTAAATGTAAGTATTGCGGAGCCCCTCAGTCCGCCTACGATCGAGGCCCAGAGGCTGAGCAATATGCTTATATGTTCATTCACACAGATAATCCCAAGCAATTCTTCGGTAATATGAAATTTGATGTCATTATAGGCAATCCGCCATATCAGCTGAGTAAGGCATCTGAAAACAATAAAACCAATGCATCTTTCGCATCCGCCATATATCCTTTGTTCTTTGAACAAGCCCGTAAACTAAAACCTCGGTACATTGCCATGATTATCCCAAGTAGATGGATGACACGTACAGGGCAGGGCATCTCAAATGATTGGGTAGACAAGATGATTCGTTGCAATCATTTTATTGAGATGCATGATTATCTCGATTCAAATGAGTGTTTCGCGGGAGTGGACATTATGGGAGGAGTGAATTATTTCCTCTTCAGCGAAGAATATGTTGGGAAGTGCCATTATGTTCAACATTCTGGGGATAAGGTAACGAAAAGGGATGATTATCTCGACCCATTTAAGGCGGGTGTCGTTATACGTGATTCTATGGCCCTCCAGATTGTTCGTAAGGTCATAAAGAAGGAAGGCAACTATTATATTAACAAATCCTTCTCATCGTTGGTTGGTCCCTCTCACTATTTTGATAAAGACGGTATCCTGAATACAAATTGGAGCGGCTATGTAAAACGTCGTGATGATGCTCATGACGTAAAATACTATTTAAGCCGCAGGATGGAGGAATCGGGGTTTGCATGGATTAAAAAGACAGATATACCCAAAGGGATTGAAACACTTAAACTGCATAAAGTATTTATTCCTAAGGCAAACGGCAGTTTTGGCGAGGACGCACCTATTCTGGGTGTCCCTTTCTATGGTGAACCCGGGAGCGTATGCTCACAAACCTATATCCCCATAGGGTATGATTCAAAACTTCACAACTTCACTAAGGAGCAATGTGAGAGCATTATTTCATATATCAAAACGAAATTTTTCCGGTTTATGGTATCAGTGAGAAAAATGACTCAAGATGCGCCTCGGGAGGTTTATCAGTTTGTCCCCCTGCAAGAGTTCAATCATACATGGACAGATAGCGAACTGTACAAAAAGTATTGTTTAGAGCAGGATGAGATACAGTTTATAGAAACTATGATTCGATCAATGGAATAGCCTATGGCTCAAGAATTATTACGCACCCGGGTTGCCGAAATACCTATGATATACGCATACGAACACGTAGGCGTACCGGCACATTCTGGGTGGCTTAAGGTGGGCTATACCACTCGCGATGTTGAGACTCGCGTGAAGGAACAGAACCTGACTGGTAATATCCCTTACCACATTGTTCTTAAGCGCCCTGCCATGCGTAAAGATGGCACCTCTTTTGACGACCACCTCATTCATAAGATCCTGCGCAAGAATCATATCCGGAACCCGGAAGGCGAATGGTTCGTGACTGATGTTAAGAACGTCGAGAAAGCCATCATAGCCGCCGTTGAAGGTAAGGAAACGATGGTTGACCGCATCTATGATTTCCCGATGCGTCCGGAGCAAGAGAGGGCTGTAGCAAAAACCTCGTCATACTTCGATTCCTTCAAAAAAGACCCTTCCAACCGTGGCCTCATCCCGCACTTCTTGTGGAATGCAAAGATGCGCTTCGGCAAGACCTTTACCACATATCAACTTGCTCTCAAGATGGGGTGGAAAAAAGTGTTGGTCTTGACTTTCAAGCCAGCCGTCAAAACTGCCTGGGAAGAAGATCTCCTCACCCATAAAGACTTCGAGGGCTGGCAGTTCTGCCAGAAGCAGGAAGACCGGGAATTCAACTACGTCAACGAGCGCAAGCCTTTTGTCTGTTTCGCCTCTTTCCAGGACGTTCTTGGAAAAAATGCTGTCGGCGGTATTAAGGCTACAAATGAATGGATACAGACGGTCGAATGGGACTGCATCGTCCTGGATGAATATCACTATGGCGCCTGGGGCAAGAACGCCAAGAACTTCTATGATAAGAAAGACCCTGCTCTGAAGCGGGCCGAGGAAGTTGGAGAGATTATCACCGAGGATGCCGACAATGTTCGTGAATTAGAGGCCCGTGAGATGTACGACGAAGGGTTGATGCCCCTTCGTACTAAAGCATACCTTTATCTTTCCGGGACGCCATTCCGGGCTATTTCCACAGGGGAATTCATTGAAGAACAGATTTATAACTGGACCTATTCTGACGAACAGTCTGCTAAAGAGAAATGGAAAGGTCCAAGGAATCCATATGCCCAATTACCCAAGATGGTGATGCTGACCTACCAGATGCCGGACAGCATTAGCGAGATAGCATCACAGGGCGAGTTTGACGAGTTTGATTTGAATGAATTCTTCCGAGCCGAAGGTGAGTATTTCCTGCATGAGGAGTATGTCCAGAAATGGCTTGACCTTATCCGTGGCGCATATATGGAGAACATCGTCACGGAACTGAAACTGGGCACGGAGAAACCGCCGATGCCATTCTCCGACAGCCGCCTGTTGAGCTACCTGCAGCACACCTACTGGTTCCTCCCCAGCGTCGCAGCATGTCGGGCGATGGCTAAACTCTTGAAGAAGCGTTCCAATAGATTCTATGCCGATTATGAAGTCATAGTAGCAGCCGGCAACGAGGCAGGTATGGGGGCGAAGGCTGTAGATCCTGTCTATGATGCGATGGGTGAACCGCAGCAAACAAAGACAATCACCCTATCCTGCGGCAAGCTGTCCACTGGCGTCACCGTAAAGCCCTGGACCGGTATTCTAATGTTGCGTAACACGACTTCTCCAGAAACCTATTTCCAGGCCGCCTTCCGTGTTCAGTCCCCTTGGACCACAAAGGATGAAGAGGGTGAGGAAGTAATCCTCAAGCCGCTCTGCTACGTCTTTGATTTCGCCCCCAATCGTGCGTTGCGCCAGGTCGAAGAATACAGTTGCCAACTCAATGTTAAAGAGACCAACCCGGAAAAGAAGGTAGAGGAATTTATCAAGTTCCTTCCTATCCTTGCGTACGATGGCTCTTCTATGAAGGAAATCGATGCGGCTGGTGTGCTTGATATGGCTATGAGTGGCACCACCGCCACTTTGCTGGCTCGCAGGTGGGAAAGTGCTGTCCTGGTCAATGTGGACAATGCCACCCTCCAACGCCTGATGAACAATCCGGAGGCTATGAGGGCCCTTATGAGCATCGAAGGGTTCCGCAACCTGAACTCCGACATCGAAACAATCATCAACAAGTCCGATCACGTCAAAAAGACCAAGAAGGAGAAGGGCGACGATATTACTCCCAAAGAAAAGAAACAGCTTACGGAAGAGGAGAAGGAGTACAAAAGCAAGCGTAAGGAAATACAAGAGAAACTCATCAAGTTTGCCACTCGTATTCCTGTATTCATGTATCTCACGGACTACCGCGAATACTGCCTCAAGGATGTTATCGAACAATTGGAGCCTGAACTCTTCCGCAAGGTCACCGGTCTTACCCTCAAGGATTTCAGCCTGCTGGTCAGCCTGGGTGTTTTCAATAGCGAGTTGATGAACGATGCTGTCTACAAGTTCAAGCGCTACGAAGACTCCTCCCTGGAGTACACCGGAATCAACAAGCAAACGGGGACAATTATGGGCCTTTGGGATACTGCTATTGATACGAGCATTTATCAAGAAGCAGAGCCACACGCTGTACTTGATAAAGACGGAGAAGATGCAGCCGACATTGAAGAGGAAACTTTTGGAGAGGAGCAGGAAGCGCAACCCGCTGAGCCCTGGGCTCGAATCAAAGTGGGCGACGCCCTTCTTCATAAGAGTTTTGGTCCCGGTAAGATCATGGCATTCGATGGGTATTATCTCGATGTCAAATTCTCTGACCGCCAATCAAAGTTTATATATCCCGGTGCTTTTGAGAAGGGTTATCTGCAAGTCGTGGAACAAAAAGAAGAGCAACACAGAGAAATCACAGCATCAGGTGCGCGAAAAGACGAGCCAACGAGTATAACAGCAGGGGATCATTCTTCACCAAGCATACCGGTAAGCGATAGCACTTCGGTTGCAGAAGGTATTGAAGAAGATCAACAGATTGCCGAAGACCTTCTTAAAGAGTACAAGACTCTGAGCCAGTTCAAGAAACATAGCGCGGAGACAATTCTTAAGTATGGACAAGAAAGGTATAAACGAATCTATAAGGTGATGCAAACCATTCGGCGAGCATCTTTGGATTCAGAACAAATAATAGACGCCTCCGACATTTATTCAGAAAAAGAGCTGTCTGACATGGCTATCGTCCTGAATATGTTGGTTAAGGCTTCCGACCCTCGTATAAAGAACCTCGCTAACGAACTGAAAGGTAGATATCGTTCAATGGCCGGGATTATCGCTGCTTGTTTCCCACATCAGATGGCAGATGGCCGTCCCGCGAAGAAAAGCAAGAATCCTGAAACTGGTGAAGTGGAATGGCATGGCTACAAACGCATTACCTTTGATACCGTAAAAAATCTATATATTGAATGCATCGACGGGTACTACGCAATGAAAACAGACGGACTCGTCATTCAGATGCATCAAGAAGGAGAACCTGTAAATAACAGTAATAGAGTGCTGACAATGAAACCAGAGCGAATGTCCACAATTGAGGATTGCCTCGGGCGAATCCAACAGGCCCATGATGACCTTGAAATGGTCCGTGACGAAGAACAAGAGGCCTATGACAACCTTCCCGAGGGAATACAGATGGGTGAACGGGGCGATATGATGCAGGAAGGTATAGATGCCTTGGATGAGGCCGTCTCTTACCTTGACGACGTCATTTCATCTCTTGAGGAGGTAACCACTCCTATCGATGAGGAACTGATTATGGAAAAGACTCCATGGGATGACCTGCAGCCAGGAGAAACAATTAAACACAAGTCTTTTGGTCTAGGAACCATTTCTTCAATCGAGGGGGGATATATCACTATTATCTTCGGCCAGAAAGTAGCTAAATTCCGTTTCCCTGATGCCTTTGAAGGCGGATTTCTAACCACTAACGAGTAGGAGCCATGAACAACGCAAGACGTAAAACCATAGCAAGTAGTTTGGGGGAACTCGAGACTGTTCTTCCCATCCTGAAACAGGCCCTCGAAGCAGAGAAGACAGCCTACGAACAGATTCCCGACGATGAAGATAATGAGGAAAGGAAAGATGCGGTAGATGAACTGATTGATAATCTCGACAGCTCCATCTCCAGTCTGGAAGATGCAATCAATACCCTCGAGAGTGCTGATTTTTAGACCTCATTACAGGACCATTACTTATTCGGATAATAAGGATGAATACCAGTAAGATAAAACTTGACATCATACTCAATCTATTTCCATATTTTAGAGATATTGACACTTTATTGCCAATTCTTAAAGGAATGGAGATTAATACTCATGGCATCAGGGCATTATTGACCACAGGAAACTATGACGCTTTTGTAAGGGCAATTGATCCTGATAGTGGTATCGAGTATCTCGATTATCGTCTCTTTGGAGGAATACGATACACCTTAAAGGACGTTGGCGGGAGCTGGCAGATATTCATCAATGATAAACCATACAAAGAGTATTTCACCGAACTCCGTGAAAGGGATAACAAACCTTTGCAAAAGGAGGGTAAATACCTTGATGATGTATCGGAGAATATAATATTCCGGCAAGCAATTCGGAGTCTTAAGGAAACTGATAGCGATGCATATGAAAAAATAGTATCGCTAATTCAAGAGAAGGGAGAGATTTTTATCAAATAAAAAGGTACTTGCCCTTCCGGGACGGACAAGCCGCCCGGAAAGGCAACCTTCAAATCCACCCTTCGCTGCAAGACTGTGTCAGAACAAGTCTGCCACAGACTCACGGACGACCTCCCCGCAATGAAGGGAAAAGCGGTCGCAGTCAGCAGTCGGTTGCTCCGCTCGCTGTCGCTTGCTCCACAACCGCCAGCTCACTGCGCTGGTCTATCCCCCACCGCCCCCAGGGGCCATAATCGCCCGGGAGCCGCAGTGCTGGCGCGACCGTCAGTGCCCTGAATCCGCGTACATTAACATAATCC
>DGVM01000004.1 GCA_002395925.1 Bacteroidales bacterium UBA4284
CTGGTCGCAAACGGGGGCTTGATGGCGGGATAATCCTTCATGGAAGGAATCAGCCAGGGCTCGCTGCCGTTGCCGAGGAAGCCTTCGGAGAGCATCAGCACCGGAGTCATATGCTCGAGTGCGATCTTCGCGGCGTTGAATGCGGTGTCGAAGCAGTTCGACGGGGAATGGGCGGCGACCACGGGGACGGGGCATTCTCCGTTCCTGCCGTAGAGAGCCTGATTGAGGTCGGTCTGTTCGGTCTTGGTAGGGATGCCGGTAGAAGGGCCTGCGCGCTGCACATCCACCACCACGAGAGGGAGTTCGGCCATTACGGCGAGTCCCAGGGCTTCGCTCTTCAGCGAGAGTCCGGGGCCGGAAGTCGTGGTGACCGCGAGATTGCCAGCATAGGACGCTCCTATGGCGGTGCAGATGCCGGCTATCTCGTCCTCGGCCTGCAAAGTCTTGGCGCCCAGGCTCTTGTGGATTGCGAGTTCCTCGAGGATATTGGTGGCCGGCGTGATAGGATAAGAGCCGCAGAAGAGGGGCAGGCCGCTCTTTTCAGAGGCAGCCAGAAGCCCCCACGCAGTGGCCTGATTGCCGGTGATGTTGCGATATTTCCCCTTCTTGGGATGCGAAGGTTCAACATGATAGGTATTGGCTATCATCTGCATGTTGGATGCATAGTTGAAACCGTCGTTCAATACCTTCTTGTTGGGTTCGATAACCTCAGGGTGCTTTTTCGCGAACTTTTTCTCGAGGTAAGCGTAGATGTAGTCCAAAGGCCGGTCATAAATGAAACAGGCCATACCGAGAGTGAACATGTTCTTGCACTTCCGTATAGCCTTGATATCCATGCCGCTGTCCTTGAGACTGAGTTCGGTAAGTTCGGTGATAGGTGCAACTATGAGCACTCTGTCCTCGACGCCGAGTTCCTCGAAAGGATTGTCCGTCCTGAAGCCTGCCTTGCGCAGGCCGGGTTCGTCGAAAGCATTGGAATCGACCAGAATCATTGCGGTGCGTTTGCACCATTTCGCGTTCGCCATAAGGGCTGCGGGGTTCATCGCCACGAGCAGGTCGCAGAAATCGCCCGGGGTGTTCACGTCGCTGCTGCCTATATGTACCTGGAAGCCGGAAACCCCGGATACGGTGCCCTGGGGAGCGCGTATCTCCGCGGGATAATCCGGGAATGTAGAAAGCTGATTGCCGTAGATTGCGGACATATCTGCAAAAAGAGACCCGGTGAGCTGCATGCCGTCACCGGAATCTCCTGCAAACCTAATCACAACATCCTTGGCATCAATTACCTTGTGTTGCATTATTGACTTTTATGTAATGGTTATAGTTTTAATACAAGCCTGGAATCTTACTGGGCGTTTGCAGTAGCCTTGGCCTGGGCTGCGAGCTCGGCCTGGAGACTCTCGAGAGTCCTGTTTTCGGGAATTCCGAGGGCTTTGCGGCATTCAGCCGTAATGTCGGTGCTCTGCGCCTCGTCGATGTAGAGGATGGATCCGCGGTCGAACACATAGATGTATCCGCCGGCCTTGGCGATCTCCTGCATCTTCTCCTGGGCCTTCTTGTAGATGGGCTCCATCAGCTTCTGCTGCTGCTCCTGAAGTTCCTGCTCAACATTCTGGCTGAACTCCTGGATGCGCTGCTGGATCTGAGTGAGTTCATCTTCCTTGGTCTTGCGGGTGGCAGGAGTATAGGAGTTGACAT
Source organism: Bacteroidales bacterium UBA4284 (assembly GCA_002395925.1). The sequence goes on from DGVM01000004.1 coordinate 1,699, forward strand.
TCTGCTGATACTTGGCATACTTGTCCTGGAATTCGTTCATCATCTCCTGATAGGATTCCTGTGCATTCTTCTGCGACTCCTGAATCACGGCACGTGCCTGATCGGACTCGGGCATGAGCTGTACGAGTTCCTGGAAATTCACGTGAGCGAACTTCTGAGCCGAAGCTGCCACACCGATGAGCGAAACCGCTGCAATCAAAAGAATCTTTTTCATATCAAATCTTAATTAAAATTGTTGTCCTATGATAAAGTGGAACTGGCTGCCGCCATTCTGTGCGTCGTCGAAACCGTAACCCCAGTCGATGCCGAGCAGACCCACCATCGGTAAGAAGATGCGCGCACCCACTCCGGCGCTGCGTTTGATCTGGAACGGATTGAATTTTTCAATCGAATCCCAGCAGTTTCCTCCCTCGAGGAACGCCAGTGCGAAAATGGTACTGGAAGGCTGCAGGATGACAGGATAACGGAGCTCCACGGTAAATTTGTCGTAAACATTTCCGGCGTAAGCGTAGCCGTTGGAGTTGTAATTCGTCTGGGAATACGGCGTCAGGGAGTAATTCTCATAACCGCGCAGAGGAATGATGTCGGAGCCGTAGGTACTGTATCCCGACATGCCGTCTCCGCCGACCAGGAATCCCTCGAACGGTGAATAGCCCCAATTCTTGTTGTAACGTCCCAGGTATCCGAACTGCGCCCTTGTCATCAGGACGAGGTCGCCCACGAGTTTGGTGTAGCTGGCCGCGTTGAATTTCCACTTGTGATACTCGATCCAGCGGAAACGCTGGTCGGATGTCCATGTGCTGTAATCGATATCGCGCCAGTTGTCGACGGCGATCCTGTTGCCGTGGGCATCGAAACTGTGCTTGCGGAACAGGGAGTACGGAGGTGTCAGCTGGACGCTGAACGAGAAGTCGGAACCCATACGGGGATAAATCTGCTGGTCCGTGGAATTGCGCGTCAGGCTGAGCGTGTAGCTCAGGTTGTGCGAAAGACCGTCGTCGAAGAAGAAATAACCCGAATACCAGTTGGTAAGTTTATATGACTGCCAACTCAGGCCGTTGTACAGCACGAAATAGTTGTCCGGCCACTTGAGGCGGTTTCCGAGCGACGCAGAAAATCCGTAGATTTCCATCATGCGGTCGTGGCTGAGAATCTGCAGATAAGTATTGGAATTGGTCTGCCGCGTGTAGTAGGCGGAGAGGCTCAGCGAAGTAGGTTTCTTTCCGAACAGCCAGGGCTCCAGGAAGCTCGCCGAAAGTGCCGTATAGTATGTACCGTTGGTCTGGAAACGGAAGGACAGGTTCTGGGCGTCGCCAAGAGGCACGGGCCTCCACGCATGCTTGTCGAACATCCTTCTGGTAGAGAAGTTGTTGAAGGATACGCCGGCGGTGGCGACGAAGGTGCGTCCTCCCCATCCTCCGGAGAGCTCCAGCTGGCTGGAAGGCTTCTCGGTGACGTTGTACACCAGGTCCACGGTGTTGTTGTTCTGGTTGGGAATCATCGAGTATCCGTCCGAGCTCATGATGGACTCGGGGTCGAACTGCCCGAGCGAAGCTATTTCGCGTATGGAACGTTCGAAGTCCGTCTGGCTGAAGAGGTTGCCCGGGCGGGTGAAAATCTGCCTGCGCACCACCTTTTCGCTGGTGAGGTCGTTGCCGTTGATGACAATGTTGTTCAGAGTGGCCTGCTTGCCCTCGGAGATGCGCATCTCGACATCGACGGAGTCATTCTGGATATTGGTCTCGACGGGGGTGACGCTGAAGAAGAGATAGCCGTTGTCGCGGTACATCTTCGAAATGTCGTACTCGTTCTGCTTGCCGCCGCCCCTGAGGCGCTTTTCCATGGTCACTATGTCGTAGACGTCGCCGGGCTTTATGGAGAGCACCTGGTTCAGCTGGTCGGCATGATAGACGGAGTTGCCCGTCCAGGTAATGTCGCGGAAGTAGTATTTGTCTCCTTCCTCCACAGTGATGTCTATGCCCAGGCGGCCGGGTTCTATGGTGTAGATGGAATCCTTGACAATGCGGGCGTCACGGTATCCGGCTTCGTTGAAAGCGCTGATGAGAGTCTTCTTGTCGTTGGGATACTCCTTGGGGTCGAATTTCTTGGTATGGAAGAAGTTGTAGAACTTGCGGGACTTGGTCTTCTTCATGCTGCGGGCGAGCTTGTAATCCTTGAGATGCTCGTTGCCGATGAAGTTGATGTCCTGCACCTTTACCTTGATCCCCCTGTCGATGGCGAAGTTCACGCGGATAGCCTGCTTGATTATGGTATCCTTCACCACCTCGGCCTTGACCTGGCAGTCCAGGAAGCCCTTTTCAGCAAAATACTTCTTGATGATGTCGGAGGATGTCTTCTCGACATAATCCGAGAACTCCCCGCCGCGGCGCAGGTTCAAACGCTCCTGAAGATCTTTCTTCTCGCCGGACTTCACTCCCGTAAAAGACCACCTGGACACCCTCGGGCGCTCGACGATGACTATGTTGAGGAACGCGGAGTCGCGGTCTGCGCTCAAGTGGTCGATTTCCATCGACACATCCTCGAAATAGCGCTGAAGCCAGAGGCGCCTGACGATGCCGGACAACTCGTCGCTCGGAACGGTGATTTCCATTCCCTTCTCCAGACCGGTGAGCTGTATGATCTGGTTTTCGCTGAAGTAGTTGTTTCCCTTGACGCTGATGCCGCCGACCTTGTATTTGACGGGACGGTTATAATCGACTTCTACTCCCCCCTCCTGGGCGAACGACACGAGTGCTGAGAACAACAGTGCCGACAGAGCAAATATCTTTCTGATCTTCATTCCTTACTTTACTTTTCCAAAACGCCTGTCCCGAGAAGCATATTCTTCGAGAGCAGCCAGGAGGCTATCCTTTCTAAAATCAGGCCAAAGTGTGTCCGTGAATATAAATTCGCTGTAGGCCGCCTGCCAGAGCAGGTAGTTGCTGATGCGCTTTTCGCCGGAAGTGCGGATTATCAGATCCGGATCCGGGTAGCCGGCGGTGACGAGATAAGGCTCGATGCTGTCGCCGCCCTCTGCGGCCATGCGGTCCGCCGCCTGCTGTATGTCCCACTTGCCGCTATAGCTCACGAAGACGATCATTGTGAGCCCGGTGTTGCCGGCCGTCTGCTCCTCGAGATGACTGACGGCCGCATTCAGGACCGGATCCAGGCGCGCGCGGTTGCCCAGCACGACGAAGCGCACGTTGTTGCGCATCATGGTCTCGTATTCACCGGCCACCGCCTTGAACATCAGTTTCATAAGGGCGTCCACCTCCTCCCGGGGACGTCCCCAGTTCTCTTCGGAGAACGCGAAAAGGGAAAGATAGGGAATGCCCCATTCGGCGCAGGCCTCAGTGATTGCCCGCACGCTTTCGATGCCTTCTGCATGCCCGAAGGCACGCTCCTTGCCGCGTTCCTTGGCCCAGCGGCCGTTTCCATCCATTATGATGGATATGTGTCGGGGTAGTTTTTCCGGAAGACGCATATCAATCTGCTGTATTTCTGACATCCTGCCCCCAGAAGAAACGGGATTTGAGAGCATCGATGAAGTTTGACTTGCCCAGGCTGACACGCCTGAGAGGGAAAGCCGCGGCACCCACCCTCACCGCCGTTCCGCAGGGGACGCGGTAGCTCCGGTTGTCCAGGCTGAGTATCATGCTGCCGCTGCGGGACCTGCCCCGGAGTTCGACCGAAGCGTCTTTCGGCACCACAAGGGGGCGCAGATTAAGATTGTGGGGAGCGACGGGGGTGATGATGCGCACCGAAGCCGCAGGCAGGCAGATAGGCCCCCCCGCGCTGAGACTGTAGGCCGTGGAGCCCGCACTGGTGGCGACCAGCAGGCCGTCCGACCAATAAGTGGGAAGAGGGCTGCCGTTCACCTTCACATCCACCCCGAGCATTGCCGGAGTGTCGCGGTGAAGGCTCACCTCGTTCATGGCATAAGGCCAGAATCCGGGTATTTCAGTTCCCTCGCACTCCACCTTCAGCATATCGAGTTCCTCTATCTCCCACTTTCCTCCGAGGATGGCCTCGGCGGCATCTTCCGGCGAATTCGCGGCGAGGAAGCCCATGCGGCCGAAATTGATGCCCAGGATGGGAAGGCCCGCCTCGCATACGCGGTGCGCCGCGCTGAGGAAGGTGCCGTCGCCCCCGAAACTGAGGACCATGGCGGTATCTTCCCGGCAGGATTCGCTGCCCAGGATTTCATAAAGATCCACCCCTCCGGCTTCCAGACGCTTCAGCAGATTTTCTATCCGCGCGTCTCCCTTGAGGGCTTCTTTCTTTATGTAGTATCCTATTTTCATTTTAACCTACAAATTTAACATTTATTTACGATTTTCAGCGGTTTTTGCTACTTTTGTATCACTATGACAAAGCTGAGCGTCAATATCAACAAGATCGCAACCCTGCGCAATGCGCGCGGAGGCAATATTCCGGATGT
>DGVM01000141.1 GCA_002395925.1 Bacteroidales bacterium UBA4284
ATGTACTGGCGCTACTTCATGTGGAACTTCGTGGGGCGCCAGAATGACATCCACTCTCCAACGCCCGGCAACATATTCCACGGCAACTGGGAGAGCGGCGTAAAATTCATCGACGAAATACGCCTGGGCGATCAGAGCGACGCCCCTTCCACGCTTGCCGACAACAAGGGAAAGAATCATTATTTCTTCCTGCCGCTGCTGCTTGGCCTGCTGGGACTATTCTTCCAGTTCGACCGCGACAAGAGGGGCTTCTGGCTGACCTTCCTGATGTTCTTCATGACCGGAATCGCCATTGTGCTCTACCTCAATCAGCCGCCGTACCAGGTGCGCGAAAGGGACTATGCCTACGCCGGTTCCTTCTACTTCTTCAGCGCATGGATAGGAATGGCCGTGGCGGCGCTTTACAAGTGGCTGTCCGGCGCGTTGAAGGGCAAGGGCGGTGCAGCGCTTCCGCTTGGTATTACGGCCGTCTGCCTCTGCGTGCCCGCTCTCATGGCGGCGCAGAACTGGGACGACCACGACCGCAGCGGCCGTCGCACCGCGGTGGAGCTTGCCCGCAACTACCTTGATTCCGTAGGTCCCCAGGGCATACTCATCACCCACGGCGACAACGACACCTTCCCCGTATGGTACGCCCAGGAAGTGGAGGGAGTACGCACCGATGTGCGCATCTGCAACACCAGCCTCCTTGGCACCGACTGGCACATCGACCAGATGAAATGGGCCTGCAACGAATCGGCACCGCTCAAGCTGTCCATCGGCCCCGAGCAGTACCTGTATGGCACCAATGAATACATTCCCATTATCGACACCAGGAACCAGGAGACGAGCATCTCCGACGTCATCATGCTCTTCAAGCACCCCGACGTCAAGATGCCGATGTCCAGCGGCCGCAGGGTCGATTACATCGCTGCGCGCAAGATCGTAGTCCCCGTCAACAAGGCCAACGTCATCGCACACGGCATACTGGACGCCAAGTATGAGGACATGATTCCCGACAGCATCGTGCTCCAGATTCCCGAGGGCAAGGATTATCTAACCAAGCCCGAACTCTTCATGCTCGACCTGCTGAGCAATTACGAGTGGGACCGTCCCATCAACATGCTCAACATGGGCGGCGACATCAACATAGGAATCAAGGACTACCTGCTCTACGAAGGCTACTCCTACAAGTTCATCCCCATACGCAACAAGATTACGGCCACCAATATAGGTTTTGTCGATACCGATGAGCTCTATCGCAAGATGACGCAGGTGTATTCCTGGGACGCTGTCAGTGCCGACAATTACTTCATCGACTACCAGAACTACTATACCAACCTGGGAGTCATGGCAGTAAGGGGTGTGTTCCTCAATGCGGCCAACGCCTTCATCAAGGCCGGAGAAAATGCCCGCGCCGAGGAAATGATCACCCGCTGCCTCGAGGTCATGCGCCGTTATCCTATGGAAACCATCCCCCTGGGAATGGGCTCCAACGACTATCTGGTGATGAACATCATCGACGACTGCTACAAGCTGGGCATGCAGACCAAAGCACGCGAACTGGGCACCAACTTTGCTGCCGAACTGCTGGTCAGCTCCCGCTTCTACCTTGGCTTCTATGAGTTCGCAAAAGACGAATTCGAGATGTGCGGCAGCTACATTTACTACCTTGCAGACGTCTTCCGCAAATACAACGAAAACGATCTCGCCGACCGCCTGACCGATACCTTCTCGCAAATGCTTGACTGGGCTTCCGGTGAGGCTGGCGACGACAAAAGCATACCTGAATGAACACTATTACCATTGAACCAGTAGCTGGCCGCAGCGCCCTGCTTGCATTCATCCGTTACCCATTCGACCTTTACGAGAACTGTCCCCAATGGGTGCCGCCGTTCGAAAGCGATGAGATAAACTCGCTTTCCAGCAAAAATCCGGCGCTGGAATTCTGCGAGAAGGAGCTTTACATCGCCCGGAAAGACGGCCGCATCGTAGGCCGTATCGCCGCAATCATCAACCATAAGGCCAATGCCAAGTGGGGCGAGGAAGTGGTACGCTTCGGCTGGCTCGATTTTGAAGACGACATCGAGGTCCTCAAGGCCCTCATCGACGCTGTGCTCGAATGGGGCAAGGCCAGGGGAGCCACAAAGATAAAAGGCCCTCTGGGCTTTACCGACATGGACCGCGAAGGTCTTCTGGTGGAGGGATTCGAGCACGACAGTCCCTTTACCGTCATCTATAATTATCCCTATTACGGCGAATATCTTGAGCGCCTGGGCTTCCGCAAGGATGCCGACTGGACGCAGCGCGTGATCGAGCTGTCCGACAAGCTGCCGGCCATGTTCCAGTACGCACCGCTGGTGGAAAAACGTTTCGGCCTGCGTATCGTGGAGCCCCGCAACAGCCGCGAGATGCTCCGCTACGGACGCGAAATGTTCCACGTGCTCAACGATGCCTTCGCGCCGCTGTATGAGTATTCCAAGCTCTCGGAGGAGCAGATAGAAGGCTATGTAAAGCAGTATGTCCCCATCCTCAACAAGGACTTCCTGGCGCTTGTGACAAACGAGGAGGGCAAGCTTGTCGGCTTCTGCATCACCATGCCTTCAATCTCCCGTGCCGTACGCAAGGCCCGCGGACGCCTGTTTCCCTTCGGCTTCATACCTGTCCTCAAGGCCCTCAAGCACAACGACACAATCGAAGCACTGCTCATCGGCACCCTTCCCGAGTATCAGGGGAAAGGCGCCAATGTGCTAATGTTCAAGTATCTTCACGAGAACTGCATACGACTTGGAGTCAAGCGCATGCTCCTGAATCCCCAGCTCGAGGACAACGTGAAGGTGCAGACTCTCTTCGGCGAATATGACCCTAAGCCATATATGAGACGCCGCAGTTACGTACGCGAGGTCTAATCTCCGACTGCCTGAAGGACAATCTGGCAGACGTCATCGACTGTGCGCGGCGGCTGCTGCATGTCGGGGAAGCGGATTTTGTACTTGTCTTCGATTGCAAGCGTGAGAAGCATCATGGTAAGCGAATCGATGCCGAGTCCGCGTACCAGTTCGGTTTCCAGCGTCACTTCGCCAAGGTCGGTGTTGGGACGCATGACGGTGAGGATCTCCTTGAGATCGGCCATTATCGTTTCCTTTGTCATACGCGGGATACTTTCATGCTGCCGGTACGCTTGAAGTCCTCGGTGCGTACCGTTACCTTGGAAATGCGATGGGTGGAGGGCAGGGTGGCGTTGACCTTGTCCACGAGTGCGTTCATGTAGGCCTGGATCTCTTCGAACGGCTTGCCGTCGAATGCGGGCATGAAGGGAAGGATTTCCACTGCGATGCAGGGGGCGCCGTTGAGCGTGTCTTCCTTTACCATGGCGTCGCGTACGCAAGGATCTGCGTAGAAGGGCTCTTCGAGGCTCTCGGGGCTGACGTTTTCGCCGTTGGAGAGGATGATGAGATTCTTGATGCGGCCGATGATGTACAGGAAGCCTTCATCGTCGAAGCGCACAAGGTCTCCGGTGCGGAACCAGCCGTCGGGGGTCATGCACTCAGCAGTCCGGACGGGATCCTTATAGTAGCCGGAGAAGATGTTGTCACCCTTGATCCAGAGTTCGCCATCGACCACCTTGGTCTCTTGACCGGGGTAGATTTTGCCGATGGACGTGGGCTTCTGTACGGCGTCGGCGTTGGCCGAAGTGAGGTTGGCTCCCTCGGTGAGGCCATAGCCGAAGCAGAATTCGACGCCGAGTTTGGTGAATATGTCAACCAGGCGCGGAGGTACGTTGGCTGCGCCGCTGATAATCATACGCAGGTTTCCTCCCAGGAACTGAGGGCCGTACATCTTGACGAGTCCGGCGAGAATGTCGCAGATACCGGGAACGATGACGAGCAGTGTGGGTTTGATGACCGGCAGTTTGCCGATGGTGCCCTTCATGTCCTCGCAGGTGAAGAGGAGGTTGCCGGTGTAGAAGCATCCGAGCGTGCCGGCGATGAGGCCGAAGACGTGGCTCAGAGGCAGTATTGCGATGTAGCGATGCACACCGATGACCTTGCCGGGTTTGAAGATGGCGTTGTATGCGCCGCGCATGAGTGCCCTGTGACTTAGGACTGCGCCCTTGGGTGCGCCGGTGGTGCCTCCGGTGAAGAAGATGGCTGCGGGCTGCTCCTTGTCGGGGATGGTGACGGGAGCCTTGCTGTCGGCGATGCTGCCGGCGGGCAGGACCTTTACGCCCTGAAGCCCTTCGCACAGAGGTGCGAATTCGTCACGGACGAATATTGCTGCTATGTCGAACTTGGCGCATGAGCCTGCGACAGCGGGGGCGGGGAGGCTGGGCGGGAAGTTCATGGCAACGTATCCAGCAGACGTGACTGCGAGGAAAAGCTCAATGGCATCCTGGCTGTTGCGGTCGAATATCGCTATATGCGAACCTTTGGGAAGGCCTAGGCTTTCGATGAATGCGCGGCGGCGTGCGACCCTCTCGCATAACTCTTTATAAGTGATTGTGTTGGTCTGGTCGGAAAGGGCCGGGCTGTCCGGATATGTCTTCTCGAGCCATTCTACAAATTCTCCAACGGTGGGCATGTACGGCAGGCGTGCAAGCTCCTCGGCCGGAATCATCTGGTGAAAATAATTAGACATAACTCTGGTTTTAGGTTGTGTTTCGGATAACAAATATACTAAAAAATAATTATTCTGTCCGGGGAGGTGGCCGGGGGTACGGAAGCAAGGCTTAAAGAATTGTAAACTTGTGACGGATGACCGGCCGTAAATGGCAGATTCTGAGAAATATTGCTTTTCTTTGCACAAAACGTCATCGCTATGAATTCTTCATCTTCTGCCCGCGGAGTTGCCGCAAGTTCGTTTGTTTTTCTCATAGTGTCCTTTTTCTTAAGTTCGTGCATCTCCTTCATAGATCCGCCATTCTCATTCGGCAGCCCGCGGACAGAAGACCGAAGGTTGAGCGACACCCTTCATCTGCACGAGCCGGGGAGACCCGATACGCTTCTGCTTGTCTCTGCTGTAGATTTTCCGGAATCATACGACTGGCGCAGGGACAGTTCCTTCGGAAACGTATCCTGCCGCCTCCGGCTCTATTGCGAAGGAGAGGAAGTGCTGGCCGTCCCTGCAGGGCCCGGCACAGAGGCAAGTGCCAGTCTGGATGAGCATCATATCATTGACGGAGAGCTTTTTACCGTGTTTTCAGACAGCCGCGGGACCTTTGTCGGCAAGGGTGCGTCCCGTCTCGTCCACTGGACGGAATGCGAACGCGTGTGCGGACTGCTCATGCAAGGGGGCGAACTGTATTCTTTGGGCCTGACCCAAGGCGGCGCGCTCGTTTTCCGCTGCAACGGGGTAGAATTGTTCCGCAGGCAGGACGCCATCCCTTTAGGAGGCTTCGGAGTCCAGACCTACGGTCCCGGAGGGGCTTTGTACCTTGACTGCGGAAAGGTTTGCTTTGCCTTCCGGGAAAAGGGAAGCGTATGTTTCGTATGCGACGGAGAGGTGAGCGCCGCGGTAGGCAGGAAAGAATGGAATGTGCTGGATGCCAAGATAATAGATTCCCGCCAGCTGGTCTTGTATAATTTCTATGGGGCTTCGTTTCTGCGGGCGGGAGATTCGATGTATAACTTTACTCAGAAACTGTATATCTTCTGGAAAGATGCCGGCATTATAAAATTGTCCGGAGAAGCCGCTGTGGCCGGTTTGTGCGACGACATGACCTGGCATACTTCTTATCATGCGGTTTTTGCCGACGGGCGCTTGACCAGAATCCACGGCAGCCCCGCTTTCCTGTATTTCGACGGCACTTCGTGCCTTCCACTCGACCTTGGGGCCCTTGGCGTGCAGGATTGCCTTTTCCTCAGCGGCAGTTGCGCCTGCGCTGCCGACGGCTCGGTGGCTGTCGCCCTTACTCCCCGCAGCGGCGCCGGGAAGCCTTTTACAATCTTTCGAGGCAAGCGTACCGAGTATCCGGTCAACGGTTTCATATCCGGAATCCAAATAACTTACTGATATGCTGATCAGAATATATTCAGCCAAGTGCATCGGTATCGACGCCGTACCTGTAACTGTCGAGGTCAACATAGACAAGGGTATAGGCATCCACCTCGTCGGTCTCGCGGACGTTGCGGTGAAGGAGAGCCTGCTTCGCACCATGACGGCGCTGCAGTCCCTCGGATACAGAATCCCGGGCAAACGGATAGTCATAAACCTTGCACCTGCCGACGTGCACAAGAACGGAAGCGGGTACGACCTGCCCATCGCGGTGGGCATAATCGCCGCTTCCGAGCAGAAGAACCTGCCTCTTGCGGGACGTCTGATGATGATGGGCGAGCTTGGACTTGACGGCAGTGTGCGCGAGATTCCGGGAGCCCTTTCCTTTACCGACCTTGCCCGCAAGGGCGACTACGACGGAATCGTGCTTCCGCTGCCTTCCGCGCTCGAAGCCGCCCGGCTGCGCGACAAGCCTGTTTATGGAGTGCGCTCTCTGAAGGACGTAGTACGCATTCTCGAGGGTATCGAGGATTGCAGCGGACTGCTGGCCTGGAACAGCCCTGAGTATCGAAAAGTGACGTCTCCACGCAAGCGTGAGGGATATATGGATTTTGCCGACATCGTCGGACAGGAGGGAGCGAAAAGGGGGATGGAGATAGCTGCCGCGGGAGGGCACAACATCATTATGGTCGGGGCTCCCGGCTCGGGCAAAAGTTCGCTTGCCAAGGCCCTTGCCGGCATCCTGCCTCCTATGACCATGGAAGAGAGCCTCGTGACGTCGAAGATATACAGCATCGCCGGCAAGGGTAGCCTGCGTTACGGACTTATGGACCGCAGGCCTTTCCGGGCGCCGCATTATTCGGCATCGCTTGCGGCAATAGTCGGCGGGGGAGCCGGAGACGGTATCGTTCCCGGCGAAATCAGTCTCGCTCAGAACGGAGTGCTTTTCCTGGACGAGATGAGCCTCATGCCCAAGAGTGTCATGGAAGCCCTCAGAGGGCCGATCGAAGACAGGAAAGTAGTCATTTCACGCCTCAAGGCGAAAGTCGAATATCCGGCTTCGTTCATGCTGGTCGCGGCGTCCAATCCTTGCCCCTGCGGGTACTGGGGAGTGGGGGACAGGTGTACGTGCACAGTCGGACAACGTCTTGCCTATATGGGGCGGCTGAGCGGTCCCATAATGGACAGGATAGACCTGCAGGTGACCGTCTCGCCGGTTCCGGGGCATGCTATCCTTGGTGCGGCGAAAGCCGAATCGAGCGCTGCCGTCGCGGCACGTGTGCTCAGGGCGCGCGAGGAGCAGCGGCTGCGGTTCGCAGGTGCCGGCATACAGACCAACTCAGAAATGACAAACAAGCTCATCGAACGTTTCTGCCCGCTAAGCGCAGAGTGTCAGGAGGTACTGGTAAAACTGATGGACAGACTGGGACTGTCGATGAGGGCCTATTTCCGTATCATCAGGGTTTCGCGTACCATCGCAGATCTTGCCGGCTGCCCGGAAATCCTTCCGTCGCATCTTTCCGAGGCGGCAGGATACCGTTTCCTGGACAGAATGGGCGCTGTGCGTTGACAAGATTTGTTTGTAGTACTATTTTTAGTATCTTTGCGATGAGTAAGAAAGACAAGTTGATCGAGCGTTTTAAGCGCTTGCCTTCCGATTTTACTTTTGATGAGCTGGTTACGCTGCTTGGATATATGGGCTATGAATTGGATAATAGAGGTGCGACATCAGGTTCGCGTATCAGGTTCAAGAATGGCCATGACAAGATAGATATGCATAAGCCTCATCCTGGGAGCATAATAAAGGAGAAAACGTTGTATAATATATATAAGTTTCTGAAACTTAATGGCTTGATGTGATATGGGAACGTTGAACTATAAAGGCTATACCGCCAGTATTGAATACTCTCAACACGATAATTGTTTCGTTGGAGAAGTTCTCGGACTAAGAAAAAACTGTATTCTTTTTGAAGGTCGTTCTATAGACGAACTGGAGAAAGATTTCAAAGACGGTGTTGATTCATATCTGGAAGCATGTCGTCTTGACGGAACAGAGCCGGAAAAGCCTTACAGCGGTAAACTGCTGGTACGTTTGGCTTCTGACCTTCACTGCGAAGCGGCAGCACGCGCCGCAAGCCTGGGCATAAGCCTCAATGAATTTATCAACCGTGCTGTAAAGAATGCCTTATGACTACAATCAGAATAGAATCCCTTTATGATCTCGACCGTGCCGCCCGCGAGTTTCTCGAGGCGATAGGCGACAGCCGCCTTGTTGCGTTCTATGCGCCGATGGGTGCCGGAAAGACTACTTTCACTACCGCTGTCTGCAAGGCTCTCGGAGTCCGCGAAGATGCCGTCAGTTCTCCGACGTTCGCTATTGTCAACGAATATCGCACGGCAGCCGGGGAACCTTTGTATCATTTTGATTTTTACAGAATTGATACTCCGCAGGAAGCACTCGACATAGGTCTGTACGACTATCTCGACAGCGGTGCGCTGTGCCTTATGGAGTGGCCAGAGAACATAGAACCCCTGCTGCCGGAAGAGACACTCAAAGTCCGCATCTCCGTCGAGCCCGACGGCTCCCGCCTGATTGTTTTTTAGCAAGCCTGTACCATCATAGAGTAAAAAAAACTGCCGGGGCAAACGCCTCGGCAGTTTTTATAATGAGTGTAAGAGTATTACCTCCTCTCGTCGCGACGTCCGCCACGGCGGTCGCCACGGCCACGACGGTCACCACCACGGCGGTCTCCGCGAGGAGCGCCGGCGGCCTGTGCGTTTGCTGCAGCGAGGGCGGCAGGAGTAAGATCCTGACGGCCATATTTCTCACCGTTGCAAATCCACACCTTGATACCGAGGGTACCGACCTTGGTGTTGGCTACTGCAAGAGCGTAGTCGATGTCTGCGCGGAAGGTGTGCAGAGGGGTACGACCCTCTTTGAACATCTCGCTGCGTGCCATTTCGGCTCCGCCTACACGGCCTGCGATCTGAATCTTGATGCCTTCTGCACCGACACGCATGGTGTTGGCGATGGCCATCTTGATGG
>DGVM01000062.1 GCA_002395925.1 Bacteroidales bacterium UBA4284
ATAGGGGGGTCGAACCCCTGACCTCCAGATTGCGAACCTGGCGCTCTACCAACTGAGCTAATACCCCGATTGGGACTGCAAATTTAGAAAAAAATCCGTTAGTAGCAAAAAAATAGCTACCTTAGCAAAATGAAAAGGTTCGTAACATTTTTCCTTCTGCTGCTGAGTGCAGTTGCAGGCGCCCAGACCCTCTCCGGCACTTACATGGTCGCCCAGCGCGATACTTGCGACCTGTATATCGACGTTTACCTCCCCACTCCCGGATCGGAGACCCAGCTGGACAGCCTGGCCAAGCCCTCGGTCATGTTCGTGTTCGGAGGCGGTTTTATCACCGGAAGCCGCAACGACCCGTTCTACCTTCCGTGGTTCAAAATCCTCAACGACAACGGTTACGGCGTGGTTTCGGTAGATTACAGGCTCGGGCTCAAGGGCATACCAATGAAGTTCGACCTCTTCCACCTTGTCCAGAGCGCCAAGTACACCAAAGCCGCAGTGGATATGGGAGTGGAAGACGTGTACGCAGCAGTCCGCTACCTTTGCGACCACGATACCGGCATCGACCCGTACAACCTCGTACTCTCCGGCAGCTCGGCAGGAGCGATGATCACCCTCTCTTCCATCCTGGAAACATGCAGCCCTACAGAGCGCACCGCCATCCTCCCTGAGGGTTTCCGCTTCAAGGGGGCCATGTCCTTTGCAGGGGCCGTGATGTCTGTGAACGGAGTACCCAGATACGGCACTCCCCCGCCCCCGCAGCTGCTTTTCCACGGCACAGTTGACGGGGCCGTCGCTTACAACAAGATGGCATTCGGCCGCTTCGGAATGTACGGAAGCAGCTCTCTGGTACGTGAAGTGTTCTCCAAAAACAACTACACCTACTGCATCTACCGCTACCTGAATCACACCCACGACATGGCCGCAAACTTCGTGGCCACATGGCCCGAGCAGAAGCTTTTCCTCGAGCGCAACGTAATCAAGGGCCTCGCCCGCACCATCGATGCGACCGTGGACGACCCGGCAATCCCGGCCTGGAAGAGCGTCGGACTCGACGACATCTACGAATGACATGCCTTCCTACCTCCAGATAGACAACATATCCAAGTCCTACGGCACGAAGGTTCTCTTCGACCACATAGGCTTCAACATAAACGAGGGCGACAAAATCGCCCTCGTCGCACCCAACGGCACAGGAAAGACGTCCCTTCTGCGCATTCTCGCCGGCAAAGACAAGAGCGATTCCGGCGGCAGCATCAAGTTCCTGCGCGATGTCCGCATTTCATTCCTGGAGCAGGAATACGAATTCGACGCGTCGCTCACCATCAGCCAGCAGCTGGCGCCCCGGGACCTGGAGCACGAAATCCGTATCCGCCGCATCCTCGACGAACTTGGACTTAACCCGGAAAAGCACATGTCGGAGCTATCGGGCGGTGAAGTCAAACGGGTGGCAATCACAGGGATGCTTGCAGACGATGCCGATTTCCTGATAATGGACGAGCCTACCAACCACCTGGACCTGGACGCCATCGAATATCTGGAGAACGCTCTCAAACGCTCCCGCTGCACCCTGTTCATGGTTTCGCACGACCGATACTTCCTGGACAGGGTATGCAACACAATCATGGAAATGGACAGGGGCTCGATATACATCTACCGCGGCGACTACGAGAACTTCCTGTCTAAACGCGACGAGCGCATCAGCAACTACAACGCCGAAACCGACCGCGTACGCAACGTCCTCCGGCGCGAGCTCGAATGGATACACGCCACTCCCTGTGCACGGAGCGGCAAGGCAAAATACCGCAAACAGGCCTTTCTGGAGCTCAAAGAAAGAGCGGAAAACTCTTACACCGTCAACCGTGTGTCCATGGAAGGGCTAAGCGGCGCCGGATACCTGGGCAAGCAGGTAATAGACTGCAGGAAGCTCAATTTCTCCAGAGACGGCAGAATCATCATAAAAGACTTCAGCTACAACTTCCAGAGGGGCGAGCGTGTGGGCATCGTCGGCGGTAACGGCATAGGCAAGAGCACATTCCTCAACCTGCTGGCAGACAGTGACGACCCTGCCGTCAAGCGCGGTGATTCAGTACGCCTGGGATACTACCGGCAGAAAGGAATCGAATTCCGTCCGGACGACACCGTGATGGACATCGTTCCCAACACATCACTCCTTGAGCGTTTCCTCTTCCCTCACGAAATGTGGTCCAGCCGCATCGAACGTCTGTCAGGCGGCGAGAAACGGCGGCTCTACCTGCTTACCGTTCTCATTCAGGAACCTAACGTGCTGATACTCGACGAGCCCACAAACGACCTCGACATAGTAACCCTGAACATCCTGGAGGAGTACCTTCTCGATTTCAAAGGCACCCTGCTCATAGTGACCCACGACCGTCATTTCCTCGACCGTCTGGTGGACCACCTTTTTGTCTTCTGTCCGGGAGGCGTAATAAAGGATTTCGTGGGCGGTTACTCCGAATACAGGACCTTCCTGGAAGACCTGCGGCGCGAAGAAAGGGCCAAAAAGCAGCAGGAACGGCCTGCAGAGAAACGGGAGGTCGCCAAAACCTACGCCCCGCGCAGGCTCAGCTGGAAAGAGAAGAAAGAGCTCGAACAGCTGGAGGCCGATATCCAGGCCCTGGAGGCCGAACGCGGCCAGATTGAATCGCTCCTTGCCGGAGGCACTCAGGACTACCAGCAAATAGCCTCGGCGTCATCACGTTACGAGGCCATTAAAGAAGAACTCGACATTAAGGAAACCCGCTGGTTGGAGCTTAGCGAGCTACAGTAGGAACTCTCCTTCGAACACCGTTTCGGCAGGCCCTGTCATGAGGATCTTGCCGGATTCTCCATCTACACACACCTGCAGCGTTCCTCCGTCCATACGGATGAGCACCGGTCTGCCGAATTCGGCATGTCCCAGCAGGCAGGCGCACGCAGCAGTGGCGCAGGCTCCAGTCCCGCACGCAAGCGTGATTCCGCTTCCCCTCTCCCAGACCCTCATGCGCATGCTGCCGTCGGCAAGCAACGAAACGAACTCTGCGTTAACCCCTTCGGGGAAAGCGGCATCGTGTTCGATACGAGGTCCTGCGGCAGGAAGGTCAACCGCCTCTGCGTCAGGGACGAACATCACATAATGAGGGTTCCCTACGCTGATTCCCGTACCGGCAAAACCGCATACGGACGATGGTGCTTGCATACGGCAGAATCGTCCCATATCCACGGAAAACAGGCCGCCGGGTTCCCTGCGGACCGTCTTAATGCCGGACAAAGTATCGAGGGTGAAAGAGTCTCCTGAGCACAATCCCCTGTCGAACACGTACTTGCCTATACAGCGGGCCGCATTGCCGCACATGCGCCCTTCGGAACCGTCGGCATTGAACATACGCATGGAGAAATCGGCGGAATCGCTGAGCCCTATGAGCACAAGCCCGTCGGCACCGATGCCAAAATGGCGGTCGGAAATCCGCTTGGAAAGCTCCGATGGATTCTCCGGAGCCCCGCCTCTGGCATCGACGTAAACATAGTCGTTGCCCAGCCCCTGCATTTTGGTAAATCTAAGTTTAGCAGCCATATTCAGAGAGGATATATATCAGCAGAAATGTATTTTATAAGGTCGCCGGGGGCTATCTTGAGCTGTAGTCCCCTTACTCCGGCGCTGACGTAGATATGCTCGTAAAGCAGCGCCGATTCGTGTATGTAGGTTGGAAAAGCCTTCTTCATGCCTATGGGGGAGCAGCCGCCGCGGATATATCCGGTCGTGGGCAGCAACTCACGCATATGAAGCATGGCGCAGCTCTTGTTGCCCGAAATGCGTGCGGCAGTCTTGAGGTCGACTTCGAAGTTACCTGGAATCACGCAGACAAAGCACCCGGTACGGTCGCCACGAAGCACAAGGGTCTTGAATACCAAATCGATGTCTTCCCCGAGCTGCTCAGCGACGTGCGTAGCGCTCAGGTCGTCTTCCGAGAAGGAGTACGGAATGAGTTCGTACGGTATTCCGGCGGCGTCGAGCAAACGGGCGACATTGGTCTTGGCTACTGCTGTCATGACAATGGATGGTCTGTGCCGAACATCGACATGCGCTCCTCCAGCAGCGGGAAGGCCCCTTCGGAAAGAAGGCTCACGCAAATCCGGACGCCCTGCTGGGCGCTGCCGGTGGAGGCCAGGCTGATGCTACTCACTCCATATGACATGAGTTCCCTGACAAGCTCTCCGCTGCGAAGGCCGCCGTAGCCGAGCGAAAAGAAAAAACCGTCGCCCACGGGGGCGGAAACGTCGTCGGCATATACGATATGGAAACCGTTGCGAAGGAATATGTCCTTGGCCCTGGCGGCTCGTGATTCATACTCCCTGGTATCGGCGACAAAGTCTATGAGGCCGTCGCAGGAGCGCTCAAGCATCTCGGCATAACCGTATTGGGCGGATACAGTACATCCGCTGGTAACGGCATCGAGCACTCCGCCGA
This sequence comes from Bacteroidales bacterium UBA4284, assembly GCA_002395925.1. Next base: position 4,463 of record DGVM01000062.1, read on the forward strand.
CGATGGTGAGTCCGAAAACGCCCGAACCGGAGTAGATTCGCGCGAGCTCCGGATACCTGCGCCCGAACAGCGAATCCCCGATACATGCAAGGGCGATGCGCTGGCCGGCGTAACTGAATATCTTGGAGGCCGACAGAAGCAGCACATAATTGTCGGTGTACCGAGCGACGGTCGGAACGAACGGTGCCTCGAAAGGATGACCGAGGTCTTTTCTATAGTCCATGCCGAAGTAGGCAAGATCCTCGATCACAACGGCATCGTACTGCGTTGCCAGCTCCCCTATCACCCGCAGTTCTTCCTCTTCGAGGCATATCCATGCCGGGTTGTTGGGGTTGGAATATATGATGGCGGCGATGTCGCCCGCCTCCATGATGCTCCGCAGCCTGGCTTCCAGCTTGCGAGCACCTCGATGGCTGAATATATCGAAGGAAACGCCCTGCAGGCCCAGCACGCAGAGCTGGTGCTTCTGGACAGAAAAACCCGGGTCTATAAAGAGCACCTTGTCCTTGCCGGGGATACGATGGCATGCGATGGCAAAGGATGCGAAAGAAGCCTCCACGGAGCCTGCTGTAGGAATGCAGCCCCGGGGGTCTATATCAATATCTATAAAGGCCTTGACGAAACGGGATGCAGCCTGCTTGAGCTCGGGGATACCGGCAAGCGGAGGATAAACCGACACCACGCCGCTGTCGAGCGCCCGTTTTTCCGCCTCGACTCCTATCCTGTTTACGGGAAGGCCGGGCGAGCCCTGGTCCATACGTATGACGGGGACACCGGTACGCCTTTCGAGCAGGCCGGCGAACTCGAAGACATCGCCAATGGTGGCGCTGTCAAGGTCGGCTATGCCCATGCTTCGGCAGAGATCGTCCAGAACAGACTCCGCAAAAAGCCTCATAGCTTGGATGAGTTGACGCCCCCGAGATTCAGACGGGACATTGTTGCAGAACGTATGTTGTCGATGCTGACGGCAGGGTCGCCGGCAAACAATAGCGTAGAGCCGCCGTTCAGGCTCACCCGGAGCACGTTTTCTGCGGCTACGCTGAGCCTCGACACGCTGGTCATGCGCACATCCGCATCGGAAAGTGCAAAGCCTGCGGCATCGACTTCGGACGTGCTCGCCAACTCGAAGGTGGCTCCTTCACCCTCGCCGCTCAGCACCATGGAAGCATTGCCCCTTGCATTGAGGGTCAGCCGCTTGTTCTCACTCTTTATCTTGGACTTGGAAGAACCGGCGATATTGTAGAAGCTGTCTTCGGACACTTCGGTAAGCTGCAGGTTCGACGAATTGAGCAACTCGATTACGGATTCGCGGCAGGTGAGCGATATGTCGGCGGAGGATTTTCCCCGCATCACGAGTTTGAATACAAGGGTGCTGACGTCCAGTCCCCTGACGCTGCTGTTGTCGGACAGGGAGAACTCCACCCGTGCCTTGTCGAAAAGGTCTTCGGTATTGGAAAGGACGGCCTTGTCGGAAAGGGTGACGGACTGAAGGAGGTCCGGAGAATATATGACGGCGGTAAACACCGGCTCGGGCGAAGACTTGCCGCGGAACAGCCTGCGTACGTCAAGGGGCACGTTTCGCTCGTTCACGGAAAGGGAAAGGACTCCCCCGGTGGTACTGCACTCAACATAAGGCTTGTAGGGTTCGGACACGGAAATCAGTACACGGTACTGGGAACCCCGCACCATGCTGGCTTCGAACGGCCCGGATATCTCTACGTTGCTGAAAGGCTGCATGTCCAGGCTATACTGGCTGACCTCCTGGGCAGAGGTGAATCCGCTGCCAAGCAATACAAGGCCCGCAAGGGTGGCAAACAACTTTTTCATATCCATCAATCTATTAACGAGCCCCACTCTTCGGTCTTGGCGTCAAGGTCGCGCTTGCACTCAAGATACTCGCGGGTGAGCTCCATTATATCATCTTTTTCTCCCGGGGCCGACAGAACCGATTCTATGGCGGCCATACGGGCTTCTATCTTTTCTATCTGGTCCTCAAGATAAGAAATCCTGTTCTTTTTCTTGCGGTCCTGCCGGGACTTCTCTTTCATCTCCTCCCGGGCGGCTGTCTCCTTGCGGACTTCGGGCTTTTGCTTCTCCGCCCCTCTTTCGAGTTCCTGAAGCGTCTCCAGCTTGCGGCGTTCCAGGAATTCGCTCACACTTCCAAGGTGCTCGATGACGTGTCCGTCGCGGAATTCGTACAGCTTGTCAACGAGCGAATCGAGAAAGTCCCTGTCGTGACTGACAACAACGAGCGTGCCAGTATAGGATTTGAGAGCCTGCTTGAGTATATCCTTCGACTTGATATCCATGTGGTTCGTGGGCTCGTCGAGGGCCAGCAGATTATGGCTCTGGAGCATGAGGCGGGCCATGCCAAGCCGTGCCCTTTCTCCTCCGGACAGCACGCTGACGCGCTTGTCTATGTCTTCTCCGCGGAAGAGGAACTGGGCGAGGATGTCGCGCAGCTTGGTCCGTATATCGCCTACCGCGATGCGGTCGAGGGTGCTGAACACGGTCTCGTTCTTATCGAGCACCTCTTCCTGATTCTGGGCGTAATAGCCTATGTCAACATTGTGTCCGAGCACCGACTCCCCCTCCAGTGGCTGCAGTTCCCCGGTAATCACGCGCATCAGGGTGGTTTTTCCTTCACCGTTGCGGCCAACCAGAGCTACCTTCTCTCCGCGCTTGATTTCTATGTTTGCGTCACGGAACACCACTTTCCCGGGGTACCCTGCAGAAAGGCCTGTCGCTTTGTATGCAACGTCGCCGCTGCGGGGTGCCGGCGGAAACTTTACGGTAAGCCGTACGTTGTCGGTCTCGTCTATCTCTATGCGGTCGAGCTTCTCGAGGGCTTTTATGCGCGACTGCACCTGGTTGGACTTGGTGGGCTTGTAGCGGAAGGCCTGGATGAACTCTTCGGTCTTCTGGATCATTCGCTGCTGATTTTCGTATGCAGCGGTCTGCTGCGCTATGCGTTCGGCCCTGAGTTCCAGATACTTGGAATAAGGAACCTTGTAGTCGTGCACATGGCCGAGCATTATCTCCACGGTACGGTTGGTCACGTTGTCCAGGAACTTGCGGTCGTGGGAGACCAGCAGCAGACTCCCGCGACGGTTCTTGAGATAATCTTCCAGCCACTCGATAGACTCTATGTCGAGGTGATTGGTAGGTTCGTCGAGCATCAGCAGGTCGGGACGGCGCAGGAGTATCTTGGCCAGTTCGATCCGCATGTTCCAGCCCTGGCTGAATGTTTCCGTCTTGCGCTCCAGTTCGTCGTCGCGGAATCCCAAGCCGCGAAGGGTCTTGCGGGCCTGGACTTCCGGCGGCTCGCTGTGAGCCACCGACAAACGGTCGTTAAGGTCCGAGAGCCTGTTGATAAGCTCCGCATAAGCATCTGATTCGTAATCGCTACGCTCTGCCAGCTGCGCCGTGATGGCTTCTATTTCGGCCTCCAGCCCGGAGGTCTCGCTGAAGACCGTCATGGTCTCCTCCATCACCGTACGCCCCTTGTGATGCTCCATTATCTGGGGCAGATAGCCTATAGATACACCGGACGGACGGTCAATGTGGCCGGAAGTGGGACTCTGCAAGCCCATTATGAGTTTCATCAGAGTGGACTTCCCCGCTCCGTTCTTGCCCACCAGGCCGATCTTGTCGTTGTCGCTGATGTGGAAATTGATGGAGTCCAGCAGGGTGAAGCCTCCCCAGGATACGGTAAGGTTGTCAATCGATATCATAGGCCTTGGGAGACATCAGGATGGATATTTCGTACAGAAGATAAAGCGGAGCCGCCACTACCAGCATGGAAAGCGGGTCGGCAGGAGTGACTATAGCCGCCAGGATAAGCACGGCCACGACCGCATAACGGCGCCCCTTGCGGAGCATGCCCCTGTCGAGTATGCCTATGCGCGAGAGTGCCCAGATTATCGTAGGGAACTCGAACGCCAGGCCCACAAGCAGTACGGTCGAAGTGAACATCGACATATAGGAACCAATGGTTATAGCATTGGTTACCATAGAACTGACTGAATAGTTGAGGAAGAACTGCACGCACGCGGGAAGGACCAGGAAATACCCGGCGGCAACTCCCAGGTAGAAGAATCCGGTCGCCATGAGGAACGCCCCTCCCACAGCCTTGCGCTCATTGTCGTACAAGGCAGGGACAAGGAAACGCCAGACTTCCCAAAGAATATACGGGAACGCCAGGATGAGCGCCGCACCGAAAGCCGCCTGCAGATGGACCAGGAACTGGGCGGCCATCTCTACATTTATGAGTTCGAGTTTGAAATCCCAGCCAAGCAGGCGGTAGATAATGAAATCCGGCGATGCCGGCAGGAAAATCACCCGGAACAAAGGCTCCTTGAAGACAAAGCCCAGGATGGCGAACAGGCACAAAGCCAGAATTGAGCGGAACAAAGTCCCCCTCAATTCTTCAAGATGGTCCCAGAAGGACATCTCTTTGTCTTTGGTGCCGCCAGCCACAGCTACGACTCCTTCTTGGAATCTTCTTCTTTCTTCGCAGGCTCGGAAGTGCCGTTGATCTGGTCGTCGATATCGTTCATTCCCTCCTTGAAACTCTTGACGCCTTTTCCAAGGCCTTTCATGAGTTCGGGAATCTTTTTGCCACCGAACAGAAGCAATATCACCAGGGCGATGATGACTATCTGCCAGGGTCCTATTACGCCAAGCGGATAAACTACCATAATATGCTGATTAGAGGTTTTGCAATGATGCCTCGAGCGCCTCGATGCGCGCGAGGGCGTCGGATTCTTTCTTGCGTTCCATATCCACCACGGACTGAGGCGCATGGCTTACGAATTTCTCGTTGGAAAGCTTTGCCCTCACTCCGGCAAGGAACTTCCGCTGATGCTCCAGTTCCGCCTCTATCTTGGCCTTTTCGGCATCGGTATCGACGAATCCTGCAAGAGGGATGCTGCATTTGACAGTACCCACGATAAAGCTTACGGACGCACCTTCCACACTGTCGTCGAAACCGCTGACAAAGGCGGCCTTGGCTATGACGGGAAGCAGTTCCTCGGGGAAATCGCCTTCGATGAAAAGCCGCAGGGGCTCACGCGGAGGAATCTGTTTCTGGGCCCTGACGCCGCGTATGCCCGCGATAATCTGACGGGCGGCGTCGAAGCTGTCGAGGAATGCGGAATCGTAGGGACCGGCGACCGGAGTTCTCTCGAACATGATGGTCTGCCCGGCGCTGCGGTCTGCCATGGCATGCCATATCTCTTCCGTTATGAAGGGCATGACGGGGTGTATAAGCTTGAGAAGCTTGTCGAAGAAGCCCACGGTCGCATCGTAGGTGTATCCGTCGATGGCTTCGCCGAAGGCAGGCTTGACCAGCTCGAGGTACCAGCTGCAATAGTCGTCCCAGAAGAGCTTGTAGATAGCCATGAGGGCGTCGCCGATGCGGAATTTGCTGTAATGGTCTTCAACGGTCTCGATGGTGCGGGACAGGAGGTTGTCGAACCACTTGACGGCAATGCGGGAGGCGTCGCTCTGACGGCCTTCGGGATCAACCCGCCAGCCGCTTACCAGACGCCACGAATTCCATATCTTGCCGCAGAAATTGCGTCCCTGCTCAACCTGCGACTCGTCGTAAAGGATGTCGTTTCCGGCAGAGGAGCAGAGGAGCATGCCCAGGCGGACGGAGTCGGCGCCGTACTTCTCGATGAGTACGAGGGGGTCCGGACTGTTGCCGAGGGTCTTGCTCATCTTTCGGCCAAGCTTGTCGCGGACGATTCCGGTAAAATAGACGTTGCGGAACGGGATGTCCTGCATGAATTCGTTTCCGGCCATGACCATTCGTGCGACCCAGAAGAAGATGATGTCGGGGCCGGTTACGAGGTCGCTGGTGGGATAGTAATAGCTGAGATCCCTGTTAGGCTTGTGCTCGGGATGACCGGGACGGGCAGGGTCGAAAACGCTGATAGGCCACAGCCAGCTGCTGAACCAGGTGTCGAG
>DGVM01000036.1 GCA_002395925.1 Bacteroidales bacterium UBA4284
TTGAATCGCAGTTATCTCAGTTCATCATACCAAAGGACGAAGTTGCTATCCTCAGCGCTTTCCCTTTGTTCAACTTCAACTATTTCAAGCATTAGAATATGCAACTTGGTAAAATGACGCGCATTACGGATCTGCGCACAGTCACATGAGGCTAACCTTGAAATGTGTAAACAATCTTAGTTTAACCACCCCAAAAGTGTCAACCATTCTCAGGGAAGGTCACTGGAAGAAGCTGTCCGTCAAGCACCTGTTCGCGGATCTGAGCGCAGATTTGTTTGTACAGCGGGGTATTGCTGTCTTTATCTATCCTGATGTTCATACTACAAAACTACAAACTTTTTAATAACTGTGGTGTGGTGTGGTCTATTTTCTGATTTTTTTTTATCTTTGTGCAAATAATTCTATCAGGAATGAAGAACAAATGGTACAAATGGGAGGTCCTCCTGCTGCTCTGGATGGCTTATCTCCTGAACCAGGGTGACAGGCAGGTGTTCAACACAGTGCTGCCCGCTATCAGGGACGCCCTTAACCTCACAGATACGTCGGTCGGACTTATCGCCACGATTTTCAACCTGTTTTACGCCATAATGGTGCCTGTTGGAGGCTGGGCGGGAGACCGTTTCTCCAGAAAATGGGTTACCACCATCAGTATTCTGTTCTGGAGCGTGGCAACTATGTTCACCGGACTCGCCACGAGCTTCATATGGCTGGTCGTGCTGCGCAGCGTGGCGACGGGCGGCGGGGAGGCCTTTTTCGGACCGGCCAACTATTCGCTGCTCGGGCAATACCATACGGACACCCGGGCGCGGGCTATGTCCCTCCATCAGACCGCATATTATGTGGGAGTGATTCTCGCCGGCTGGCTTGCGGGGCTGATTGCAGACAAACTGGGATGGAAGTATTCCTTCATAATTTTCGGTGCTGCGGGCATCGTCTGGGGCATACTGATGATAATCCGGCTAAAAGATTATCCGAAGGCCGAAGAGAAAGCAGCAGACGCGCCGAAAGAAAAGAAGCCCGGCTTCTTCGATGGCTTCAAGACCGTGTTCACCACCCCTACGGCACTTATGCTCACCATCGGTTTCAGCGGCCTTATCTTTGTGATAACCGGCTATATGACCTGGGTCCCGGCTTACCTTCAGGAGGAGTTTACCCAGAATCAGGCCACCGCGGGTTTCAATTCCATGTTCTGGACATACGTGGCGGCCTTCGTGGGTGTACTTCTGGCTGGCTCTCTCAGTGACAAACTGGCCCTAAAGAGCCGTAAGCTTCGCATGTTCCTGCAGGGCATCGGCCTTCTTGGCGGCGCGGCATTCCTTTTCCTTATGGGTGGTCATCCGGCCCTCTGGCTCTTGTATGTCAGTTTCGCCGGCTGGGGCTTTTTCCGGGCATTCTTCGACGCCAACACCTATTCGGTACTCTATGACGTGACGCCGCCAAGGCTCCACGCATCCTGCTCCAGCGCTATGATCACGACCGGTTTCGCCGTCGGAGCTTTCGCCCCGGTGGTCCTAGGCGCCCTCAAAGAGAGTATGGGCTCGCTCTCCAGAACCTTCCCCATCCTTGCCGTCATCTGGGTAGTCTGCGGAGTGCTGATGCTCATCGTGGCCCAGGCCCGCTATCAGAAAGATTATGATAAAAACCTGATAAACAATGAATAAAGAACTCAAAACCAGAAAGGCGAAGGCTGGCCTGCTGCTGATTGCCTCGCCCCGATTCAAAAACCTCTCCGGCCCCAAACGCGGCACCTACGGCGAGCGCAAGAACAAGGCCGTGAAGGACATCAAGGCCACAATGGAATTTATGGACCTGGTGGACCCGGGTATTGTCTATGAACGGGAGGATGCCCAAAGGGCGATGGACCTCTTCTACAACGAAAAGGTGGACTTTATTTATGCTGAATTCCTCAGTTGGAGCGAAGATTTTGCCTGGATACGCTTCCTTCGCGACTGCCCGGAGATACCGATACTTTTCTGCAATGTGGCAAAGCCCCGGATGAGCTTCGAGACTACCCTGGATGAGGACGATTTCGTGGACTACCTCTGCGCCGGCACACTTGTGGGTTCGCTGGAAGGCTCCGGCGACGTGGTTCGCACCGGACGTAAAAATGTAAAGACCATAATGGGCTCGCGGGAGCAGATTACCGAGAAGGTTAAGGTCTTCGCAGAGGCCGCCCGCGTCCGCAGCATCCTCCGCCAGTCCAACGTTGGGCTGATGGCCAACATGAACGAGGCCATGTGGAGTACCTACATCGACAATTACGATCTCTTCACCAAGATCGGTCCGGAAATCCATTATCTGCCATATTCCGACTATGGTGCTGAAATTGAAAACCTTACGGACGAAGAAGTGAAGGCCTATGCCGACGAGTTGACGGCGAAATACAAGATGATGGACGACGTGGAATACGACAAGTTCATCGGATGCGTCAAGGCCACTCTCGGAATCAAGAAACTCGCAGAGAAGAACGACGTTGACTGCTATGTCTACAACGACATCGACCAGGCCACCTTCCGCACCGCCGGCTGCCGTGCCGGTTTCTACCCGCAGTGGTTCAACGAGAACGTCAGCGTGCTGGTCCCGGAGGCCGATATCGGTGCCGGTCTCATCACCTATATCCTCAAGCTCCTCAGCGGCAAGAACGTCAACTTCATCGAGCCTTTCCATATCGAGGACGACTTCGGCACCTTCGCTGGAGGACATGCGGGTCCGAATGACCATAATGACCCTGAGTGGCAGGATAACGTCATCATTTCCCGCGATGTTCGCTTCGCCAAGACCAGCTGGAAGTACGCCGGCGCCCCGTTCGCCTGGTACCGTTTCAGCCCCGGAATGAAGACCGTCGCCGGCCTTTATGAGCAGGACGGCAAGTACAAGCTGATTACCTTCATGGCGGAAAGCCTGAGCGAGAAAGACACTCCTCAGAGCGCCAAAAAGCACCTTCTGGCCACCTACAGCCACACGATTTTCCGTCCCGTCATCCCCGTCAAAGAGCTTTGGGAGCAGGTCCTCCGTATCGGCGCCACCCAGCACTACGCCATAGTTGACGGAGACTGGCGCGAACAGCTCCGCGACTTCGCAGCGATTATGGGCTTCGAATTCTACGATATACGATAGCTTATGAAAAAGGGCTTTCTCTTTGGACTCCTTCTTGTTCTGGCCGTTTCATCGGCCGGACAG
>DGVM01000091.1 GCA_002395925.1 Bacteroidales bacterium UBA4284
CGCGGTACTTGGGCAGGACGAGGTCGGGGGAGCCAGGGAGCCGCTTGTCATTGAGCCGGTACCGGTAGCCTTTGTGCCACAATGCGTGCCTGACGGCCCGCTCCGGGCTTGTGTTCCTGGAACGGATGCGGGACATGTTGTACGACCGCTGGGCAGGGGTCAATGTGTCAGACATGTCACTATGGCTTCAATTGAATGGGAGTGTCGATGCTGCCGCCAGAGATTGAGGTGGCGATGTTGTCACGGACTTCCGCTAAATCGGCCTTGCCGGTGTCGGTGTTGCGCTCGAATGCGATGATGAGACTCTCGGCATCATCGTCAGCCTTGTAGACTTTGCCGCAGAGGCGGTTATGATGGTAGTTCAGGAAAGGTATCTCAAGCACCTTTCTGTCCTCCGAATAGACGGGGATCGGTTTCGGGACAACTTCGAAGAAAACGTACAACTTATTCAGGAGCTGGATTAAATCTTCGCGAATTATTTTCCGTAAAGTGCTTGTCCAGCAGTCTTCGTAGGCACCGTATGCAGCGATGAGGAAAATGAGATTGATGTTATATTCTCTCAGCAGAAGGGTGTCGCGGTCAAACAAACGGTCTTCAAAGTGCTTGTTGGGCTTTGGAATCCAGTCCGAGGGAACAAAAGATGGAGCGTTGAAGTCCAAGTTACCCCGCTCTATCTTCGGGCTAATAAAGAAGTTCGGCGTAATGTTGTAGCCATCAGTTTCATCATCGCGATAGCGAATCGAATTAGGATTTTTCCTGTGCTTGAGGTTATACTGTTCGATGTTGTACTGAATAGCGTTCTTTGCATAAGTGAATTGCTTGTACAAAGCAACCCCTACAGGATGTGCGCCATCGACGTAGTATTTGCTGTCGCCGATATAATAGATGTTGTAATCCTTGCCAATGAGCGATTTGTCCAGATAGATGTGGTCAATAAGCTTACCGTCCTTCTGATTTTTGAGTTCAGCCAACTTGCCGGTATCACCTATTAGGTGGTCCACCATCTTCTCAAAGACATTTTCAAAACTGCCAACAACGAGCGCTTCTTTTATGGGGTCTTTGTCATCACGGCTGGAATTGAAGTCGAAGAATGCGTCCAGCATAGACCAGAGAATTTTCAGGTCGTCGCGGAAGTATTTCCCCTTCATATCGCGCATCTTGCGCTTGCCGACTCCGGTGTCAAGGTATCGCTGGATCTCAGATGGGGATTTGAGGTCATAAGGAATGTCGCCGAGGACGATGGGGAAGTGGAACTTATCTCGAAGGTATTTCAGTACGGAATAGTAAAGTACGATTAGTTCCTCGTCAATGTTGACGGCCTTGTCCTTGATGCGCAGGTCAAGATAGTATGGCTTATCATCCTTGATGAAAGGATGCAGGCGGAGCGTCTTCTGCCAATCCACAGCGGCTCGTCCTGAGTTGTTTATCTTGTTGATCTGCGTAAAAAGGTGGCGGTGATCAGAGAGAAAATCGATCAGATGTACTGCCGTGCTGAGAAAATCACGATCGCGTGAATTGTTGTCAGGCGTCGTGTAATCTAAGTCAAGCAAGCTGTCGAGGTCATTCTCTTTTTTGCAATCCTCGATATAACGTGACATCGCGCGGAAGAGCCATAAACTCAGCTCCGGCAAGAACGTTTCACGTCCTTGTGCAGCAAGAATGTTCTCAGGATCTTCTGTGTCGACAATTCCTTCTGGCACTATGCCGGGCATTCCAAGCAAGGTGTCTTTGTAATCCGGATCTGTAACATCACTCTGAAGAAATGTCTTCGGGAGCAAAAATACAGGACCATTGTAAAGTTCGCCTGAAACGAAGAGATAACCAATACGCCTTACTAACCGCCCATCAGTTCCATATTGGAACTGGATGTGGCGATTCTCGCTTTCCTCCTTAGTAAAATACTTGGAGATTAGCTCTTTCGGGTATTGATGTTCTTCGAAAAAGACGAGCATTCGTAAAGCGTATTATTCGGTCGGTTCGTCCTCGAGGGGTTCAAGACCCAGACACTTCGTGATGAAACCTTCCAAAAGGTCTACGGGAATAGTGTAAGTGCCGTCCTCTTCGTTTAAACGACCCTTTCCGAATAGTTCTGCAAAAGTGAAAACATCCTTCTTATCTTCTCCGGCTGCACTCCTCATGAAGTATAGAGGAGAAATGCGGCTGGCGGAGTACAGGTCTTTACATATGTCATTCCAGATGTAGAACATGACCTTATTGAGGAAGTCTGCCTGGGTGATGTTGCTCTTAATGAAGAACTCGCCCATCTGCTTATCTTCGCTGTCAGTTGCCTTGCGGATGAGAGGGTTGACCTTGCCCAAGAAATCCACCCATGAATAGTTCTTTCCGTTTACCTCAAAGGTGAATTTCTTTGCTGTAACCTGCTCGAGATTGATAGGAACGTATTCCATCGCCCAGCGGCGCTTGAAAGCAGAATCCATCGGGAACAGGCTTTGGTCTGACGTGTTCATTGTGGCCAGAATGTGGAGATTCTCGGGGAGCTGAAGCTTATTGCTCTCGAGTCCCTCCTTCGCGAGATATTTACGTAACTCGGCATCCGGAATGATGGAGAACTCTGAACGGCCATCTTTTCGGTCCAACAGCTGGAACAAATCTCCGAAGATCTGAGCACAGTTACCTCGGTTGATTTCCTCGATGATCAGATAAACTTGCTTTTCGGCATCTGAGAGACTGCCGTCGGCCAAAGACTTCCACGCGCGGACGTACGCATTGGTAAACACTTGGGGAACGAACTCATAAGCAAGATTCTCTACGCCGGTCTCGTTGCCGTCCTTGTCGAGTACTGGATTCATCACCGGCTTGTAAGAACCTACGAAAGTGGAGTAATCATAGTCGGGATGGAATGTGGTCCTGAATATGTTGCTGGTGACCTTGGATCTGTCAGTAATACTGGTAATATCCTCTATCTTGTCATCAGCAGCATCGAAGTAAACTATCTTCTCTCCTTTAAGTCCCTCTGTCAACTCTTTCACTCTGTATGATTTTCCAGTTCCGGGGCAGCCGTAGTAGATTTTCTGGATATTCGAAACAGGGCTAATTAATGAAGAAACTCCGAGAGACACTGCCGGCTTGAAGGAGTCCGCTATCCTCTCCAGCTTTTCAATAGTATTTCTGAGAGCGTCTTCCTGCAAGATTATCCGTTGATCGGAGTCGACGTCATCAAAAGCAGGCTGATTGCCCCAGATGATCAATTTGCTGAGAGTAGAAAACAATGGTTTGGTCTGAACCGTGGAATTAGCGTTAGCCACAGGATCATTGAAATACTCAGATCCATTGTTCCTCCAATCCGATTCAACATAATCAGACATCCCGCTGAATGCGGGCAGATTGGCAAGAATGTCGCGCAAAGTCTGCAGGAGGCTATCCAAGCCAATCTGGAAATACTTCGTACCGCCTCTCCGGCCTGAATTGCTGAAAGTGATATAACCGCCCCTTTCACTCAGTGTTGCAGAAAAATCACTGTTGCGGGACAAGGTCTCGAGTGTGGAAAATAAGTCGTACATATGGCTGCCTTACATTAACTGTTTTACGATCTCTTCAGCAATCCGTTTGATAACAGGTATTGCGACACTGTTTCCAAATTGATGATATGCTTCTTTTTTTGTGACTGCAATCTGATACTCTATCTCACCTTTCTCGGGCTTATGAGCCTTGTTTTTCCAACCGTTGCCTTTGATATAGTATCCCTGCAGGCGACCTGCTTCAACAGGAGTCAATTTTCTCGGGTTAAGTCCTTTTCCTGACTGGTCAATCAGGATTTCACTGCCGTCTTTCCAGTATCTCGCGGAAATAGTGCTGCAATAAACACTTTCATCCGTAAACAAGGAATACCCGAAACCTTTTCCGTTGGCTTGATTCCGTTTCTTCCTGTTCTGGTGGCCAATCCACATTTTATCACTGATAGTGTAGGAACTATCAATGGTGTCATCCGGCTCGAGAATATCGGACACCTTCGTCTTGATGACCCTATCCATCATGTCTTTGGATAAGTCATAGATCGTTTCACCCTCGGGGCTGATGCCATGAGGGAACTTGAACTCTTTCTTATCGATAAGGTCCTTATACCAAGCAATGATGAACAGACGTTCCCGGTTCTGAGGGACGCCAAAATACTTGGCATTCAAGACATCGTAACTATACTCGTATCCCAATTCTGTCAGCGTCTCAAGAATCACCTTGAGCGTCTGACCCTTCATGTGATTCTTCAGGCCTTTTACATTCTCCAAAAAGAGAACTTTTGGCGGTGTCCCAGCGTCAATCTTCTGCTTGACAATGTTTGCGATGTTGAAGAACAATGTTCCTCTGGTATCTTCAAAACCTTTCCTCAAACCAGCTATCGAAAACGGCTGGCAGGGGAACCCGGCGCAGCAAACGTCAAAAGCGGGAATCTTTGACGGGTCCTGTTGCGTGATGTCGTGATTGAAAAACTCGCAATCATTTTCGAAGAGTTCAGGGGAGATGTTCTTGTAATTCTCTATATATGAGATTCTGGCATTTTTATCCCACTCACTTGCAAATACACATTTCATCCCAACAGAGTGCATGGCCTGATGAAAGCCACCGATTCCTGCGAATAGGTCAATGAATGTATAGTTCTTTTGTTTGCTCGCCTTTTTAGCCATAATACAATCTACTGTTAATAAACCAACAAATTTACGCATTTTCTCTCAAAATTAAAATTCCATGAATAAGACAAACATATAACTTCCGTTAAATCAAGCCAAAAGGCCTGCCCCGAACCGTGGCCCGGGGCGCCTTCCAGCTATAACTTTTTGTATTCTCCGTGTTTCACCTGCTGTATCTCGCCGGCCTGGATCGCTCTCGCCACCTGCCGCCGTACAGTACGCAGACTTTTCCCGACGTTCTTCGCCACCGTCTTCATATCGTCGGTCTTGAAGTAGCCGGGCAGCGCCGCCAGGATGGTCTTGCGGGTCGCTGCAGAGTAGGAATCGGCCACGGCGATGCCCTCCGGTCGCTCCCGGTCCAGTACGTTGAATATGTAGTCGTTGTGGACGGATATGACGCGGATGATGGCCATCGTCATATCGAAGTCGGCGTCGGTACATTCCACGCTTTCCTTGATCGCTCCGGCATCCATCATCCGAAGGGCGGTCAGCACCATCGCGATGCGGAGGAAGCACCAGGCGAGGCGGTGCGTGCTGGCGGAGTATCGGTCGCCGTTGAGTTCCTGCATCCGGTCTTTCTCGGCCGAGAAGAATTCGTTGAACTTGCCCGTCTGCGGGAGCGAGAGCCGGAAGATGACCTTCGGTTTCTCCTCGAGCAGTTTGGTGAAGGCCGTGAACCGGGCTCCGAGGGCGTCGAAGGTTTCCTCCAGGGGTTCATCGCTGCCGTAGGAGTCGAATCCGTCGAGCCATTCGGGCGTGGCGTTGATGCAGAAGAACATGAAGCGGGACAGCAATCCGTTTTCAGAATCTCGTATCAGCGATTTCACTTGCTCCGGCGTGCCTGACAGAACGGTGGCCAGCCTCGGGTTGTCTATCTCGCGCTCTTCTCCGTCGTCCCCGCGGCGCAGGTAACCGAAACTCTCGTGTGCAAAGGCCTTGCGGAATGCGTCGCTGTAATCGCCGTAATCACTTGAGAATGCGTTGACCACGGTGTCGCCCTCGGTCTCGAACATCAGCAGATTGCCGTTCTCGGCCATTGCCTGCTGGAACGAGGTTGAGCTGGAGTTGGCCGGGACGCGCAGCAGCTGGATGGGAGGCTTCTCGGGCGGGTCGATGTTCTCACCTTTCTTCTGCCGCTTGTAACGGGCGTACTCTTTCTTGTACTCGTCTTTGGCGGTGTTCCAGCGGTCCAGTTTCTCCTTATGGATGGGCTTGACCAGCCGGAAGCAGAAGTCGAGTTTTCCTTTGCCCGCACCCGCCGGTCCCGGCACGAAGAGATACATGTTCGGGTAGATGGTCTTGCCGAAATAGATTGTCATGACGGGCACCATCGCGGAGCTGAGGGTAACGATGCTGCCGATGAGAACGAGGCTCTTTTCCTGGTCCGTGTGCATCAAATCCGTAACGTCTTTCAGCAGTCCTGGAAGGTTGGGGTAGATGGACGCGGGGAAGAGCGGAAGTATCGGCATTTCCTCGGGGTCATCTTCGGAAAGGGACAAAGGGACATTTTTGTCACTTTGACCTTTTGTACGTGGTGCCACTTGCGTCGTTCCCGCCGCGTTCGCGGGTCGTTCAAGGGTAACACCCTGATTCTTCGCAAGATAGAATAGGGTACTTATATCTGTCCTTCCGGAGTCGGATTTCAGGCACTCGGTGTACTTGGTGTCACTTTCGGCCTGGTCGTATCCGGGGTAGAGAGAGGATATGTCGTGGAAGTATCCGCGGCCTCCTTCGCCGAACTCTCCGGCCAGCGCGAAGCCTACCTTCAGCCAGTCGTTGTAGTCGGCGGTGATGTCAACTCCGGCGGCACGGAGCGCCGCAATGAGGGCCTCTACCCTGGTTGCGGTGTCCGTGACCGGAGCAGGCGAGCCTGCGGTGCGTGCAGGCTGCTGCGGCTGCTGGGAGGGCTTGTCGCCCTCATTCAGCAGATCCATTAAGAAATCTGGAGATGTCATAGTCAAAATCGTCGTCGATAAAAAAAGGATTCAGGAATGCGTCCGGGTCGTAGGGGAGGAAGCAGGCCCGGCAGATGTCTTTGCCGGAGGGGTCTGCTTCGTAGCCGTAGGCGTGTCGGACGTAGTTGGAGAGGATGGTGAAGAACTCGCCGTAGGAGAAGGGCGTGCCGTCGGGCTTGGTCTGCCCAACCGGCAGATTGACAAACCATTTGACACCGTCACCGGAAGGACTGCGGAAAGCCAGGACGGTCTCGAAGTTCTCTTCGTTGGCCAGCAGAAGGACCAGCCCGTCGGGGTCGGGGATATGGTCGAAATCGATGACCATATAGCCGCTGGCCTGGATGAGGTCGGATTCCTTGCGGGAGCGGAAGAGACCGCCGGGGGTCACGTAGTCGAAGTGCTCGGCCTTGTAGCGGCTGCGCTCTTTGCTGTCCTTCAGGGTGCGGAGATGCTCGGTGTGGGCCTTCGCGTAGTCCGATGTGACGTACTTGAAGATGTCCTGCGGGGAAGCATCACGGCAGGGTCTGGTGTTGCGGATGGGACGCCGGAAGAAGCTCATACGTGGGCAGGGCGGGAGAGTGGGCTTAGCCGGTTCCTGGGTCTCCGGCTGCTCCGATTCTTCTTCGTGGAAGTATGGCTTCGGGGGCTCCTTGATGTAGAGTTCTTCCGCCAGACGGGCGATGAGCTGTTCTTGGGTGAGATCCTCTCCGCGCTCGTGATAATAAGCAGTAGCGAGGGCGAGTGCGTCACCGTCAAGCAGCTGACCGTCGGGATAGTGGAAACGTGCCTTGTAGTCAGGGAGGCGCCGGCCTTCGACGGGAATGCGGTCCATCGTCACTTCGATGATGCTGCCGTCGGCCCAGACGGGGTCGGGACACTGCCCGCAGTCGGTGCCGGAGACGCGCATCACGAAGTCGGGGAATTCCTTGCGGATGAGGTGCTGGATGATGTCCACACCGTACAAGGTCTTGGAGAGAAGATATTCCTTAGTCATTGGGCAGGTCCTCCAGGTCGATGTAGTGTGACAGACGTTCCTTTTCCTCGGGCGTGAGTTCGTCGAGGGTCATGTAGCCTTCCTTGAGCAGCTCGATCTGCATAAAGGGGCAGTGGCGAAGGATCTGTGCATAGGGGTCGTTCGGGTTGTTGAGAACGAGCTGGTGCAGGACTTCGCTGATGTGTTTGGGCTGGCTCATAAGGCACCTCCTTTGTTGGAAGCGAGGGCTTCGACCTCGCTGGTTTTGTACCTTACGCTCACGCCAACCTTAACGGGGGTGAGGTAACCGATCTGGGACCACCGCCAAAGGGTTGAACGGGAGACACCGAGTTTATCCATGACTTCCCACTGGGTGAGTAGTTCTTCTGCTGGCTGGGCTGCAGGAGCGGATTCTACGCGGGTATCCGAGATATAGTCGAAGATTTCGCTGCAGAGCGTCCTCCCGGCTTTAAGAAGGTCATCGAGCGACACCGAGATTGTAAGTCCCGGGTATTGCTCGGCAAGTTGGATTAAATCGTGCTTCATGCTGCAATGATTTAATGGTGAAGCCACCCGCAAAGCAGTAAAAGCGGTTGCCATTGAAGGCAGTGGCTGCATCCTTCGGAACGACTGCTTTACTTCCGTTTCCGTCAGATGGTAGCGCAAAAATATAGTGATGAAACACGGGCCTGAAATTCCCAGAAATATGTTTTTCAACTATTTCGGGATAAAAAATAACCGCTTGATAGCAAGCGGTTTACAAAGGATTTTCCCAAAACTTCCCAAACTCCCGTCAATGGGTGTTCCCAAAGGCTGTTTTAATTGTTGCCTCTGCCTTGTCTTTGTATTTTAGGAGGGAAGGAGTGTGGCCCTTCTTGAGGGAATCCTCCGTATAGCTGTGACACTTCTTGGCATCGAGCCCCAAGGCACCAAAGATGTCCTCCCGGCAGGAGTTGAGCGAGCCGGGGAGGGGACTCTTGAATGAGCGCCTGGTGCGAAGCAGGATGATTACCGTCATCACGACCAGGTGCGGTTTCTTTTCGGCAGGATCTGCAATGACTTTCCTGAGTTCATCGTACAACGCCTGCTTCTCCCTGAGTTCATAGGAGCCCTTGCGGAATGGCCTGCAGAACAGAGCGAGCTGGTCGGCTTTCTCCTTCTCGTCTTCAGGTACTTCTTCCGGAGCGAGCGCTATGGTATAGTTGACCGGTGCAAGGTCCTTCCCGGAGTGGCCGAATGGTGCTGCATTGTGAGACCGTTTGATGCCCAGTGCGAAATTGCAGGCGTTCTCAAGCAACCGAGCCTGGGTAGTAAGTCCGAGTTCCTTGAATTCTACCACTACGGCCCGGATGGGTTCGAGGTCTATGAACTGAAACTGGTGTGCGACCTCACGGTCACCCGTGACATTGAGATTGTCGGTGAACATCTGGAAATTCTTCGCACAGAGGAGAGCGTCAGAACTGATGGGGGAGTCATCGTTCATCGCTGGCGTGCAGTATCTGATGACGCTGTCCACAATGTCCTGTATGGTCCTGGGCATCATGCGAAGCGGCAGGTTGGAGTCTTTGAGTTTCCGGACTTCCTTGCGGTAGTCGTTGGCCTCAAGGCTCTCCAGCGCTTCTGCTGCTGCACTGGAGAGGCCTCTCAGGGATTCTATGAGAAGATCTGTCATATCACGGGGGAATTAGTCAAGGAGGTTGGTCATTTCACGGATCATGTCATCGTCGATGTCGCGGTAGCGGGCGAATGCCTTGGAGCCTTCGCAGTGGCCGGAGAGTTTGCCGACGAGGTTCGGGTCTTTGACTTTCTTATAGAGGTTGCCGATGAAGGTTCTTCTGGCCATGTGGGAGCTGGCAATGTCACAGATGGGGTGCTGCTCGGACTGCTTCGTCCGAGGATTGACTATGGTCACCACGCGGGTGATGCCGGCCTTTTTGAGGGAGGCGCGGATGAGGTCGTTGAGCTTGCCGGTGCTGTAATAGGGGAAGATGGTGCTTCTGTTCGTGCCCTTGTAGCGCTCGAGAATCTCGATGGCCGTGGGAGCCAAATACACCTTGACTACACGCGGGCGTTCCTCTTTAGTCTTGGAGGGCACATACTGCACAGAGACGCCGTTGTCGGTGGTGACAATATTGCCCTCGGTAAAGGAGAGAAGGTCGCTGATACGGCAGCCGATGTAGCACTGGAAGATGAAGATGTCGCGGGCCTGCGTGAGGTCTTTGTCCTTGCCCATATCGGTCTTGTACAGAAGATCGCGTTCCTCTGTGGTGAGATAGTAGGGGGTACCGTACTTCTGGGAGCCGACTGAGTATTTGCGGAAGGGGTCATTCTTGGTGTAGCCCATATCGATGCACCAGCGCCAGTATGCGCGGACTGCGCTCATGTAGCTGACGATAGCATTGTCGCTTCGCTCGCGGGGAGCACGTTCGTGCTTGGTGTGGTCCCAGGCGTACTTATACTTCTTGACGGGTTTGAGACCCATGCGATACTTCAACTGAACCGGCTCAAAGAGCGTGTGCTCAGTGCGGAAGAAGTCGTCCAAAGCCACGAGGGTATCGGAGTTGGCCTTATCCAGGACGATGACCTTACCGGTGTACAGCTGGTATCTTTCTATGATGCGGAAGACAGCCTGGTAAGTGTGTACACGTTCGGCAGAGAGTTTCTTGTACTTTAGGAACTCCTCAGTCTTGTCATTGAAGCAGATGTGCTCTTTGTCGGCCTTCTTGTAGTTCTCCGGGAACATGAAGCGGTCGATGACGTCCTGCGCCCAGCCGGGGCCGATGTCATCAATGTCCATCTTGCTGCCCTTTTCCTCCAGCAGAGTAATCATTGCGTCGAGTTTGGTCTTGGCGGCTCGGGCCTCCTTGACTTCTTCAGTCTCGCGGCGCTTGTTTATGACAATCTGACCGTCGGAAAAGAACTCGGGCAGGACGTAGATGTGCGTATGCGCACGAAGGGCGACCTTGCGTGTGTTGCGGTAGCGGAGCAGGATCTCGGACTTGTTCGTCTTCTTGTTCCTGACGCTTGAGAGGGTGAGTGTGATTGATGCCATATTACTTTCTTTTGTTAACAATGCGAAAGTAATAAAAACGGGGGACAAAAACAAATTATTTTGTCCCCCAACTTGCGACGTACTGCGACAAGGATGAACACGGAATTCGCGAGAAGTCCGTTAAACTATATTGATTATTAAGTATTTACAATGATTTTCGTGTTTCGCCTTGTCTCGCTCTGTACCGCGTTGTATCGTTTCTTACTTTCCGATGCAGAAGATAGACTGTATTAAGGTCAATCAGTTACGCGATTC
>DGVM01000088.1:0-2058 GCA_002395925.1 Bacteroidales bacterium UBA4284
ATGCAGGCGTAGGGGAGTGCCTGGGCCTGGGTGAGGCCTCCGGCCATTCCCATCTGGACTACAGTTGCGTAGCCGCCGAGGAAGGCGAATGACGAGCCGAGGAAGGCAGGTACACGCAGTTTGGTGCAAAGGTGGAAGATGAGGGTGCCGAGACCTGCGAAGAGCAGGGTGGCCGACATCGAGAGGCCTGTGATTACAGGAACTAGGACAGTGGCTCCGAACATTGCGAACATGTGCTGGAGCCCGAGGGTGAGCATTTTTCCGCCACCCAGTGTACGTGCATCGTAGATGCCTTCGGTTTGTGCTTTCGTCATAACTTATTGTTTTTGATGGTTTTTATTCCCATTCAATGGTTGCCGGCGGCTTGGAGCAGATGTCGTAGACGACCCGGTTGACTCCCTTGACTTCGCGGATTATCCTGTCGGAAACTTCCGCAAGGAAATCGTAGGGGAGCCTTACCCAGTCGGCGGTCATTCCGTCCACTGACGTTACCGCCCGCAACGCTATGGTGTATTCGTATGTTCTTTCGTCTCCCATCACGCCTACGCTCTTGACGGGGAGGAGTATGGTCCCCGCCTGCCAGATCTCGTCGTAGAGATTCCGGCTCTTCAGGGAACCGATGAAGATTGCATCCGCCTCCTGGAGAATGGCGACCTTCGCGGGTGTGACCTCTCCCAGAATGCGGATTCCGAGTCCCGGCCCGGGGAAGGGATGCCTTCCGAGGATGTCCGGATCGAGCCCGAGGGCCTTGCCCACGCGCCTCACCTCATCCTTGAAGAGAAGGCGCAGAGGCTCCACCACCTTGAGTTTCATGTCCTTGGGCAGGCCTCCCACATTGTGGTGGCTCTTGATGGTGGCGGATGCTCCGGGTACGGCGGAAGATTCTATGACGTCGGGATAGATAGTGCCCTGGGCGAGCCAGCGCACGTCTTCTATCTTTTCCGCCTCTGCATTGAAGACCTCGACAAAGTCGCGGCCTATGATTTTACGCTTTGCTTCGGGATCCGTGACGCCGGCAAGGTCGCCCAGGAAACGGGCGGATGCCTCCACTCCCTTTACGTTCAGCCCCATGCCCTTGTAGGAGGCGAGAACGGAAGTGAATTCATCCTTGCGAAGCAGTCCGCTGTCCACGAATATGCAGTGGAGCCGGGATCCGACAGCCCTGTGCAGCAGAAGTGCCGCAACCGAGGAGTCCACTCCGCCGGAGAGGCCGAGCACTACCTTGTCCCGGCCGAGCTGTTCCTTGAGCGAAGCCACTGTCGATTCAATGAAATTCGCCGGGGTCCAGCTGCCTTCGCATCCGCAGATTCCGAGGACGAAATTCCGCAGCATCTGCCTGCCGAATTCGCTGTGATGAACTTCTGCGTGGAACTGTATGCCCCATACCGGCTTGCCTTCGACCCGGAAGGCCGCGTTATCCACCGTGGAGGTGGACGCAATGACCTTGTATCCTTCTGGGAGGCTGTTGATGGTGTCGCCGTGGCTCATCCATACCTGACTTTCGGCGGGAATGTCCTTCAGAAGGGGATCTCCCGCGTCCTTGACGCTGAGGATGGCTCTGCCGTATTCCCTGGTGCCGCTGGCGCTGACGTCCCCTCCTCTGCTCCATGCAAGCCACTGGGCGCCGTAGCAGATGCCGAGAAGCGGCATCGCCGCAGGAACACCGCCCAGATCAGGCTGGGGAGCGTTCTCGCCGCGTACGCTGGCGGGGCTTCCGGAAAGGATTACGCCCTTTATTTCGGGGGTGATGGCGGGAATCTTATTGAATGGAACAATATCGCAATAAACATTCATCTCTCGGATGCGTCTGGCTATGAGCATTGTGTATTGCGAGCCGAAGTCCAGTATAAGAATCCTTTCCATTTATTTATTGTAATTAGGTGCAGGTTTGGCGATTATAAGGTCGTGAGGATGATTCTCTATGACACCGTTCGAGGTGATTCTGACGAAGCGTGCATTCCAGAGGTCCTCTATCGTGCGCGCTCCGCAGTAGCCCATGCCGGAACGCAGCCCTCCTATCAACTGGTAGAGTATGTCGGAAACCGGTCCCTTGTAGGG
>DGVM01000088.1:2181-2740 GCA_002395925.1 Bacteroidales bacterium UBA4284
CGGGAACCGGCCTCCATCGCGTCGATGGATCCCATTCCGCGATAAACCTTGAATTTCTTTCCGTTCTTGAAATCTTCGATAACGTCGCCCGGAGTTTCGTCGGCACCGGCGAGGATCGATCCGCACATGACTGTGGATGCGCCTGCGGCGAGGGCCTTTACGATGTCGCCGCTGTAACGGAGGCCTCCGTCGGCGATGACGGGAACTCCATAAGGCCTGGCGGCTTCGGCAGCGTCGTAGATGGCGGTCAGCTGAGGCACGCCCACTCCTGCCACCACCCTTGTGGTGCAGATGGATCCGGGACCTATGCCTACCTTGACGGCATCAGCGCCGGCCTCGATCAGGTCCCGGGTGCCTTCGGCCGTGGCAACGTTGCCCACTATTACATCTATGCCGGAGAAAGCCTTCTTGATTTTCTTGAGGGCATTGAGGACTCCCTTGCTGTGGCCGTGGGCGGAATCGAGCACGATTGCATCGACTCCGGCATCGACCAGTTTGGAAGTGCGGTCGACTGCGTCGGCCGTGATTCCGACCCCGGCCGCCACCTTGAAGCCTGCAG
>DGVM01000104.1 GCA_002395925.1 Bacteroidales bacterium UBA4284
TCTCGCCGAGACGGAACCAAGGATAGACCACGTTGCCGATAAGGGATTCGGAGATGTACTTGTTGGGCATATACCACTTGGTCAAGCCGCTGCCGCCGGTGTTGGTCAGGTCGATCTGGTCGCTGGCCTTCTTGGAGGTCACAGGCTCTTTCTTCCCCTTGTCGAAATCACTGACTTCAGTGTTTTCATAAAGCAGGTAAAGATTGAGGGGAGTCTCGTTGGCGCCGCCGTTCTTGTCTGTCCACTTGTAAATCTTTCCGGGATAGATAATGCAGTGCTCGAAACGAGGGTCACGGTTCTTGAAAGGCTGCAGGGGGTCGTAGCCGGAGCCTTCCTCGAAGATCTTCTTGCCGTTCTTCATCTCATAGTCGAGCCACATAGCCTGGGTGGGGTTGAAGCTCTCCCAGCCGCCGCCGCCGAAGTCCATAAGGGAATAGAAAAGCTGGGCCTTGTGCGGCTGGCCGCTGCTCTGGACGAAATATTTGCCCCAGATGATCTCAGGGGAGTTGCCGTCGATCCAGAAGCCGTCGTAAGTATCGTCGAGGGAATATGCACCGTCCACGTCTGCGCGGTCGCAGATAGCCTTGGCTGCTTTATATGCTTCCTCCCACTTATCCTTGGAATAAGTGCCGCGGAACACGCCGCCGGTCGGGAAGTTGGGATCGTTGAACAGAGGAGAAGCCGCAATGAGGGTCAGGCGGCAGCGGAGAGCCAGCACGCAGTCCTTGTGGACGCGGCCCTGGGCGGTCCCGGTCTTCTCGGGCAGCAGGGAATAAGCTGCATCGAGGTCGTCTTTGATGAATTGGACACAATCGTCGAAGTCGGCGCGCTGCTCATTGAATTCGGCACCGAGGTCTTCGTGGGGCTTGTCCACCAGGACCACGCCGCCGTAACGCTGGATCAGGTTGGTGTAGGCCCAGGCGCGGAGGAAATAAGCCTCGCCGAGCAGACGGTCCTTGGCGGCCTCTGTCATACTGGAGCCCTTCTCGTTGACGAAACGGATGAAGTAGTTGAGACGGTAGATGTACTCATAGGCACGGTCCCAGATATTCAGGAAGGTGGTGCGGGTGGGGTGGGCGGGACCGCCGTGGTTCTGGTCGACGATGTTGCTCGGGGTCATCGAGCCGTCGGCTATATAACGGGTGGAAGTGCCGCCGTAGCGGAAAAAGCCTTCGTCTGAAATACAACCTGTGTTGCCCTCTGTAAAAGGATCGGGAAGTACGGTATAGATGGCGTTGATATAGCTCTCGGCAAGAGCGTCGCTGTTGAATACAGCTTCTTCAGAGAGCTTGTCCAGCGGCTTCTTGTCCAGGAAACCGTCGTTGCACGCGGTCAGCAGGGACAGGGTTGCAAGAATGTAAAATATCTTTTTCATAATGGGCTCTGATTAGAAGGTTACTTTGACACCGAAGTTGAAAATCCTGACCTGAGGATAGGTCTGGTATCCTTCGTCACTGGTCTCCGGGTCGACGTTCTTCAACTCGGAGAAGGTGAGGAGGTTGTAGCCGGCGGCATAGACGCGGATGTTCTTGATTCCGACCTGGTGGCCGAACACGGCTCCGGGCAGGGTGTAGCCGATTTCGAGGTTCTTCAGACGCAGGAACGCGGCATTGCGGTAGTAGTAGGAAGTACGATACACGCCGCCGTTTCCGATGTTGGAGGCGATACGGGGATGGTCGGTATCCTTGTTGTCAAGAGTCCAGGCGTTGACTGCCGCATCCATCTCGATATTGCCGGACACGGGGTCGGTCAGAGGAGCGTAGTAGTAACGGGCACGGGCCTGTCCCTGGAGGAGGAGCGAGAGGTCGAAGTTCTTCCACTGCAGGTCGCCGTTGAGACCGAATACAATCTGCGGCACCGCGGTGAGGTCCATCCTCATACGGTCGTTGGAATCGATCTTGCCGTCTTTGTCAAGGTCCTCGAAGTAGAAGTCACCGAGACCGGCGCCTGACATCTGGGGATGATTCTCGATGTCCTCGAAACTGCGGTTGATACCGGCAACCTGGTAGATAAGGGATGCGCCCATAGGGTGGCCGGTCTGGTTCATATATTGATGTTTCTCGTCGTAAGGAGTCTCATCCATAAACTCGATGGTGTTCTTGGCGTACATAATGTTGCCTGCAACCCTGTATCGGAGGTCGCCCACCTTGTTTTCGTGGTTGAGCTGGAGCTCGACACCCTTGTTGGACACGATGCCGATGTTCTCGTCGGGCAGGTTGCTGGTCAGACCGGTATAGTACGGCACGGAAGCGTTGCGGGTGCAGAGGATGTTGCTGCGGCGGGTGTAGAAGCCTTCGAGTTCCCATCCGAAGAGACCGTTGTGGATGTTTCCGTCCAGACCGATATTCCAGGTACGGGCGACTTCCCAGGTGATGTTGGGATTGGGCACGCCGTTGGGAATGATGTAGTTGACTTCCTTGTTGTCATAGAGGGCACGGTAGGAAGTGCTGGAGGAGTATTCATAGGTGGAGAGATACTGGAACGCGGCCACCTGGTCGTTACCCTGCTCGCCGTAGGAAGCACGTATCTTGAGGTTGGAGAGCCAGGGGGCGTTGTCCTTAAGGAAAGGCTCCTCGGAAATACGCCAACCCATAGAGACTCCGGGGAATATACCCCAGCGCTTGTCTGCGGGGAAGTTCTCGCTTCCGTCGAAACGGACGAGGGCCTGAATCATATACTTGCTCTTGTAGTCATATCCGATACGGCCGAAGAAAGAGCGGCGGGCCGTCTCGGAAGCGAAACCGCCGATTTTGTAGTAGGCCTTGTCGGCGTTGCCGGCGAAGAACTCGTCAAGGATGTCGGAATCGTATTTCTCGATGGCGGCATTGAAGTAGTCGCGGCGGTAGTTGCTCTGCTCGAAACCTGCGAGGGCGGTCACGTGGTGGCCGTTGAAATCGCGGTCGTAGTTGATGTTGGCGTTGACGGTGACGGTGTGGTAGTTGTTCTGGCTCTCATTGAGGGTAGGAGTCGTGAACACGCCGCTGTCGCGCAGACGGTAGGTCTCCGTGATTTCGTCGTAGGAGTAGCACGGCCAGTTCTTGGACCAGTTCTTATGGAAGTTGTTGTGCACGTCGTATGCGAGCACTGCGTTGATTGACAGGCCTTTGGTAATGGCGTGGAGGTCGTAGTTGCCGCGGAACGTGGTGTTGATGGTGTTGTAGGTCGTGTTGTCGTAACCGGTAAGGTTCTGCACGAGAGCCGCGGGGTTGGCGCCGCTGCGCAGGTTGCCGTTGGGATAGTAGGGAGCGCCGGATGCATAGCGGCGGGTCGTGATGTAGAAGATACCGTAGGAGTCGCTCGGGTAAGCCGAATAGTTCTTGTGCTGCTGACGCACGTTCAGGTCAACGCCGAGCTTGAAGTCCTTGGTCACCTGAATATCCACGTTGGAGCGCACGTTGTACTGGTTGTAGTTGGTAGCGGACTTGACGTAGATACCGTCCTGGTACTGACCGTTGAACTGCAGGAAGTAGCTGACCTTGCCGGCGCCGCCCTGCAGGCTGACTCCGTACTTGTGCTGGGAGGAGAAGGGCTTGATGATCTCCTTGAACCAGTTGGTGTTGGGGTAGTTGATGGGGTCGTCCT
>DGVM01000059.1 GCA_002395925.1 Bacteroidales bacterium UBA4284
TTCACCTTGAAGTCCTTGTCCAGTCCGTGTGCGCGGAGGAAGCCGATGACGGTTTCGGTATCGACGTCGTACTGATGCTTAGTGGGCTCCATGGGCTTGGGCTCGATGAGGAAGGTTCCCTTGAATCCCTTGCCGCGGGCATAGTCGCGGGCGGCCTTCAGCATGTTTGCAAGATGGTCTTTCTCCCTCTGCATCTGTGTGTTGAGAAGTGACGAATAACCTTCGCGACCTCCCCAGAACACATAGTTCTCGCCGCCGAGCTTGATGGTGGCGTCGAGGGCGTTCTTTATCTGCACGGCTGCACGGGCGACAACGTCGAAGTCGGGATTGGTGGCGGCTCCGTTCATGTAGCGCTTGTGTCCGAAGACGTTGGCCGTGCCCCAGAGGTTCTTGATGCCGGTCTGCTGCATCTTCTCGAGGATGTAGTCGGTAACATCCTTCAGGCGGGCCTCATACTCGGCGATATCGTCGGTATCTTCTACAAGGTCCACATCGTGGAAGCAGAAATACTCGATGCCGAGTTTGGTCATGATCTCGAATCCTGCGTCCACCTTGTTGCGGGCACGGCAGTAGGGGCATTCGCCCTTGTCCCACTCATAGCTGCGGGTCTGTCCGCCGAACTGGTCGCCGGAGGCCTGGCCGAGGGTGTGCCACCACGCCATCGCGAAGCGCAGCCACTCTTTCATGGGTTTGCCGAGCACGATGCGCTCAGCATCATAATAATGGAATGCGAGGGGATTCTTGCTGGCAGTTCCTTCAAAAGGAATCTTGCCGATAGTAGGGAAGTACTCTTTCATTGTTCTATTGTATATCAATTATTTACACAATATCGTCTGGTACATTTGCACCAGACGGTTTCATTTAACTCATTGATTATCAGCAATGACCTGCAGGCGGTCGCGCCAGAGGGCATAGGCATCCAAGTAGGGCCTGCGGTCGGTGGCGGGTTCGATTACGGCGAGCCTCTGCAGGGATCCGAAGGCTTCGGAAGGGGTGGCATAGATGCCTGCGCCGAGCCCTGCCCCTCGGGCTGCACCGACGGAGCCGTCGGTATCGTAAAGTTCTATGGTTGCGCCGCTTACGCCTGCAAGCGTTTCGCGGAATATCTCCGACAGGAACATATTGGCATTTCCTGCGTGGATGCGGTCGATCTTCATTCCCATCTGCTGCATGATTTCCATCCCATACTGGAAGGAGAAGACTATACCCTCCTGCGCTGCGCGGATGAGGTCTCCGCGGCCGTGACGGTTGAAGTCGATGCCATGGAAACTGCAACCCGGGGCGGCGTTTCCGAGCATGCGTTCAGCACCGTTTCCAAAGGGAAGGATGCTGATTCCGCGGCTGCCGACCGGAGATTCCTTGGCGAGGGCGTTCATGCCGGGGTAGCTCATGCCGTCGAAGGCGATGTTGCGCCGTATCCAGGAATTGAGAATGCCCGTGCCGTTGATGCAGAGGAGTACGCCCAGGCGGGGGTCGGAGGCAGTATGGTTGACGTGGGCGAATGTATTTACGCGGGACGCAGGGTCGTAGTTTACCTCGCCGAGCACTCCGTAGACCACCCCGGAAGTGCCTGCGGTGGCAGCGATTTCACCGGGATTCAGCACATTCAGGCTAAGCGCGTTGTTCGGCTGGTCCCCTGCCCTGTAGGTGACGGGCGTGCCGGACTTGAGCCCGAGTTCGGAAGCAGCCGCGGCACTCAGGCGGCCCTGCTCCGAGAAGGTCGGCCGGATTCCGGGCAGGATGTCTTCGGGGAATCCGAACCAGTCAAGCAGTTCCTTTGCGGGACGGTTCTGCGCAAAATCCCACATCATCCCCTCGGAAAGACCGCCCACTGTAGTACACAACTCTCCCGTAAGACGCATGGCGATATAGTCGCCGGGGAGCATTATCTTGTATATCTTCTCGAAAAGCTCCGGCTCGTTCTCCTTTACCCAGGCGAGTTTGGCGGCGGTGAAGTTGCCGGGAGAATTGAGCAGATGAGCGAGGCACCAGCCCTCCCCTAGCGTCTTGAAGGCCCTGTCACCATAGGGCACCGCGCGGGAATCGCACCAGATAATGGCTGGGCGCAAGGGCTTGAGGTCCCTTCCCACGCACACCAGACCATGCATCTGGTAGGAAATGCCAATGGCAGCAACAGAAGCACTGCTCACCTGTCCGAGAACCTCCACTGTCGCCATCTTGAGGCATTCCCACCAGGAATCCGGGTCCTGCTCCGCCCACCCGGGCTGAGCCGAAAGAATAGGAGCCTCCGTCTTGGGATAAAACGCCGATGCGGCGGTATGGCCGCTTTCCACTTCTACAAGAGAAGCCTTTACCGAAGAGCTTCCTATATCGTAGCCGAGAAGATACATAGTGTCATTAATTCCAATCATACAAATATAACAATTTTATTCCTACCTTTGCATTATGCTGAAACTTCTGCAACAACCCGCATACAAGCCGGAACAGACCGGCCCTGAGGCCGATGCCAAATACAGAAAACTCAGACTGCAGGTATTCCTTGGCGCCTTCATAGGCTATGCCGGATTCTATCTGGTACGCAAAAACCTCTCCATGGCCATCCCTGCGATGGCTCCTCTTGGTTTCGAGAAAACCGAGCTGGGTTTCGTACTCGGCCTGAACGCTGCGGCTTACGCCCTGTCCAAATTCCTTATGGGCAGCGTTTCCGACCGCAG
>DGVM01000216.1:0-3162 GCA_002395925.1 Bacteroidales bacterium UBA4284
CTCCAGGTCAATCCCACCTGCGTGTCGTTGATGAAAACGAGATGCTGGAGAAAGGGTGCGGACTTTACCTTCACGCTTTCGGACCACTCCGATTTGGATTTGCCCACCTGCGCCTGGATGCGCACCTCGTATTCGACATCCTTTTCGAAAGGAGTAACGGTCGCCTTGGTATCTGCGATGAGATGAGGGAAGTCGGTCCAGTCGGCGGCTCCTGTCTTGCGGAACTGAATGGCGTAGGTGGCTGCCTTGGGAACGGCGTTCCAGGAAACAAGGGCGCCGCCCACGGCAGGCATGGCCGAAGTGATGACAGGCTTTGCGAGGACCACCTCGGTTTCACCGTATTTCAGAAGCTTCACGCAGACATTGTCCAGGATGAAACGCATCTGACCGCTGTATCCGGCCGGACGGTTTCCGCCGAGGCCTATCCTCGCACCTGCAGGGAAGTTCTCTATCTCGACCGTATAGCGCTTGTATTCATATCCGGGTTCGATATCGAATGCCGATGTAATGTAGGAGCCGCCGTCGGCAACCGTCACCACGTTGTTGGCGGTGCTGAACGTGGAGTTGGAAATGACTTCAATCTTGAAATCCTGCCTGTCGCGTATGTAGGACGGCATTGCGTCGAAACTGAGTTCGACCGTACCGACCTCCGACATGTTGGTGATGGGAGGCGTCACGATTTCCCCGACAAGATTGTTGGATCCGAGCAGTATCTGTCCAGCCTTGGCGCCTATCTGGAGCTTGTTGCCGTTTTCGCAGACCTGCCCCCAGTCCGCAAGCCTGGTGGAAGGGACCAGTTTCTGGATGGTGGAGAACAGCACCATGGAAGTGCCGGACGTGACGGGATAGAAACCGTTCTCGGCGTCTATCTCCACTTCCCCGGAAGCCCTGGCCTCGGCGAAGGAGGAGACATTGATGCGCTGCATTGTATTGTAGCCGTTTGCAACAGGCCACGCCTGGCCGCCCCAGAGCAGTTCGTCGAAGTCCTCATAGAGGAGGACGTCGCCGGCCTTGGCGGGAGCCGTGCCGACCTGAACCACCTGCGACTGCGCGGTGCTTGCCTTGAACAGCGGGCTCTTGAGGGTGGAGACAGAATCCTTCACCTCGACCCAATAGTCCTTTCCGCTTTCCAATCCCGTAAAGACGAAGGCCGGGAAGGAAATGTCGGCGGAGCCGGCGAGGTAGTTCCCTTCGAAGAAAGACCTGTCAAGGCCCCACGCCACATCCAGGTCGGTGCCGGCTTCATCCTTGTAGAGCGCGATGTGATAACCGCGCCTGACATCCTGTGCGAGTTCCTCGAATCCGGTCACGGACCACTCGACGGTGATCGTTCCGGCAGAAGCTCTCAGAAGGCGAATTTCAGGTTCGACAGTGGGAGCGATGCCGCCCTCCACAGGGCCGCGCCCGACTTCGACCACCGTGGGGAGCCCGGAGTCATCCACTATATATACCCAGTCGGAAGATCCCTTGCTGAAATCGGCACGGATACGTACATAGTATCTTTCGAACTGCGCGAGATCGAAGAAAACGCAGGCGTCATTCCGGCGGGGAGCATAGGACATTACCGTCTTGGAGATCTCGCCGTCGGCGATCTCTTCGTCCTGGTTTTTCACCAGCTGGACTGTATAGGAGGCCGCGCCGTTGCGATATGCGTCTTCGCTGTTCCAAATGACCGCCAGCGCTTCCGCGGAAGATGCCGATGCATCGTAACGCAGGTATGCGGGAGGCACGATCTCGCCTTCAGTAACGTCGGGCTGCACCTCTTTGGGGCCGCCGCACGCAATCGCAAGCAGGACGGCGAATGTATATGTCAGAATCTTTTTCATACTCAGAACGTTTTAAGCCATGCATGCATATCGGAAGGGAAATTCGACCAGTTGACGGTAGTATGTCCGCCGGTGTCGTGAGGATCGTCATGGACTTCGACTCCGGCAGCCTGGAGGGCCTTCACATACACAGGACCGTTGTATTTCTGAGGGACCACGGCATCATCGTAGGAGTAGGCCACGAAGGCGCGCGGTGTGTCAGCCGTCACGATCTTTTCGAGGGAATAGGCATCCACGTCGGCCTGGGAGCGGTTGTAACCGAGAAAATGAAGCACTGAACCCTCGTGGGAACGGGCTATATCCATGCTGATTACGGGATAAAGCAGGATCTGGTAGTCCACCTTGCCCTTGAATAGATTCGCCGTGAGTCCTGCAAGATGTCCTCCGGCAGAACGGCCGACCGTGCCCACCTGCGAGTAACCTCCCCAGCGGGAAGCGTTCGCGCGCATGATATCCACTGCATCGCCCGCATCCTGGATGACAAGGTCGTGCCGTCCTATGAGTTCGTTTATCGGGAGAGTGTAGTTGAGCAGGGCCATGGTGATGCCCTGTCCTTCCCAGGTTTCGACATCCTTGGTTCCAAGCGAGCTGTAACCGCCGCCGGGGCAGAAAATCAGCGCCTTGGTATTCCCGGAATAAGGATAGGAAATCTCCAGGAAAGAGCTGGCTCCGGCAGTGTGCACCCTGGTCTTTCCTTCTTCCGAAACGGAGTAGGAAGGGACCAGCACATAACGCGTGTCGTGGCTCTTCATCGTACCGTCCGTACTCTGCACGGAGAGCGGGATCAGGAAAGGCTTCTCGCTCACTGCGGCGTGCACGGCGGACTGGTCGATATCCAGTTTCAGCACAGCTTCGGTCTGTCCGGCCTTCAACTCGGCCGTTCCGAGGGTGTACATCGATTTGGCCAGAGGCTGGGCTACAGCGGCATATTTATAGTTGTAGGCCCGGCAGTATTCACTTGTGTTGGCGGGGACATACAGGCTTATGGTCTTGTCTTCGGAAGGAGCGGCGGCCACCTTCACTTCAAAACTCAGGCTCTCCCCTACGCCGAGGTAGCGGAGGGTGTCGGATGAGAACGAAAGCACATATTCACCCTTGGCGGCCTCCTGCTCCTGCGATGCCGTGTTCTGTTTATCGCAACTCGAGGCCGTCAGGGCCAGGAATGCACAAAGTATCAAAAGCGTCTTTTTCATGTTCATTCAGGCAAATCGTATTTGAAAACATTTCCTCGCACGGCATTGGAGCCCTTGTATCCCCAGGAGTTGAATCCGAGATAAAGATTTCCGTTCCACGCTTTTACGCCTTCCGATTCCATGGCACCGGTTTCGGTGATTCC
>DGVM01000216.1:3283-4068 GCA_002395925.1 Bacteroidales bacterium UBA4284
CCGTCGTAGTTCCAGATTGTGAGAGCCGCACGGGAGCCTCCCATATTCTTGACGGCGGTTCCTTCCACAAAGTATACCTTTCCGTCATACACGTCGAAGCCCTGCCATGCATAATAGCAGATATCGTCGGGAGTCTTTCCCTTGTTGGGAGTGCCGATTTCCGCCACGGGTGTCAGCTTGAGCACATTGCGGGCCTTGATGGTGGGGGTATGCGTAACCTGGGAGGCATCCGGCGCCCCGTCGCCGCCATAAGTGCGTTCCTTGAGGGTGCAGTCTTCCAGCGGCAGGGCCATCACCTCGCTCAGCTTGTACATGCGGATCCGGCGGCTGGTTCCGTCATTCCCGGTACCGTACTGCGGATCATGGAAGCAGAATGCGATGATGTCGTGGTCCGGATCGACCGCCACGTTCATCGTGCTCAGGGTGTTCCCGAGCCAGAAATGCTCGATGGAAGGATCGTCCGGCGAAACCTTCTTGCCGTTCTCGAACTTCACGCGGCCTATGGTCTGCATCCCCCAGTATTCCTTATACTGGCTGGAACTCTCGCTCGTATTCTTGCCAGCATATTCGGGGATCCAGATATAAGTCCCGTCGGCAGCGTCTTCCACGCTCATGCCGGTCAGGTGTCCGGAATAGTAGAAGGTCATGGTCGCCTCTACCTTGTCGGAGCCGCCCTTCGAAGGGACGACTTTATCGACAAGTATCCTGTAATAATCTGCACTCGATGTGGCGTAATAAATATTGCCGTCCTTGTCGATGTCGAACTGCTGGAATCCGGCATTGCC
>DGVM01000006.1 GCA_002395925.1 Bacteroidales bacterium UBA4284
AAATCTACAAGGGCGAAAACGCCGAGTGGCTCTTCGATACCATCGACGGCCGCTTCCCCAACCATGAGCCCAATCCGCTGATTCCCAAGAACGTACAGCCTCTCAAGGACCTTGTCGCAAAGTCCGGGGCCGACCTCGGCGTCATTTATGACGGAGATGCCGACCGAGTGATGTTCGTCGACGACAAGGCACGCTTCGTGGCCCCCGACCTGATCATCGCGATGATGGCATTGTATTTCTGCGGCGAGCGAGGCGAGAAGAATCCCCGCGTGCTCCAGGAAATCCGTTCCTCCAAGGCGGTAGGGGAGTATCTGCAGCAGTACGGTGCCGAACTCCACACCTGGCGTGTCGGCCGCGCCTTCGCAGCGCCCAAACTCCGCGAGATCGACGGCCTCTGGGGCGGCGAACTTGCAGGCCATTATTATTTCAAGGACTTCTTCTACTCCGACAGCGGAATGCTCGCCAGCATCATCGTGCTGCGCATCGTCGCCGCCCTAAAGAGGCAGGGCAAGACTTTCAGCCAGCAGATAGACGAACTTGCCAAATACAAGAATTCCGGCGAGATCAATTTCCGCGTGGAAGACAAGGCCGGCGCTATGGAGGCAGTGAAGAAGCACTTCGAATCTGTGGAAAAGCCCGATGTGGTCATGGACTTCGACGGCTATCGCCTGGAGTTTCCGCAGTGGTGGTTCAACATCCGTCCTTCGAACACCGAGCCCTATCTCCGCTTTATCTGCGAGGCGACCACCGACGAGCTCCTCGAAGAGAAGATCGCCGAGGCTGCGGCCATCATCGAAGGGCAGTTCGGAGGGAAGAGGGCATAGATGGGGAAACAGCAGGTGATAACAGTGCTGCTTGCGTTCCTGTCGTTGACGGCGGGAGCGCAGGAGCATCGTCTCAGCCTCAAGGAGGCCGAGGAACTCATACCCCGCGAAGTCCTCAAACCGGTGAAATCCCTGATTCCCGGCAATAATCCTTCTGTCCACGATACCCTCGAAACATCCGACCCCGTAATCAAGATAGTTCTCTGCAACGACGGCACCTGGCACTATATGCGGGACGTCGCGGCAATGTCGGACAGCGCCGTTTTCCGCAAGGCCTGGAAAGAGAACGTGCTCAACCCGTACGACTCGAAACTCGAGGACCTGCCGTTCCGGGTCACACTCTGCCTGGCGGACTCCGCCAGCCGTTTCTGCTGCCCCCGTCAGGTGAAGGTGTTTTCCCCCTTCGGCTGGCGCAGGCGCCGCAATCATACGGGCGTGGACCTGCCTCTGGCGCACGGCACTCCGGTGTATGCGGCCTTCGACGGCCGCGTGCGCTGCTCGATGTATTACAAGGGATACGGCAACATCGTGGTCATCCGGCACGCTTCCGGGCTCGAGACCAGCTACGCCCATCTTTCGGCGCGCAAGGTCGAGGCGGGCGACTTCGTTTCGGCGGGAGATGTGATAGGCCTCGGCGGCTCCACGGGCCGCTCCACGGGCCCTCATCTACACTTCGAGACCCGCTACGAGGGCTACGCCTTCGACCCTCAGTGGCTGATGGACTTCGAGACCGGCACCCTCCGGCACGGATACTTCGTGCTCAAGCGCAAGTATCTCTCGAACACCTCGAAGTACTATCCCGAGTCGGAAGACGAGGAAGAGGAGATATACAAGACCGAAGAAGAGGACAGGGCCGAGGCCGAGCGCATCGCAAAGGAGATGGCGGCCGCCCAGTACCATACTATCAAATCGGGGGATACCCTGCTGGGGCTGGCGGCCAGATATCACACTACAGTGAGCGCCATCTGCAAGCTTAACGGAATCAGCCCCACCACCACTTTGAGAATAGGCAGAAAATTAAGAGTCAAATAGTTATGAAAAAACTGATCTTCGCCGTCCTGGTCCTGGCGCTTGCGGCCTGCCACAGCCGGGAACCCGAGCTCTACACCATCCGCAACGCTTCCGGCATGGAGGCCTCGATTACGAATTACGGCGGGCGCATAGTCTCGCTGCTGGTGCCCGACCGCGAAGGGCGCGTGCGCGATGTCGTGCTGGGCTTCGACGATCTCAAGGATTATTATCCGGAACGCAACGAGACCGATTTCGGCGCAAGCATCGGCCGCTATGCGAACCGCATCAAGGACGGCCTCATCAGCATCGACGGCAAACAGTACCAGCTGCCCAGGAACAATTACGGACACTGCCTTCACGGCGGCACCCGGGGTTGGCAGTATCAGTTCTACAAAGCCGTGGAGGTCTCGGCAAACCGGCTGAAACTGGAGCGGGTCTCTCCCGACGGCGACCAGGGCTTCCCCGGCAACGTCACCGCAAGCGTGACCTTCACCCTGACGGACGACAACAGGCTTGACATCCGCTACGAAGCCGTTACCGACGCCCCTACGGTCGTCAACATGACCAACCACTCCTATTTCAATCTTTCCGGAGAACCCGGCAGGCATGACATCCTGGACGACGAACTCTACATAAACGCATCCCGTTTCACTCCTGTGGACGACACTTTCATGACTACCGGGGAGATATGGCCGGTTGAGGGAACCCCTATGGATTTCCGTGTCCCCAAGGCGATAGGAAAGGACATCGATGCGGACTATGAGCAGCTTCGTAACGGTCACGGCTATGACCACAACTGGGTGCTTGACACCGCAGGCGACGACAGCGTAGTGGCTGCATCTCTCTATTCTCCGGTTTCCGGGATTGAACTGAAGGTGTATACCGACGAACCCGGCATACAGGTTTACTGCG
>DGVM01000107.1:0-347 GCA_002395925.1 Bacteroidales bacterium UBA4284
GTGCGCTACCGCTATGCCAACGCCGACATGGGCGAGCTCGAGAAGTGCCTGCAGCAGGCTCAGGCCCAGCGCTTCCGCATCATCGTAACCGACGGCGTCTTCTCCATGGACGGCAATGTCGCCCCGATGGACAAGATCTGCGACCTCGCAGAGAAGTACGACGCCCTCGTCATGGTAGATGAGAGCCACAGCGCCGGCGTAGTTGGCAAGAGAGGCAGGGGAGTGGCCGAACTGTACAACCTCTACGGACGCATCGACATCCACACCGGAACCCTCGGCAAGAGCTTCGGAGGCGCCGTGGGCGGATTCACCACCGGCCGTCAGGAAATCATCGACATGCTCCGTCA
>DGVM01000107.1:398-5123 GCA_002395925.1 Bacteroidales bacterium UBA4284
ACATGCTCCGTCAGCGCAGCCGCCCTTACCTCTTCTCCAACTCGTTGCCGCCGATGATCTGCGCCGCCGGCATCGAGACATTCAAGATACTCTCCGAAAGTGATGAACTGCACGACCGTCAGCAGGAGAACGTCGCCTACTTCCGCGACAAGATGATTGCTGCGGGCTTCGACATTAAACCCACCCAGAGCGCTATCTGCGCCGTCATGTTGTACGACGCCCCGCTGAGTCAGAAATTCGCCGCTGCAATGGCGCAGGAGGGTATTTTCGTGACCGGATTCTACTACCCTGTGGTGCCTAAGGGAGAAGCCAGGATACGCGTGCAGCTCTCGGCCGCCCATACCAGGGAGCAACTCGACAAGGCCATCTCGGCGTTCGTCAAGGTGGGCCGCGAACTGGGAGTCATCAAATAGAGGATGCCGTCAAGGGTTTTCCAACAGAAAAGGGGCCGGTCCGCAAAAGTGACCGACCCCTTTTTTGTGGAGCTGGCGGGAGTCGAACCCGCGTCCAAACAAAGCGCCAAAAGGCTTTCTACACGCTTATTCTTCCTTTGATTGTCGGCGGCGGAATGAGGGAAGACGCCCTGGTCCGCAGCTTATCCTCTGAATCTTGACGGGGCCTGGAGGCGGCAGCTCCGCGCATCCGCTTTGGATGATACCCCTTGGTCCGGACATAAGCGGCTTAAAGCCGGAGGGATATACGTCAGTGCCGCAGCCTTGGCGGCTCTGATTAATGCTCTCGCTCTTGGAGCTTAGCAAGCGTATGAATAGTTGTAGTTGCCTACTAATTGTTTGACATCTGGGATTTACGGGCCAGTTGCCTACTCCCGGCGTGCTTACCTTCCGTCGTCAATGCTGTCAAAACCAGAACAGCCCCGGAAAAGCATACAAAGTTGCACATTATTCGTCAGAAATGCAAATTCCGGACTCATGGATTGTATTTGGCGGGAAAATGTTTATTTTTGTGAAAACTATTCACTAAAACTATGTTTGGATTCAGACCAGACGGAAAGAAGGTCAAAGACATCGACCCTATCCAGCGAATCATTCCGCACATCATGACACACCGTCATGATTCCCAGAATCTCACCAGCTACGATTGCCCCTGCGAGCCCTTCGACAACTTCATGAAAGAGGAAGGCGCGCAAGGCCAGGCTTACAACTATATGCATATCGTGATCGCGGGACTTGTGAGGACGATAGCAAAGTTCCCGCGCATCAACCGCTTTATCATGAACGGGCGCATCTATATGCACAATGCGATAGAAGTCTCTTTCGTGGTCAAGAAGAATCTCAACGCAAATGCCTCCGACTCACTGGTCAAGCTCAGATTCTCGGGGCTCGAGACCATAGCCGAGGTGCGTGACAAGGTCAATGCCGCAATAGCCGAAAACAACCACATGGACGCAAACAACGGCACCGACAAGCTGGCCCGCATACTCACATTTACCCCGAACATCATAATCAAGTTCCTGGTCGGGACGCTGAAGTTCCTCGACAAGCACAGCATGCTGCCCAACTTCATAATCAAACTGAGCCCCTTCCATACTTCGGCATTCATAACCAATCTCAAATCGATAAAGGGCCCTTCCATTTTCCATCACCTTTACGATTTTGGAACGACTGGTATGTTCTTCTCGATGGGCAAGGAATCGCTGGTTCCCGTGGTGTCCGGAGGGCAGGTCGTACCCGGCAAGAGGATGCCTCTGCAGATAGTTACCGACGAGCGCTTCTGCGACGGCTTCTATTTTGTCAGCGCAATGCGTTATCTGACAAGCCTGTACAACTATCCGGAGAAACTCAAAGAGCCGCTCGATGCCCTCACCGAGGACACCAAGGTCATAGATCGTCACAGCTTCCGGAAAAGAGATTCTAAGAATTGAGGATAGAGGCTGTCAGTTCGACGAGCAGTTCGGCAGGAGTTGCGGCACCGCCGTCGCCACCTTTGCCGAGGTAGTCGTACTGGCACAGGAGGGAGGTGACTTTCATCGCGCTTGGCAGGGGATAATTCCTCACTGCGGCGTCGTATTCCTTGTAGAAGTACGGGTTGACTCCGGCAAGGGCTGTCGCCTTGTCCTCTTCGGACGGTCGTCCGCCTCGGGACAGCAAAGCGCCGTACTTTAGGATGCGGTAGAAATGCATGAAGAGCGCACTTACTGCCTGAGGCATGTTGAAGCGGGCTGCATTGCCCAGGTGGGCCGCTATGCTCAGAGCCTTTGATGCATTACGGTAGGAGAGTTCTTTCGTGAGCTCGAAGATGCTGAACTGGCGCGATATACCAACGTTCTTCTCAATATCTGCTACAGATACGCTGGTGGTTCCTTCGGGCAAGCTTTTAAGGAGTTTGTCGGTTTCTACAGCTATTGTAGAAAGGTCGGTTCCTACCGATTCGGCGAGAAGGTTTGCCGCTGCAGGATCAATCTGCAGACCTTTTTCCGAGTAGTACCGGCCTATCCATGCGGGCAGTTCGTAGTCGCGAAGGGCCGGGCTGTCGAGGACGATTCCTACTTTCTGAGCACTCTTGTACAGGGCCTTGCGCTTGTCCAGCGCGGCCTTGTGCATCAGCAGCACCAGGACGGTGGACTCGAGCGGCTCGTTGCAATAGATGGCGATGTCTTCTATGCCCTTGAGCATCTGCGCTTCCTTTACGACAACCAGCTGGCGGTCGGCCATCATGGGGAAGCGGCGGGCAGAGGTAATCACTTGTTCTGCTGTGACATCGGCCCCGTAGCATATCGTCTCGTTGAAATCCTTTCCGAACTCGTCGATGCAATTGTCGATGATAGCCTGGCAGACAAGGTCGGGGTAGAAGGGCTCGTCGCCCATAAGCACATATACCGGTTTGAAAATGCCGGCTTTGGCGTCTTCTATGAGTTTGCGGCTTACTGCGCCTATGTCTTCCTTGACCCTGGCTGCCATTGCTTAAATCGATTCTACGAGGGCGATGACCCTCTGCCGGATTTCTTCGATGCTGCCGGGATAGCCCTTTACCTCGTGATAAAGGCCTTTGGCCTTATAGTAGTCGATCAGAGGCTCGGTCTGGGAATGGTAGGTGCGTATGCGGTGGTTGATGATTTCGGCGTCGCCGTCGTCGGCACGCCCGTCAACCTTGGCCCGTCCCATTATGCGCTCGTGCACGATTTCGTCGGGAATCATGAGCGAGATGACGCCGGTAAGCTTCTCTCCGCGCGCTGTGAGCATCTTGTCGAGCACCTCGGCCTGAGGGACAGTCCTGGGATAACCGTCGAGCAGGAATCCATCGACTCCGCTGACGGTGTTGAAGGCGTTCTCTATCATGGCCTCGACGATTTCATCGGGAACCAGCTGACCGTCGTCGATAAGGACTTCGGCCTGTTTGCCGAGCGGTGTGCCTGCCGCTATTTCCGCGCGCAGAAGAGCGCCGGTCGATATGTGCTTGAGATTGTATTTTTCTGCCAGGACGACGGCCTGGGTGCCTTTCCCCGCTCCGGGAGGGCCAAAAATCAGGTAGTATTTCATTTGTCTAAAACGTAAATATCCTGCA
This sequence comes from Bacteroidales bacterium UBA4284, assembly GCA_002395925.1. The sequence continues at coordinate 3,921 of DGVM01000107.1, forward strand.
GGTTGCGGCCGAGTTCGTTGTAATCGAGGCCGAAACCTACTATGAAGTCGTTGGGAATTTCCATCCCTACATAGTCCAGCTTTACGTCCTTGTCGTAGACGTCGGGCTTGAGGAGCATGGTGCATATCCGCACTTCGCTGGCACCGTTGGCAAGCAGCAGCTCGCGCAGGGCCAGGATGGTGTTGCCTGTATCGACGATGTCTTCGCAGGCGATGACCCTCTTGCCGCGTACATCCGTACTGAGCCCCTGGACCGTGAGGACGGTTCCGGTAGTTTCTGTGCCCCTGTACGAACTGAGTTTAAGGCTGCCGAGCTCGCAGTTGAACTTGAGCCTCATGAAAAGCTCTCCCGTGAAGGGGAGTGCTCCGTTGAGAGTACAAATGACTACGGGGACGTCGCTGCAGCCCTCGAAGTCTTTGTTGATGCGCTCCGCAACCTCTTCTATGGCCTCCTCGATGCGGGAGTGGAAGATGAATTTGCGGAAAGTCTTGTCGTGCAGGGTTACTTTATCCATGTTTTGTCAGAGTTGAGTCTCTTGTTTTTCCAGGAACGCCACGACGTCGCTGACCTTTACGAAGCCGACAAGTTCCTGGTCGGGAATGACTATACCGTATTCGTCCTCAACTCTCATGAGAAGCTGGAGGATGTCGAGAGAGTCGGCGCCGAGGTCTTTCTTGATTTCTGAATCAGGAGTGATGGTTGACGGGTCGCGCCGCAGCTGTTTTGCCAGAATGGCTTGTACTTTGTCGAACATAACTATTGATAATGATCGTATTTGCAAATGATTTCCTCTATTTTGGGGCCGAGGGCGGAAGTCTGGATGGTGTATGCCTGCTCGATGCATTTCTGCACCGCCACCGCCTTGCTGCTGCCGTGGCCCTTCACTACGACCTTCGACGTGCCCAGGAGCACGCTGCCGCCGTAGTTCTGGTAATTCATGAACTCCTTCTCGTCCTTGAACATCTTGGCCATGAGGGCCGCGCCCAGTTTGTAGATGAGCTTGGAGTATATGTCTTTCTTGAGTTTCTTAAGGAGCTCGAGCGCCGTGCCTTCGGTGGTCTTTACCAGCACGTTGCCGCTGAATCCGTCGGCTACGACTACGTCGTACGCCCCGCTCAGCAGGTCGCGGCTTTCCATGTTGCCCACGAAATTGATGCATTCGGTCTCCCGGAGGAGTTTGTAGGTCTCCTGCCTGAGGGAATC